>JBARAK010000600.1:0-9637 GCA_049791955.1 Caulobacteraceae bacterium
AGGCCGGGCGTTTCTGCGTTAGAGAATTCCAGTCCAACTGGCGTGGCGCAACCGGGAGTGAGGGGCGGAGTTCAACCGGACCTTAAACTTGATGCGTTAGGTCTGGCTGCGCCCTTCGGAGCGCCGCCTAGTGAAAGAGACCGTAGCCAACGAATACAGTCGCGTCGGCGTGGAGATTCCGCGCGGCGCCGAGCTGTTCGATGGTCGAACGGTGCGCGCCCGCAGTCAGATCGTCTGGGGCGAACACTGTTCCGAGTGCGCCTACCCGATCTGCTACGCCAGTTGCGCCTTCTACGATCCTCGCCCGGACCTGCACTGCCGCCGATTCGTCGCCGGTATCGAGGCGGCCGAGCAAGGCCTGACGCGTATCCGGTTCCGCAAGTGGGGCAAGCTCGAGGGCCACGGCCCGGCTCCTCTGCATGCCTACGTCCAGGCCCGCCGGCGCGAACGCCGGGACGCGATGGTCTCGCAATTCCTGGCGGATGCGCCGCTGCCGTTCGCCCTTTCCCGCAACGCCGTCTGGCGCTGGAACACGCGAAAGTCGCACAACTCCCGGAGCGCTCCGAACGGAAGCCCGACGAACCCGGCGTTCGACCTGGACGCCTTCGTCGTGGAAGGCTGGTCCCTGGACGGAAGCGAGCGGGGCTTCACCCTGACCTTCCTGCAGGATGCGCCCGAGCGCGGGACCCACCAGACCCATTTCCGGCTGGGGTCCGAGGCGCGCCGGCTGACCGTTCCGGCGAGTGAAATCGCCGCCGCCATCCGCCTCGACCAGCCTTACCTGATCCAGATCGAGCCGGTCGGCGAGGCCGAGGGGGTGGACGTGGTCTTCGGCCTGACTGACTTCGTCGCCTTCGCCGAGGCGCCCGTGATGTCCGTTGCGCCTTCCCCCCCATCCTCGCCCCTGCTCGCCAAGGTGCTGGTGTGGGACCTGGATGAGACGCTCTGGACCGGCGTGCTGGCCGAAGACGGCCCTGACGGCGTGAGGCCACGGCCCGAAGCGATGGCGGCGATCAAGGCGCTGGACGCGCGTGGCCTACTGCAGTCCATCGCCAGCAAGAACGACGCCGCCGAAGGGCTGGAGGCGCTGCGTCGCCACGGCCTGACCGACTACTTCCTGCATCCTGAGATCAATTGGGGGCCGAAGAGTCAGTCGATCGGGCGGATCGCCCAGCGTCTCGACCTCGGCCTGGACAGCTTCGTGTTCATCGATGACCAGCCGTTCGAGCGCGCCGAGGTCCAGGCCGGCCAGCCCAAGGTCCGCACCCTGACGCATGTCGAGGTCGAAGGCTTGTTGTCCCACCCTTGGTTCGATCACCCGATCACCCCGGAAGGCGCCAAGCGACGTAGCCTCTACCAGGCCGAGGCCCAACGCACCGTGGAGATGGAGGCCCAGGGCGACGACTACCTCGGCTTCCTACGGGCGTCGGACCTGGTGCTGGACGCGCGACCTTTGGGGCGGGCCGATGTGGCGCGGACCCATGAGCTGTCCCAGCGGACCAACCAACTCAACTTCACCGGCGCTAAGTTCGCGCTGGATCGGGTGGCGCGGATGGTCGAGCCGGAGGCCCGATACGCGCGCCTGACGCTGCGATGCACCGACCGCTACGGCGACTACGGACTGATCGGCTTCGCCGAACTGGACCTGGAAGCCGGTGAGCTGGTGGAGTTTTTCATGAGCTGCCGGGTGCAGCGCAAGCGTGTCGAGCACGCCGCCTTCGCCCATCTGGCCGAACGTCTAGGCGCGGCGGGGCACGCGGTCTTCCGCGTGCGGTTCCAGGCCACCGAACGCAACGGCGCCTCCGTCCGCCTGCTGGAAGAACTGGGCTTCGCGCGGGACGAAGACGGTTGGGTTCGCGATCTCGCCGATCCATTCGTCGACAGCGATGTGGTGCGGCTGGTCCGCGCCGCCTCGGAAGCGGCTTGAGGCGTGTCATGGGCCTGATGCACCGCGCCAACAACTTCGTCACCCGCAAGCTGCCGCTCAAGCAGGCGCGATCCCGGCTGGAGCGGCCGCTGGCCAGTCTGACCTTCGACGATTTCCCAAAGAGCGCCTGGACCGTCGCAGGTCCGATCCTGGAGCGCTTCGGCGCTAGGGCCACCTACTACGCCGCCGGCCGCTTCCGCGGGATCAGCGAGGACGGGGTCGACTATTTCGACGCCGACGACCTCCGCGCCGCCCACCGGGCGGGGCATGAGATCGGCGCCCACAGCTACGCCCATCGCATGGCGCCGACCGTCGCTTCCGCCGAGCTGTCGGTCGATGCAGAGCGGAACGCCGAGACCCTGAGCGAGATCCTCGGCGGGGCGCGGCTATCCAGCTACGCTTATCCCTATGGCGAGGTCTCTCCGCGCACCAAGGCCTTGATGGGTCAGCGCTTCGGCACCGCGCGCGGCATCCGGCCAGGCGTCAACGCCAGGCGCATCGACCTGGCGCAACTCTTGGCCGTCCCGATCGAGCATCGCCGCTGGCGGCCGGACGAGATCCTGGCCGCTGCGCGCGAGGCCAAGGCCAGTAACGGCTGGCTCATCCTCTTCACCCACGACGTCTGCGACACGCCTTCGCCGTTTGGCTGCACGCCGGAGATGCTCACCCAGGTGATGGAGATGCTGGCGGCCGAGACGATCCCGGTCGTGCCGGTCAAGCATGCCATGGCCGAAGCGGTTTTCGGCTCACGGCCGGACTGAGTCCGCGATCGTGACTATCGCGGCGCCAGCCGGATGGCGCCGTCCAGGCGGATGGCTGCGGCGTTTAGATAAACGTTGCCGATGATGTCCAGCGCCGTGCGAGCGTAGTCAGCGGCCGTGCCAAGGCGCTTGGGGAAGGGGATGTTGGCGGCCAGGCTGTCCTGCACCGCCTGGCTCATGCCGGCGACCATGGGGGTGGCGAAGACGCCCGGCAGGATGGTGTTGACCCGCACCCCGTCGTTCATCAGATCGCGTGCGATCGGCAGGGCCATGGCCAGGACGCCGCCCTTGGAAGCGGAATAGGCCGCCTGGCCGATCTGGCCATCCTCGGCGGCGACCGAGGCGGTGTTGATGATCACGCCGCGCTCGCCGTCCGCCAGCGGCTCCAGCGTCACCATGCCGGCGGCCGATCTGGACAGGCAGCGGAAGCTGCCGAACAGGTTGATGCGCACGGTCCGCTCGAACAGCTCCTGCGGGAACAGGGTGATCTCGCCGGTCTCCTTCTTGCGGCCGACGGTCTTGGCCCCGGTGGCGATACCGGCGCAGTTGACCAGGATGCGCTCCTGGCCATGGGCCGCGCGCGCCGACACAAACCCTGCGTCCACCTCGGCGTCGGAGGTGACGTCGACCTTGCAGAACACGCCGCTGATCTCAGAGGCGATCTGGCGGCCCCGCTCCTCATTCATGTCGAACAGGGCGACCTTCACCCCCTGGGCGGCGAGTGCGCGGGCCGTGCCCTCGCCTAAGCCGGAAGCGCCGCCGGTGACCACGGCCGCGATGGAGGAATCGAGCTTCATGGGTGTTCCCTTCTGACCTTGGAGCGTTGTGGCGCGTCTTTAGGCGAATTCGACCAGCACTTCGTCCGCGGCGACGCTGTCGCCGGCCTTGACCCCGACCGACTTCACCACGCCATCGCGCTCGGCCTTGATGATGTTCTGCATCTTCATGGCCTCGATCACCGCCACCGCCTCGCCGGCCTTGACCTCGCGGCCGGGCGCCACGTCCAGGCTGACCACCAGCCCCGGCATGGGCGAGACGATCAGGCGGGAGGTGTCCGCCGCCTGCTTCTTCGGCAGCCGCTCGTGCAGTTCGGCGGAGAGCGGCGTCAGGACCAGCACATTGGCCTTGGCCGCGCGGTGGCGGATCACGAAGCCCTCAAGCGCAGGGCGTGTTTCCAGGCTGAAAGCGCGGCCGAGCCCTTCGCCGGTCGTCAACACGGCCTTGAACAGCCGCTGGCCAGGCCGCCAGTCGACGCTTTCCAGGCCGAGCCTGCGGCCCTCCCCGACCAGTTCGATATCCAGCGCCAGGCCTTCGCCGGACAGCTTCACCGTGCGCTTGTGCTCGCCGATCACCACCACGAACTCGACGCGGACGGGGGCCGCGAACAGCTTGCCGCCATTGCTGCGCGCCCGCCTGATCTGCAGGCGGTGCATCCAGCAGGCCGCCGCCGTCATCAGGTCGAGCTGGCCGGACGTCGGAGCCAGGCCGTGGAAGCCCTCGGGGAATTCGTCCTTGATGTAGTTGGTGGAGATTTCGCCGGACCGGAACCGGGCTTGGTCCATCACCGCCGACAGGAAGGGCGCGTTGTGCCCCAGGCCTTCGATCTCCAGGTCCTCCAGCGCCCGAGCCATGCCGTCCACCGCTTCCAGGCGAGTGGCGCCATGGGTGCAGAGCTTGGCGATCATCGGGTCGTAGAACATCGAGATCTCGTCGCCTTCGCGCACCCCGCTGTCATTGCGCACCTGGTATTCGCCGCGCGCGCCCTCGGCCGGCGGCCGGTAGCGCACCAGCCGGCCGATCGAAGGCAGGAAGTTGCGGTAGGGGTCTTCGGCGTACAGCCGGCTCTCGACCGCCCAGCCCTTGATCGACAGGTCGTCCTGTCCGAACGCCAGCGGCTCGCCCGCCGCGATCCGGATCATCTGCTCCACCAGGTCCAGCCCGGTGATCAGTTCGGTGACCGGGTGCTCCACCTGCAGGCGGGTGTTCATCTCCAGGAAATAGAACGACTTGTCCTGACCGGCGACGAACTCCACCGTGCCGGCGCTGTCGTAGCCGACAGCCTGGGCGAGCGCGATCGCCTGGGCGCCCATGGCCGCGCGGGTCGCCTCATCGAGCAGGGGCGATGGCGCCTCCTCGATGACCTTCTGGTTGCGGCGCTGGATCGAGCACTCGCGCTCGAACAGGTGCACCACGTGGCCATGCTTGTCGCCGAGCACCTGGATCTCGATGTGGCGGGGCGAGGTGATGAACTTCTCGATGAAGATGCGGTCGTCGCCAAAGGCGCCCTTGGCCTCGGCGCGCACAGCCGGGAAGCCTTCCTCCACGTCGGCCCGGTTCCAGGCCACGCGGATGCCCTTGCCGCCGCCGCCGGCGGAGGCCTTGATCATCACGGGATAACCGACTTGATCGGAGATGCGGATGGCGTGGGCGGTGTCGTCGATCTCGCCGATATGGCCGGGGACGGTGGAGACGCCGGCCTTGGCGGCGAACTTCTTGGACTCGATCTTGTCGCCCATGGCCGCGATGGCGTGGGGATTGGGACCGATGAAGACGATCCCGGCGTCCGCGCACTGGCGGGCGAACTCGGCCTTTTCCGACAGGAAGCCGAACCCGGGGTGGACGGCCTGGGCGCCGGTGTCCTTGCAGGCCTGGATGATCTTGTCGGCCAGCAGGTAGGACTGGGCGGCGGGCGGCGGGCCGAGCAGGACGCTCTCGTCCGCCATCTCCACCGCCAGGCTGTCGGCGTCGGCTTCGGAGTAGACCACCACGGTCTTTATGCCGAGGCGGCGGCAGGTCTTGATGATCCGCACCGCGATCTCGCCGCGGTTGGCGATCAGGATTTTCTCGAACATGACTGCGCGCCTCAGAGCGGGATGTTGTCGTGCTTCTTCGCCGGATTGGAGAGCTGTTTGGTCTTCAGGCTCTTCAGGGCGCGCACGATGCGGCGGCGGGTGCCATGGGGCATGATCACGTCGTCGATGTAGCCGAGCTGGGCGGCCACGAACGGGTTGGCGAAGCGTTGCTTGTAGGCGGCCTCCTGCTCGGCCAGCTTCTGCGGGTCTGACGCGTCGGCGCGGAAGATGATCTCAACCGCTCCCTTGGCGCCCATCACCGCGATCTCGGCGGTCGGCCAGGCGTAGTTGAAGTCGCCGCGCAGGTGCTTGGAGCTCATCACATCATAGGCGCCGCCATAGGCCTTGCGGGTGATCAGGGTGATCTTGGGTACGGTCGCCTCGGCGTAGGCGAACAGCAGCTTGGCGCCGTGCTTGATCAGGCCGCCGTACTCCTGCCGCGTTCCCGGCATGAAGCCCGGCACGTCCACGAAGGTGACGATGGGGATCTCGAAGGCGTCGCAGAAGCGCACGAACCGCGCCGCCTTGCGCGAGCTGTCGATGTCCAGCACGCCCGCCAGCGACAGGGGCTGGTTGGCCACGAAGCCGACGGTGTCGCCGTCCATGCGGCCGAAACCGATCACGATGTTCTTGGCGTAGTCGGGCGAAATCTCGAAGAAGTCGCCCTCGTCCACGACCTTCAGGATCAGCTCCTTCATGTCGTAGGGCTTGTTGGGGTTGGCAGGGACCAGGGTGTCGAGCGACGGCTCGTCGCGCTCAGGGTCGTCGTAGCTTTCCCGGTGCGGGGGCTTCTCGCGGTTGGACAGCGGCAGGAAGTCGACCAGTCGCCGAACCTGGGTCAGGGCCTCCAGGTCGTTCTCGAAGGCGCCGTCCGCCACGCCCGACTTGCCGGCGTGCACCCGCGCCCCGCCCAGCTCCTCGGCGGTGACCACCTCGTTGGTCACCGTCTTCACCACGTCCGGGCCGGTGACGAACATGTAGCTGGTGTCCTTCACCATGAAGATGAAGTCGGTCATGGCTGGGCTGTAGACGTCGCCGCCCGCGCAGGGGCCCATGATCACGCTGATCTGGGGCACCACGCCCGAGGCCATCACATTCTGCAGGAAGATGTCGGCGTAGCCCGCCAGGCTCTCCACGCCTTCCTGGATCCGCGCGCCGCCCGCGTCGTACAGGCCGATCACCGGGGCGCCGACCTTCTGGGCCTGGCCCATCAGCTTGACGATCTTCTCCGCGTGGGCGCCTGACAGCGATCCTCCGAACACGGTGAAGTCCTTGGAGAAGACGAAGACCACCCGTCCATTGACGGTTCCCCAGCCGGTGACCACTCCGTCGCCTGGGATGCGGTTCTTGTCCATGCCGAACTCAGTGGCGCGGTGCTCGACGAACATGTCGAACTCCTCGAACGAACCTTCGTCCAGCAGCAGGTCGATCCGCTCGCGCGCGGTCAGCTTGCCCTTGGCGTGCTGGGACGCGATCCGCTTCTCGCCCCCACCCAGACGGGCGTGAGCCCGGCGCCGTTCGAGTTCTTCCAGGATATGCTGCATGTGGGATTGCCTTGCGCTGGCGGGGCGGCGACATCGACCTAACGCGGAACGAACGAACTCACTTCGCAAAACGTGCCAAGTTGCGTAGGAATACGCAGCGCTAATTTACGGCTTGCGAAACTGCGATGGTCGAAAAGCTCTTCATCGGCGCTCGTCTGCGCCGGCTCCGTGAAGCCCGGAGCTGGACCCTGGAGGCATGCGCCACCCGGCTCGGCCTGTCACCCAGCTATCTCTCGCAGATCGAGACCAACCAGCGCCCGGTCACCGCCCGCGTATTGATCGCCCTGACCCAGGTGTTCCAGGTCGACGCCGGGGTGTTCGACGTCGGCGATGAGGGACGCCTGGCCGCCGACCTGCGGGAAGCCACCGTCGACGCTACCGCCTACGGCGATCCGCCGAGCGCGGCCGAAATCAAGCAGGCCGCCAGCGCCACCCCCGCCCTGGCGCGCCAGTTCCTGGCCCTGCACCGGGCCTTCCGTCGGCTGGACGAGCGGTTCAAGGCCATGGACGAGACCGTCTCGCTGGACGAGACCGCCGCCGCCAGCGCCAGCCTGCCCTACGAGGAGGTGCGGGATTTCTTCCACTACAAGGACAACTACTTCGACACCCTCGACACCGCCGCCGAGGCCCTCGCCTCGCACATCCTGATCGGCAAGGCCCAGACCCCCGAGATCGCCCTGACCCAGGCGCTGCTGGCGCTGCACGCCGTCACCGTGGTGCGCCTGCCCAGCGGGGAGGGGATACTGCGTCGCTACGATCCCGAAGCGCGGAGACTGTACGTCGACGGCGCCCAGCCGACCTCGACCCGAACCTTCCAACTCGCCCACCAGCTCGCGCTGTTCGAGTTCCGCGACCTGATCGAGGCGGAGCTGGAACGCGCCCGCTTCCGCACCCCGGCCGCGCGGGACGTATGCCGGGTGGGGCTCGGCAACTACGCGGCGGGCGCGCTGCTGCTGCCCTACCGGTCGTTCCTGGCGGCGGCGGTGGAGCTGCGCCACGACATCGAGCGGCTGCAGACCCGGTTCAGCGCCAGCTTCGAGCAGGTGTGCCATCGTCTGAGCACGTTGCAGCGTTCCGGCCTGCGAGGCCTGCCGTTCTATTTCGTGCGCATCGACATGGCCGGGAACATCACCAAGCGGCACAGCGCCACCCGGCTGCAGTTCGCCCGTTTCGGCGGCGGCTGTCCGTTGTGGAACGTGCACGAGGCGTTCGGCCGGCCGGGCGATATCCTTAGCCAGATCGCTGAGACCCCGGACGGCGTGCGTTATCTGTGCGTCGCCCGTAGCGAGGTGAAGCGTTCAGGCGACTATCTGACGCCCGACCGGCGCTACGCCCTGGGCCTCGGCTGCGAAATCCAGCATGCGTCGCAGGTGATCTACTCCGCCGGTCTGGACCTAGCCGGGCCCGCTGCGAAGATTGGGGTCAGCTGCCGCATCTGCGAGCGCACCGACTGTCCCCAGCGCGCCTTCCCGCCGCTGGACCGCGCCCTGAGGGTTCCGGTCAACGACCGGCGCACCGTTCCGTACGATCTGGTCGAATTGGGCGGGTAAAGAGGGGCCTAAGCCAGGCCCTTGACCACCTTGAGGAAGGCGGCGTGGGCTTCGCGCCGACGCGCGCCCAGAGTCCGCACCAGAGCCTCGAAGGTGTCGCAGCCGCCGGCGCGCGCCAGCAGGGCCCGGAAGCGTTGCGGTTCCAGCGATGGATCGGCGCCGTCGGGCAGGGCGAGCTTGAGCAGTTGCCACAGGTTCTGCTCAAGGTTCCAGGTCGCCCAGAGGGCGTCCAGCGCCGCCGGGTCGGCCAGACCCTCCTCGCGCATGGTGGTGAGGGCGGGGCCCGTGCTGGTGACCAACGGACCGCCGTGCGAGCCATGGGCGATCTGCAGCGCCTGCACCGTAAATTCGATGTCCACCAGGCCGCCGGGGCACAGTTTCAGGTCCCATTCGCCCCTGGGCGGTCGTTCGCGTGACATGAGCCTGCGCATGTCCAACACGTCGCGCGAAACCGTCGCTGGGCGGCGGGGATGGCGCAAGGCCTCGACGATGGCCTGGGTGACCTCGGCGGCGAAGGTCTCAGACGAGGCCCAGGCCGTGCGCGCGCGGGTCAGGGCCAGCGCCTCCCAGGTCTCGGCCTCTTCGGCGTAGTAGCGGCGGAAGGCGCCCAAACTGACCGCGATCGGCCCGGCGGCGCCGGACGGACGCAGCTTCAGATCCACTTCGTACAGGCCCCCCGCGGGGGTCTGGGCGGACAGGGCGGTGGTCAGCCGCTGGCTGAAGCGGGCGTAGAAGGTCTCGCCGCTCCAGCCCTTGAGCTCCGACATGGCGGCAGGGTCCGACGGACGGTAGATCGTCATCAGGTCGAGGTCGGAGCGGGCGGTCATCTCACGCGATCCGGCGCGGCCGAGCGCCACCACGGCCACCTCGCCGGGAAAGCCGCCGCCCAACCGCTCGGTTTCCCTCAGGGCGGCTGGGGCGAGCGCGCAGATGCAGGCGTCGGCCAGGGCTGCGAAGCTGTGTCCCGCTTCCCAGGCGTTGGCCGCTCCGGACATCACCTGCA
>JBARAK010000601.1:0-2424 GCA_049791955.1 Caulobacteraceae bacterium
CCCTCGCCCCGGCGGCGTGCTTCGACGTGGCGTTGTCGAGCGACGCTCCCAGCTTGCCCGCCCTGTTGGCCATGGCCGAGATGGACCACGGCCTGCGCATCCATCCCGACGCCCGCGACATCGCCGCCCTGATGCAGGACGCGAACGTGGCCGTCGGCGGCGGCGGCTCCAGCACCTGGGAGCGATGCGCGCTGGGCCTGCCGACCCTGGCGGCGATCGTCGCCGACAATCAGCGCGAGATCATCCTGCGGCTGGCCGACGCCGGCGTCCTGCTCGCCGCCGACATGGCCCAGGCCGACTTCGATAAGCGGTTGGCGGAAGGGTTCACAGCCCTGCTCCAGCCGGCGACGCGGGACCGGCTGTCCTGGGCCTCCCGCGCCCTGTGCGACGGCCAGGGGGCCGGGCGGGCGGCCGAGGCGATCCTCTCGCTGCTGTCCGGAAGGGTCCGGCCTCGATCGTAAGGGCGCCCATGTCGAATCGGCCGCCCAGTCGCGCCTCGGCCGCCGCCTTGGCCGCCGGCCAGTCCCGGCGTAGCAGGCCCAGCCCGACCACGTCACGGAACACGCCGCCTTTGCGGAGATGGTCGCGGTAGAGCGCCTCGCGGGTGAAACCAAACGCCTCGTGCAGCCGCCACACGCCGGCGTTCTCGACCAGCACCTCGCACCAGAGCTTGTTCAGCTCCAGCCGCTCGAACACGTGGCCCAGCACCAGATATTCCACGCACGCCCCGACACCCCGCCCCCGCGTCGCAGGCTCGGCGAGGTAGAAGGCCCACTCACAGCGGCTGGCGTCCCGGTCGATGCGAGCGAGGTTGGCGAGCCCCACCGGCGCGTCGTCCATCTCGACGACCCAGAAGCAGCGGTCCCGCGCCTGCAGCGCCGACGCCAGCCAGCGGGCGTGCTCGTCCGCCCCGATCAGGTGGTCGGAGTACATGTAGGCCGACACCTCGGGCGAGTTGCGCCAGGCCAGCACCCGCTCGCCATCCGCCGCCGCCAGCCGGCGCAGATGCACCCTCATTCGTCCGCCCCGCATGGGATGGCTTGTTCGGGATGGGCGGCCTGCCAGTCCAGCACGTCCTGCATGTCGAAGTCGGGTTTGGCTTTGTAGAGGGCGTCGTAGACCGCGCTGGCGAAGGCGTAGTCCTGCGGCGTGTCCACGGTCCAGCGCCAGCGCAGCGGCGGATTGTGGGTGACCGACTCCACGTGGAAGCGCTCCGGCCGGCGGTAGATGAAGGGCGTGACGTGCTCGCGGTCGTAGGGATCGCGGGTCTCGCGCCAGGCGGCGTTCAGGGCCGAGGTCCGGCAGACCTCCACGTCCAGGCCCTTGGGATAGGTCCGCCCCACCGAATTGTGGGTGTAGTCCGCGCCCCGCTCGCGATGGCGGCGGATGCACAGGTCGATCACGCCGGGATCGGCCAGGGGGCAGTCCGCGGTCAGGCGCAGGAAATGCTCGGGTTCGCCCTGGGCGGCCAGCGCGCCGTGGAAACGGTCGAGCACGTCGTCGAGATCGCCGCGGAACACCTCCACCCCGAGCCTGGCCACGTGAGCGGCGAGTGGATCGTCATCGGCGCGGGTGCTGGTGGCGACCAGGATACGATCGATCCCCTCCGCCCGTTTCAGCCGTTCGACCTGGCGGCCGATCATGGGCTCTCCGGCCAGCGGCATGAGCACCTTGCCGGGCAGCCGGCTGGAGCTCATCCGGGCCTGCAGGATCGCCAGCATGGGCCTAGAGTTCCAGCAGCCGGTCGCTGATGGCGTTCTGCTTGGGGCCGGAAGCCGGGAAGTGCTGGGCCAGGGCGTCGCCGCACAGCTGCACGGCCCGCACGAAGCCCGCGGCAGGGTCGCGCTTGCGCATCCCGTTCTGCACCGCTGCGACGGCGGCGTTCCACACGCTGTCCCCGACCGCGGCGTGAATGGCGTCGTCGGCCACGATCTCCACCCGGCGGTCGGCGCGGGCGGCGAAGATCACCACCCCGGTCCGCCCCGCCTCCAGATGCAGGCCGGTGGCCAGGAACTGCTGCAGGGCGGCGCGATGGACCCGGCGCCGCTTCAATGGCGAGGGAGTCAGCAGCCGGCGGACCGGCGGGATCGAAACCAGGCCCGCCACCACCGCGAACAGCACCACCTGCGCCACGATCATCGTCTCCAGCGCCGGCGTCAGCGCCCCGCCCACCGCCGAAGCGTGACCCACCGTCCAGTCCTGCCGCCAGGGCGTCAGCATGGCGGGATCGGCGCCGAACAACAGCGCGACCAGCGGCGCCAGCAAGGCGACCGCCGCCGCCCAGGCCAACGGCACCTCGCGATAGTTGGAGACCTCGCCCGCCATGACGCAGACGATCTCTCCGCTGGTGCCGGCCTCGGCCGCCGCCACGGCCTCGGCGATCCGTCGGTGCTCCGCTTCGCTCAGCATCGCGCGCCTCCCCTC
>JBARAK010000602.1:0-5969 GCA_049791955.1 Caulobacteraceae bacterium
CAGCACGCCCTGGCGCTGCTGACGCTCGACCCGTCGTCGGCGGACGCCACCACGGACGGGAACAAGTGCTTCTTCTCGGTGCGGGACGGATCGGGCGTGAACGGCGCCTGGGTCAACAACAAGGGCAGCGTCCAGATCTCGCGAAAGGACCTCGGGACCAACGCCGCGGCGCTGCGGTTCCAGCACGACCAGAGCCCGTTCCTTCCCGCCTCGAACCTGGTGAAGACGGCGGACCCGACCGACCGGGTGGTGCTGGACAGCCGGCATCCCGACGAGGTGTGGGCGGTCCACGGGCCGTACTACGTCGAATTGAACGCAGAGGATGAGACACCGGCCGCCCGGGCCCATCCCACCTGGGCCTATCGCCTGCAGCGCACGGCGCTGGAGGCGGCGGGCGCGACCATCATACCGCAGCCGGGCCAGCCGGCGGATCCGGCGGTTCCCGTACCAAGGCCGGAGCAGGACAGCGCAGACGGACCGCGCCCCGACTGGACGCCGCCGGCCCACCCGGCCCCGGCCGTCTCGGTGCTCATCGATCCGGTGCTGCACCTGATGTACCTGCTGGCGAAGTATCGCTTCTTCGTCCTGCCGCTCGCCATCTTCGGACCGCTCCTGCTCAGCTCCATCATGAAGGGGGCCGTCACAGCCAAGGGCCGTACCTACAAGTCGCCGCTGCCGTGGCTGCTGCCGCTGTGCATCGTCTACGGCGTCCTCAACCTGGTGGTGGGGACCGGAGTGGTCGTACGGCTGATCAACAGCTGGGGCGTTTCCGGCGCCGCGACGATCACCGGGACGTACCCGACCGGCTCCCAGTACAACAACCATGACGTGGTGGGTTACAAGGTCCTGATCCGCACGCCGTCCGGCAAGCTGATCGATACCCGCTTCGAGGACGACGACTTCAACGTCTATCCGCCCCACAACGCCACCACCTATCCCGATGTCGGATCGGTCTTCACCGTCCGCTATCTCCAGCACTTCCCGAAGGACTTCGCGATCCTGGCCAACGACGGAAGCCCCTGGGCGACGGCGATGAGATGCTCGCGGGTCAACGCGATCCTGTCCGAAGCCGAGCAGAAAGCCGGCTTCTCCCGCGATCCCGCCGACCAGGCCACGCTGCGCCAGGCCATGGCCATGGCGCGGGCGGGAGGTTGCTGAGCGTTCATGGCTCGATCGTGCTAAGCCGCCCGTTCAACGGACGGGATACGCGAGGCTATATGGCGGGACTGAAGGACAAGCGGGGCTTCATCGACAAGGACCGGCTGGACCTGTCCGAGCGCCAGGCGGTGGAATACTGGATGAAGCGCTGGGGCGTGACCCGCGACCAGCTGACCGCCGCCCACCGCAAGGCCGGGCGCATGGTCAAGGACATCGCCGCGGAGCTGGGCAAGAAGCGCTGAGCCGGGGCGCCGTCCAGCTTTCGACCCGCGCGGGGGAGCGTTCGGCCGCCTCAAGCGTTACAGCACAATGAGCAGACACGCACGCGCCCTCCCCATCGTCTCCGGCGCCGGCAGCGTCGCCGTCGCCCGCACCCTGCATGCGGTGGACTATCAGATCGCCACCGGCGACAAGCTGAAGTCCGGCCGCGGCTCGGCGACCGGCGATCCCGAGGCGATGCGCTCGGCCTTCTCCGCCGGCGACGCCACCCTGACACTGGAAGACGGCCGGCCGCTCTCGGTCTTCTTCATGGCCCACACCGCCGGCAGCGAGACCGCCTATTTCGAGGTCCGGCGACTGTCGTAGAGGGCGGTCCGCCTCCCCCTCTTCCGCGAGGAGAGAAGGCAGTTACACCGCCAGCGCCAATCGACCCGTGATGGCGTCGATCTTCCCGGCCTCATCCGGCCCGATCCCGACACAGGTCGCTGTGCCGGCGCGGACCACGGTCCGGCCGGCGTCGCGCACCAGCATAGCCGCGAGCCCGGCCGCCTCCGCCTCGCCCAGCAAGGCCAGCAGCGCGGTCTCCGACGGGCAGCGCAGCACGATCTTGGGCATGCCCGCCTCGAGCCAGCCGACCTGCTGAGTACGCTCGGCGCGAAGGAAGCCGCCCACCGCGGCGTGGGCCACTTGCGCCGCCATCTTGCCGGGCGGCAGCCCGAGCGCTTCGTTGACCACGATGACCTGTTTCATCGCCCGCGTACGGGCGACATCGTCGCCGGCGCTGGTCAGGCGGCGTCCTCGCCAGGCGCGTCCCCGCCCTCGCGCAGCATCTCGGGCGTGGCCCAGTCGACCCCGTCCTCGTCGAAGAACCACATGCCCACGAAGGCGGCGTGGTCGGCGTCGACGTCGTCCGGATCGACCTCGCCGGTGTAGACCGAGACATGGCTGGCCTCGAAGTCGAGATTCAGCTGGCCCGCCAGCTGGTGGGTCTCTTCCGCCATCCGGCGCGCATAGCCCACCGCTTCGGCCTCGACGCTGAAGTCGGCGGAGACGACGTAGAGCTCGGCCTCTTCGGCGCCATGGGCGGCG
Source organism: Caulobacteraceae bacterium (assembly GCA_049791955.1). Lineage (GTDB taxonomy): Bacteria > Pseudomonadota > Alphaproteobacteria > Caulobacterales > Caulobacteraceae > CAHJWH01. The sequence continues at coordinate 2,467 of JBARAK010000602.1, forward strand.
GATACGGCGATCACCGTGAAGTCGGCCATTGGAAGTCTCCCGTTTCAGGCAGGTGGAAATCGGCGGCCACAGTTCAGTGTAGCAGCAATCGTCGCGACGATATCATCGCTTCAGCCGACAGGCCCCGCCGGTCAGGTTCCGCCTGCGGGGCGCGCCAGGCCACCGTGGCCTGGCGTCTTCAATTCGATCGCAGCGACCCGGCCAAGCCGGACCAGCGTCCCCAGGCGGGGTGCTAGTCCTCGGCCTTCCTCAGGTTCACCGCGGAGAGGCGGTTGTTCCGATCCTTCTCCAGGTCGTAGCTGATCCGGTCACCCTCGTAGGGATCGCCATGGCCAGCCGCTTCCACTGCGCTCACATGCAGGAACACGTCGTTCCCGCCGTCCACCGGCGCGATGAAGCCAAAACCCTTCGCGGGGTTGTACCATTTGACTATGCCGGTCGGCATGCAACCTTCTCCCATCAGGCTTGCGGCGATCTGATCAGCCCTGTAACGCGCCAGAGCGCAGAAGGCCGCGAGCCGCCGTGCCTAGACGACATACGTCGCCAGTGACACACCTTTTTCGCTTACGCCGCGCAATGACTGTAAACTGGCGACGCGCGGCCCGCCGAAACAGCGGGCCTGGACGGTGTAGCCGATAGACCGGCTGTTGCGCCACCCACCTCAGGAAGTGGGGTCACTCCCTCAGCGGTGCAGCTTAACCGGCAGGGTCTCGTAGCCGCGCACGAAGCTGGAGTGGACGCGCTTGGGTTCCCCCAGCACCTCGACGTGGGAGAAGCGCCTGAGGATCTCCTCCCAGATGATCGCCAGCTGCAGCTCGGCTAGGCGGTTGCCGACGCAGCGGTGGATGCCGAAGCCGAACGCCAGGTGCTGGCGCACGCGCGGGCGCTCGATCCAGTAGTCGTCCGGCCGCTCGATCATCCGCTCGTCGCGGTTGCCCGAGACGTACCACATGATCACCTTCTCGCCCTTGCGGATGGTCTGGCCGCCGAGCTCTACGTCGCGGGTGGCGAGGCGGCGCATGTGGGCGAGCGGGGTCTGCCAGCGCAGGGTCTCCGACACCATGCCGGGGATCAGCGCGTGGTCGGCCTTCAGCCGGTCGTACTGTTCGGGGTTCTGGTTCAGCGCCAGCACGCTGCCGGTGATGGTGTTGCGAGTGGTGTCGTTGCCGCCCACGATCAGCAGGATCAGGTTGCCCAGATACTCCATGCGATCCATGTTGCGGGTCGCAGGCCCGTGCGCCAGCAGCGAGATCAGGTCGGTGCGCGGCTCGGCGCTGGCGCGTTCCTGCCAGACCTTCATGAAGTACTCGACGCACTCGAACAGCTCGATCTTGCGCGCCGCGCGGCTCTCCACGATGCCGCTCTCGTCGTTGGCGGTGGCCACGTCCGACCAGCGGGTCAGCTTGCGGCGGTCTTCCTGCGGGATATCGAACAGGGTGGCCAGCGTCATGGCCGTCAGTTCGATGGAGACCTTGTCCACCCAGTCGAACGGTTCGCCCACCGGCAGGCTGTCGAGGATCTGGCCGGCGCGCTCGCGGATCAGCGGCTCCAGCGCGTGCAGGTTGGGGCCGGAGACTACCGGGCTGACGGTCTTGCGCTGGACGTCGTGCTTGGGCGGGTCCATCGCGATGAACATGGGCAGCCGGAAGTCGTCCTCCGGCTCGGCGATGGTGATGGCGGGCTCCGACGAGAAGGTCTCGTGGTCGGTGTCCACCGCCATGATGTCCTGGTAGCGCGTCACCGACCAGTAGGGCCCGAACTCGTGCTCGGGCTGGTAATGGATCGGCGCATCGCGGCGCAGGCGGGCGAAGTAGGACAGCTCGGCGCCGGCGGAGAACAGCGCCGGGGTGGCGGGGTTGATCTCCTCGATCGGCATGGACCAGGCCCGCGCTTCGAATTCGCTGCGCGTGTCCGCAACCGTTGAGCCCCGATCGTCGGCCATCGTCTCCTCCCTTTCCTTATGAGGCAGCAGCTTGCCCCTTACGTACGGCGAAGGAAAGTAGGGTCAGCCACCGCCGGCGGAAGATCGCCCCGCCGGCGGCCGATCGCAACGGAAATTGCGTAACAAATATAACCTGATGCCACTTAGCGAGCGCCCGTCCGCTCGCCAGGATCACAATCATTCTAACAGTCGGTACGGGCGGACGACCGACCAGGCCGCCCGCCCTGCGGGATCAGCGGACGCCGTAGAGCCCCATGATGTCCTGCCGCAGCGCCGCCTGGCTCTGCGGCCGCGAATAGAACATGTGGCCGCCCGGATAGACCTTCACCTGCAACCGGTCGGCCGCCCCCATCTGCGGGATCTGGGCTGTGACCATCTTGGACTCGAAGTAGGGGCAGGACAGGTCGTCGTAGCCGTGGACGATCATGGCCTTCATCTTCGGGTCGATGGCCAGGGCCTCGCGCAGGTCCGAGGCGGACTCGATGCTGGTGAACCAGTTCTTTTCCCAGTGCTGGTTCACCGCCCCGTTCAGCGCCTCGTAGTGGGCGTCGATCTTCCAGCCCACCTCGCGGGTGATGAAGTCGACCATGGCCGAGGTGGCCGGGGCGTAGATACCCTCCAGGATCGGGTCGCCGACGCGCTGCTGGGGCGCCCAGGGATAGGGGTCGTAGGCAGTGACGTTGGAGTCGTACCAGCTGCCAAGCTTGCCCTGATCGCGGTACAGCTCACGCAGGAACGCGCGGCTTTCGATGCGCCCGCCCATGCGGCGCACGTCGAGCTCGTCCAGGCCGGTATAGGCGGCGACACGCTTGACGATACGATCCACCGCCGCCGGGTCCTGGCGCCCGCGCAGCAGGTCGGTGATGAAGTCGGTGCGGGCGTAGGTCTCCACGTCCGACATCTGCTCGGGGGTCAGGGCCTTGCCCTGGCGCTCGTAGTTGGCCGCCGCCATCGAGGGCAGGGTCTCGACCCACGACATCGGCGAGGTCTCCGGGTCCGCCGCGGTGCGGCCGTCCAGCGCCGGGGACACCATCACCACGCCGCTGACGCCTACGCCCATCTCGGTTTGCAGGTAGTGGGTGATGGCCGGAGCGCGGTAGCCGCCATAGCTTTCGCCGACCACATACTTGGGCGACTGCATGCGGCCGTTCTTGACCAGCCAGTCGTAGACAATGCGCGACAGGTAGGCGATGTCGGTCTTGATGGTGAAGAACTTCTTGTCGGTCTCGTCCTGCTTCACAAGCGAGCGCGAATAGCCGGTGCCGACCGGGTCGATGAACACCAGGTCGGTGAAGTCGAGCCAGCTGCCGGGATTGTCGTGCAGGCGGACGGGGTCGGAGGGGCTATCGCCCTGGGCCCCGAACTGGATGCGCTTCGGCCCGATGGCGCCCAGGTTCAGATAGACCGACGAGGCGCCCGGGCCGCCGTTGAAGGCGAAGGTCACCGGCCGGTCGGGGTCGCGGGGACCATCGAGCGTATAGGCCGTGAACATGATCTCGGCGATCTTCTTGCCGTCCTCGTCACGCACCGGCAGCGAGCCGACGGTGGCGGTGTAGTTCAG
>JBARAK010000603.1:0-3621 GCA_049791955.1 Caulobacteraceae bacterium
ACGCCGGCCATGGCCTGTGGGTCGACCCGCCCCCGGCCCCGGGGGCCGAGATCGGCGAGGGCGAGCAGGGCGCGGCGGTGTTCGCGTTGCAGGCCGGCCTGACCCGGCTCGGCTATGATTGCGCCCCCTCGGGGACCTATGACGCCGCTACGGCGACGGTGGTCTCCGCCTTCCAGCGGCACTGGCGGCCGGACCTAGTCGACGGCCGGGCCGACGGCGACACCCGCGCCCGGCTGATGGCCCTGCTCAGGCTGCGCACGGCTTCATCCGCGCTCTAAAGCGTGAGAGCCGCAAGTGGAAGCCGGTTGCGGCGGCCATCACCTCATCCTCCCGACCCGCCCCCGCCACGATCATCCGTATCGCCGCGTCGCGATCGCTGCGTTCGAATAAAACTGTCACGGTGAGTAATTAAATACCCACCTACGCGGCTCGATGGCTCCGCCGCGGTCGGAGGGATCATGTCCAACCCCAAGCTCAGCCGCGCCGGCCTCTTGACGAGCGTGGCGGCGCTCATCGCGTCCCCCGCCCTGGCGCAAGGCGCCGCTTCAACCTCCCAGCCGGCGCAAGCGCCTGTCGCCACGACGGGCGCCATCGGCGGAGGTGGACCCACGAGCGTGGACCAGGTCGTCGTCACCGGCATCCGCGCCTCGAGCCAGAGAGCGATCCAGATCAAGGAGCACGCCGACCAAGTCATCGACACGGTATCGGCCACCGAGATCGGAGAGTTGCCGGACTTCAACGCCGGCGACGCCTTGAAGCGCGTGACCGGGGTCAACGCCCTGCTCTATCAGGGCGAGCCGCGCTTCATCATCGTGCGCGGCTTCAACGAGAACTACGACGACCTACTGATCGACGGGTTCAGCTTCGCCGCCACCGACATCAACATGGGCGAGACCAACACCGGCGGACGCCAGGTGGACATGGAGCTATTGCCCTCCAACCTCGCCTCCCACATCGATGTCATCAAGACGGCCACCCCGTCCATCGACGGCAACTGGATCGGGGGCCTGACCAACTTCGTCACGCCGAGCGCCTATGACTTCAAGGACGACACCTTCTCGGCCTCGGCCCTCGGGGGCGCCAGCCTGCAGGCCGCAAAGGATGGAGGCGACAAGCCCGACGCCCAGGTCGCGCTGGCCGGCGCCAAGCGCTTCGGCGACCATGACCAGTTCGGGCTCTACGCCTCCGCCACCTATTGGCTGCGGGACATCAACGTTCCCCAGTTGGAGGCAGGCGGAACCCGCAACTGGTACACCTCCGCCGGCGCCCCCACCACGCCTTACGGCGGCACAGGCTTCGCCGTGCCGTCCCAGCGCTTGTTCTACAACTACCAGAACGACCGCGACCGCTATGGCCTTCAAGGGCGGCTGGACTGGCGACCCACCTCGAACGTGTCCGGCTATGTGGCGGCCTACTGGTTCCACCAGGACGAGGACTCCCACCGCAACGATCTGAACGCCGCGGTGCAGTCCTCCTCCGACGACCTGAACCAGACGCCCACCACCGGCACGCTGACCAACGTCACCCAGGACATGCAGCTCGGCCGCTACATCTGGCATCGCAACATGTATGGGCTCTACGGGCGGCTCGACGCAGACTTGGCCGATGGCTGGAAGGCGGACCTGGGTTCGAGCTGGTCGCTGGGAAGAGTGAACAATCCCCAGACCACCGACGAATTCGCCCAGTCCAACATGGCCTTCACCTACAACACCGCCGGGTTCGCGCCGACCTTCACCCCGGTCAATCCCGCCGCCGCCGACAACCTGTCGCTCTACCCGCTCGTCCACCACGAGTTGCAGGTCTATCACCTCAACGAAAACCGCTACGATGAGCAGCTCAACATCGGCCACAACACCGATCCCTCGGACCGGGGCCTGGGCCTGAAGTTCGGCGCCCGAGGCACGGGCATATTCCAGCAGGTTTCACTGGACGACACCGTCTGGGCCGGCGCGCCCTACACCCTGGCCAATGTGGCTTCAGGCCAGACCCTGTGCGGCTTCGGCTGCAACACCCCGATCCCCACGATCAGCCCCCAGTTGGCCGACCAGGAATTCGCGAAGTACCTCCCGACCATGAAGGCCACGCCCCAGACAGCCAACGAGGCGGGCGGGACCTACCGTACCCACGAAGTGGTGCTGGCCGGCTACGGCCAGGTTCAATACCAGGCCGACCACTGGAAGGTCATCGCCGGCCTGCGCGTCGAAGGCACCTTCGCCGGCTCCAGCAGCACCGAGGCGGTGAACGGCGTCTACGAACCGGTCTCCGCGTCGCACGACTACTACAACCTGCTGCCTTCAGCCCTGGCGGTTATCGACACCTCCGACATCAGCAAGCTGCGCCTGGGCGTCAGCGAAACCGTCAGCCGGCCAACCTTCGGCGAATCCTCGCTGCACGGCGGGGTCCTGAACTCGAGCGCCACCACCCCGACGCTGACCACCGGCAATCCTGACCTGAAGCCGCGCCATGCGGAGAACTTCGACGCCAGCCATGACTGGGAATTCGACCACGGTCACGGGCTGATCTCGGCCGGGGCCTTCTACAAGCTGATCCACGACGACATCTTCAATTTCGGGGTGACCGAAAACATGCCCAGGATCGACGTACCCGTGCTGGTCACGGAAGCCCAGAACAGCAGCCACCTCGTTCACGATGAAGGCCTGGAGTTCGGGCTCTCGAAGGACCTGGAGTTCCTGCCGGCGCCGCTGGACGGCCTGGGCGTGTCGGGAAACGCCACCCTGTCCCACGCCAGCTTCCCGGTCACCCTGTCGGACGGCACCACCCGGACCTTCGACGGCCTGCCCGATCAACCCAGCCAGATCTACAACGTCTCGATCTATTACGATAAGGGCCGCGTCCACGGCCGGCTCGCCTGGAACCACCTCGGCCAGCTCTGGGACGACCGCTTCCCGAACTTCACCCCGTCGGGCTTCTACGCCAACCGCTTCCAGCAGCCCACCAACAACATCGACGTCCAGGCATCCTACGATGTGACGCCGCACATCTCGGTCAGCGTCGACGCCCTGAACGTCACCGCTCAAGGCATGTCCTATCGCTATGGCTATAACCAGGAACTCTACCAGTCGGCCTGGTCCCTCCCGACCGAACTCATGTTCGGGATCAAGTTCCGCAATTGAGCGCGCCGAGAGCCGGAGCGCATGACAGGCGACGATTTGGTCACTAACATAGTGTGATTAAACTGATCCCCGAGGAATCCCCCGTCATGGCGCCCCCTCTCGCAAAGGCCCGCCGCATCAGTCCGACGTTCCTGCGCCGCACCGACAGCACGACCTTCACCGAGAACGAGAAGCGGCTCCTGGACCTGGTGCGCAACCAGGGGCCGCTTTCCCGCGCCGATCTGGCCCGGCGAACCGAGCTGGCCATGCAATCCGTGGTCCGCATCGTGGACGGCCTCGTCGGCCGGGGCTTCCTGCAGGCGGGAGAGAAGGTTGTCCGCGGCCCCGGCCAGCCCAGCACGCCGATGACGCTCGCGCCGGACGCGGCCTTCACCTTCGGCGTGTCGGTGATGACCGACGCCGACAGCGGCGTGCTCAGGGACCTGACAGGCCGCCCGCGGGCGGCCTTCCTGGACCGGTTCGACGTATCGAGCCGCCAGGCGGTGGT
>JBARAK010000604.1:0-10202 GCA_049791955.1 Caulobacteraceae bacterium
CCGGATACGCCGTGATCGATTCCCCGCCGATGGACGCGGTCAGCGGCGCTTTGAAAGACGAGGGCTGAAAGCTAAGCGCCCTTGATGGCCGCCAGATAATCGTTGGTGTGCCGCTCCAGCTCACCGACCAAGGCGGCGCCCACGGGTGTATCGCTGTCCTTCACGCCATCGCGCACGGCCGCGCGGATGGCGTCGACGTGCGCGTATATCAACGGGAGGGGTGTGCGGAGGCGGGCGTCGCCATCGCCGAGCAGCTTGCACAGCGAACCGGCGATACGGGTGACGATCGGGAATTCGTAAGTGGCGCCCAAGCCCTTCAGGTCGTGAGCATGGCCGTAGAGCTTATCCAGGGAGAACTGGTTGGCGCCTTCGGTGCGGATGAGTTCGCGCGCGGCTTCCAGCTTGCTGATCTCGTCCTGCAGCCACTGGCCGAACTGGGCGGACAGGCCTTTCAGCGCGGCTTCCGCCTTGGCGATGGCGTCCGGATCGATCTTGCCGAAGCGGGGCCCGAGGCGATCGCGCAATGCGGTGGGCGCCGCAAAGACCCGGCCCGTCGCGCCCGGTTGGCTCGGATTGGACATGTTGATCTCTTAAGTAAGTCGCTCGGCTCGTAAGGTGGCCGATCTTGCTTAAGAAAAGCTGTCGATCGCGTGCGTCCGGCGGTCGCTGACGCTTCTAGGTCTTCCGAATCAGGCCTGGAACTGCTCAGCCAGCACCCGTTCCTCCAGACTGCGTCCCGCGTCGAACAGCATGGTGAGATGGATGTCGCGGTTCTCGACAATCTCCACGCGCCGCACCCGCCGCACCTCGAAATTGTCCGCCACGGCGCTGACTGGACGCTTGTCGGCCTCCAGCACCTCGATGCAAACGTGGGCTTTGTGCGAGAGCAGGGCGCCACGCCAGCGCCGGGGCCGGAAGGCGCTGATGGGCGTCAGGGCGAGCACGCGCGCGTCGAGCGGCACGATGGGGCCGTGGGCGGACAGGTTGTAGGCGGTCGAGCCCGCGGGCGTGGACACCAGCACTCCATCGCAGACCAGTTCTTCCATCCGCACCTTGTCATCGATGGACAGGCGGAGCTTGGCCGTCTGGCGGGTTTGACGCAGCAACGAGACCTCGTTGATCGCCAGCCCGTTGTGCGTTTCTCCGGCGGCGTCCAGGGCGCTCATCATCAGGGGGTGGATGACCGCCCGCTCGGCGGCGGCGATCCGTTCCAGCAGGCCCTCCTCGGCGTAGTCGTTCATCAGGAAGCCGACGGAGCCGCGGTTCATGCCGTAGATCGGCTGAGTGGTCCGCAGGCAATCGTGCAGGGTCTCCAGCATGAAGCCGTCGCCGCCCAGGGCCACGACCACGTCCGCTTCATCCAGAGGATGGGCGCCGTAAATCGCCTCCAGCCGTTTCCTCGCGTCCTGGGCCTCGGGGCGGTCGCTGGCGAGGAAGGCCAACCGGATCACGTCCAGATGGTTCGAGGAAGGCTGGCTCGACAAGGGACACGGGACCGCGCAGTTGCCGTCCCACAAAGGCGACCCTGCGGCGGTTTGTCAAACCCTGGCGTCAGGATGCGCCGGGGAGGGCCCAGTCTCGGAAAGCCTGGGCCGCGGCGGCGCGGTCCATCGTCGAGCTCAAGCGGGCCAGATCCTGAAGCTCCCGCGCGACGCCGGGGCGGCCGTTGTTGAGCTGACGGACCAGGGACAGCACGGTTGGCAATGCGCCCCTGTCTACACCCACGGCGGCGCAGGCCAGGGCCAGGGGTTCGGCGTGATCGTCCTGAATGGCTTCACGGATGTCGTCGGTGGAGAATTCCCCGAGGCTGGCCAGGGCGATGGTGAACAGGGTCAGCTTGCTCTCGCGTAGCGCCCGCAGCAGCAGTCCCGGACGCAGCTGACCGCCCGCCTTGAGCTTCTCGACCACGCGTCGATCCATGGCCGCGCGCTCATCCAGCTCCAGGCTGACGCTGTCTCCCGGCGCGCCTCTGGCCTGTTCGACCGCATGGGCCACGGCGTCGCGGAAAGCTTCCTGGTCGACCACGAAACGATCGGAGAGGATGCTCCTCAGGGTTTCGCCCACCCAGACATAGAGCATGGCGCCAAGTTCGACGTTCAGGCGTGGGTGATGCGCCAGCGGCGCGCGCAGGGCGGCGATGGTCTGGGAGAAGGAGACCAGCCGTTCCATGGCCAGCGGGCCCATCTCGGCGGTATCGTTGGTGGCGAGTGCGGTAAGCACGTCGGTCTCGCCCTGGGCGAGGATGGCGTTCACCACGTTCGCAGACAGGTTCGGGCGGCGCGCCACTTCGATGTGATGCTCAAGGCTGGCCTCCACCAGCAGGCGCACCAGATCCTGGTCCTCCAGCAATGGACTGCGGGCGATGATCGGGCGAGCGATCTCGACGTCGTCGCGCGCCAGGTAGATGATAAGGTCCCGGGGCGCCCATCTGGCGCCGGCCAGCTTCTCGGCGAGTTGGCGGCGGATTTCGCGTTCCACCTGGCCGATCAGGCCCATGAACACGTCCGACAGCACGCCCTGGATTTCGGGCTGTTCACAACCGCCACTATGTTCGCAAAGGTCGGCGACAGCCAGGAGGAGGCGATCCCGATCACCGGGCAATCGGGATTGAGCCAGGTCCAGGATCGACCCGTGCATGATCTCAGCGGTGTTCACCTGAGCCTGATCCGGTGGTTCTTCCCGCCCATCATCTGTGGGGGCCATGAATATGCCCTTAAGGCTGACGCCATTTTAACGATACGCCGCGCCTTGATTTCGGCGTTACATCGGCCCGCCGCTAGAGGCGACCTTGAGATAAGCGATCAGGTCCCTGCGATCCTCATCGTCCGGCACCCCGTAGAAGCTCATCTTCGTCCCGGGGACATAGGTGCGCGGGCTCTTCACCCATTTATCGAGCTGGTCTGCATCCCAGGTCCAGGCCTTCGCCCTGAGGGCGGGGGAATAGTCGAAGCCGGCCTTGCTCGCCACCTTGCGCCCGAACAGGCCGTAGAGATTGGGCCCGGTCATGTTCGGGCCGCCCTCGGTGATGGTGTGACAGGGCTTGCACAGGTTGAAGTGCAGTTTTCCATTGTCGAGGTCCGCGTGGGCGTAGGCGGGCGGCAGCTCGGCCAGCAGCGGCCTGGCGGCGTCCGGAATCGGGGCTGGCGCGGCGCCAGCCGTAGCCTGACGATGGCAGCCGCCGATAGCGAGAGCGCCCATGAACAGGGCGCCCGCCCTCAAGGTCCACGACATTCGATTCGCTCCGCTTCCGAACCGGCCTGCTTCCGGCGTCGCGTCCTTTAACCCCTTGCGGGGCGTGCGGGCGAGCCCTCCCAACTCGTACCTGTGGGCAGCGTCTCGCCCTTCATCAGCACCGACAGGTCGCCCAACTGAGCGTCGGGCTCCACCACCGAATCGTAGAGCGCGATGGCCAGCGAGCCCACCGTCGCCCGAGCGCCGATCTCCACTGATGAGACCTTCATGACCCGGTCCTCGAACAGGTGGGTCTGAAGTCCGGCGTTCTCATTGAGCGCCGCGTCGTCGCCCACCGAGACCAGGTCGTATTCGGTCACGTCGGTGGTGTCGGCGAACACCCGCTTGCCGATCTTGCAGCCCAGCAGGCGCAGGTAGATGTTCAGGTACGGCGTTCCCCGGAGCGGCTCGAGCAGCAGCGGCACGACCAGGTTCTCATAGGTCGAGGTGACCAGTTCGGTGCGCCAGACGTAGGGGCTCCACAGCGGCTTGGTCGTGGGCGCGTATTTGCCGGCCACCAGCCACTTCAGCGCCACCACGAACGCGCCCGCCGCCACCGCGAACCAGATGTAGAGGAAGGGGAAGGCCAGGGCGATCCACAGGGCCGCGTGGCGGGTGTTGGACAGGTCGCCCACGATTGAGAGCACCGCGCTGAACAGGGCGATGAACACCGTGAGGGACAGGGTGACCCGCACATATTCGATCGCCAGCCGGGTGGCGATCAGCCGCTTGGACGGGCGGAACCGGGCGCCTTCGTCGAACACGGCGAAGCTCTGCCGGTGCGGCAGGCGGATGGCGGGCGAGCCGAACCAAGTGGCGCCTGTCTCCATGGCCTTCGCGGGGTCCTCGGGCGGCTTGGACAGCACGCCGATCAGCACCTCGTCGCCTAGGTCCGCGCCCGTGGGCAGCAGGCCCGAGTTGCCGACGAAGGTGCGACGCCCGATGCGCGTGCGCTCCAGCACCATGGCGCCGGCCTCGGCCCGGGCGGCGCCGAACACCACGCCGTCGGCGATGAAGCTCTCCTCCCCGATGTCGATCAGGTCATGGACGACCGAACTCGCGGTCGAGATCTCCGCCCGCGCGCCCACCTTGGCCCCCAGGGCCCGGTACCAAGGCCGCACGTAGAGAGTGGCGTAAAGCGGATGCAGCAGCTCCAGCGCCAGCAGCCCCAATTGGCGCATGAACCAGAAGCGGACGTAGAACCAGCTCCAGAGCGGATAGCGCCCCGGCTTTACCCGTCCGAGCAGCAGCCACTTCGCCGCTACCGTCAGGGCGCACATGGCCAGGACATAGACCAGCGCCAGGACCGGTGAGAGCGCCATGTAGGTGTAATCGCTGGTGCGCCAGTCGAGCTCGATCATGGCGATCAGGCCGGGCGCGATCGGCAGCACGGCCGCGAGCGGGAGCAGCGGGGCGGCCAGCACCAGGCCCATGGTCACCAGCGCCTTGCGAAGCATTCCGGGACGCGGGACAGGTGGGCGCGCCGGGGCCGGGCCCGACCGTTCCGCCGGGGAGCCGGTCCACTGCTCGCCAGCGGGAATGCGCATGCCGGCGGGCAGGGCGGAAAGGTCCTCGAGCACGGCGCCCTCGCCAACCACCGCGTCGCGACCGACCACCGCCATGGTGCCCAGGAAAGCGGCCTTGCCCACCTCCACCCGCCCCAGTCGCAGCAAACCCCGCTCCACCGAGACGGTGGCGATCACCGCACCTTCGCTGATCACCGCATCTTCGCCGATATGGACGAGGTCGGCGGCGTCCAGGTCGTTGAGGCCGAGGAAGGCGCCGGCGCCGATATCGGCGCCCAGCAGCCGGTAATAGAGCCGCATCATCGGCGTGCCGGCCAGGAACTGGACGGGCACGATGGCCAGGAACCGGCGTACGAACCACCAGCGGAAATAGTAGGCGCCCCAAAGCGGGTAATCGCCCGCCTTGTAGCGGCCGATTACCAGCCACTTGACGATGATGGACAGCGCCAGCACCAGCGGCGGCATGACCACGAAGGCCGCGCCCGCCACTAGCAGCGGCAGGACGCGGTCCTGGTCGCTGGCCAGGGCGGTATAGGCCAGATACGGGAAGATCCACTGCACCCCCGCCACCGCGAAAATCGGGATCAGCGCCAGGCTCTGGGCGATGACGCAAAGGGTGCGGCGCAACTGCGGGATCGGGTGGAAGGGTTCCTGCGGCCGGGGGGCCTCGGAAGGGCGTGCGGCGTCCAGGCGTGCGGCGAGCCTGCGGATGGTCGGCGCCGCGTAGAGGTCCTGGATGGAGATGCTGCGGAGTTCGGGCGTGGCCCGAGCCAGCGACACCATCTTGGCGGCGCGAAGCGAATGGCCGCCAAGCTCCTCGAAGAAGTCGTCGGTCACCGAGATCGCGGTCTGGCCGAGCGCGCCGCGCCAGGCCGCCAGCAGGGCGGTTTCGGTCGGTGTGGACGGCGCTTCGAGCGCGCGACTCTCGACCTCGAGCCGGCGGGGCCGCTCCAGCGCCTTGCGGTTCACCTTGCCCGAGATCAGCGTCGGCAGCGACCTGCGGACCTCGTAGGCGTTGGGGCGCATGTAGGCGGGCAGGCGCTCGGCCAGACTGGCCTTGATCCGCTCCAGTTCCACCTCGCCGCCCTTGGCCCGGGGCGCGACGAAGGCGACCAGCAACTCGCCGCCGTCCTCCTCGCGATAAAGGTTGACCACCACCTGGGAGACGCTGGCGTCGTCCGCGATCGCGGCCTCGATCTCGCCCAGCTCCACCCGGTAGCCCCGGATCTTCACCTGCAGGTCGATGCGGCCGAGGAATTCGATGTTTCCCTCTGGCGTAAGTTTGGTCAGGTCGCCGGTGCGGTAGATGCGCGGATGATCGCCAGCGGCGTCGGTGAAGGGGGCCGTGACGAACTTCTCCGCTGTCAGTTCCTCGCGGTGCAGATAGCCGGCGCCGACCGCCGGTCCGCCGATGACCAGCTCGCCCTCCGAGCCTGGGGGGATGGGCTTCAGGTTCTCGTCGACGATCCAGGCGGTGAAGCCGGGAAGCGGCGTGCCGATGGTCACCGGCCGGCCTGGACGCAGCTCGGTCCAGGTGGCCGTGACGGTGGTCTCGGTCGGGCCGTAGGTGTTCAGCATGCGCCGGCCAGGTTTCGCCCAGCGGCGCACAAGCTCGGGCGGACAGGCTTCGCCGCCGACGTTGACAATGCGCGCGCTCGGCACGTCCTCGTCCAGCGCCGCCAGCAGCGAGGGCACCGGGCACCAGACCGTGACGCCCTGAGCGGCCAGCGTGAGGGCGAGGTCGGGGCCGGCCTTGGCGAGCGACTCGGAACCGATCAGCAGTTCCGCTCCGTTCAGGAACGCGGCCCACATCTCCTCGACCGAGATGTCGAACGAGAGCGACGCTCCGGCGAACACCCGATCTCCGGACGTCACGCCCAGGATCGAGGCTTCCGAGCGGATCTGGAAACAGACGTTTGAGTGGCGGATCACCACCCCCTTCGGCCGGCCGGTGGAGCCGGAGGTGTAGATCAGGTACGCGGCGTCCTCGGGTGCGGCCTCGGTCTCGGCGCGTGGGAGGGGATCGGTCGGGAAGGCGGCGACATCGCCCAGCACCCCGTCCACCGCGATGACCTTGGAGGCGGGCTCCACGGCGAAGGCGGGTGCGCGCTCGGCGGTGGTCAGCACCGCATAGGCTTCGCTTTCCACCGCGATATAGTCCGCCCGGTCCTGCGGCGCGGCCCAGTCCACCGGTACGTAGGCGGCGCCGGCCTCCAGCACGCCCAGCAGGCTCATGTACTGGTCCACCCCGCGGGGCAGGCAGATCACCACCCGGTCGCCGCGGCGGACGCCCTGGCTGCGGAGATAGCGGGCGAACTGGGAGGCGCGGCAGCGCAACTCCGCGTAGGTCAGCTCCGAGCGGCGAGTGCTGTCGGGTTCGGGTTCGGCTAGGCGCACCGCCAGCCGGTCGGGATGCACCGCAACGGTCGCTGCGAACACCTCGTGCAGCAGTTCATCGCGATCGTAGGGCCGCGTGTCGTAGGGCGCAGGCGAGGGCGCGATAGCCGCCGGAACGGAGGGGGTGAGCTGATCCACGCGTCTTGCTTAGCAGAGTCCAGAGGCGGGACTAGCCGTGCGGGCCGCGCAGGAATGCGTCGCAGGTGGTCCGATCAGGGCGAAGGCCGGTCGAGGTAGGCTCCACGACAAGACCGGCGATGAGCCATTCCAAGTGCGTCATGCGAAATATCCCGCTGCGGGAAGGGTTAGGTCCCCGGGGGCAAACGCGTGGGAGTCGATCAGGTGGCGGGGGCGTGGCCCCAAACCGGTCTCCACTTTCGGCCGCCATGCTCTATATGCCGGGGTCCTTCATCGAGACCGCCCCCTTATGGCCCGCATCCTCATCACCTCCGCCCTGCCGTACATCAACGGCGTCAAGCACCTGGGCAACCTGGCGGGCTCCATGTTGCCGGCCGACGTCTATGCGCGGTTCCAGCGGGCGCGGGGCAATGAGACGCTCTACATCTGCGCCACCGACGAGCACGGCACCCCGGCCGAACTCGCCGCCGCCGCCGCCGGTCAGGAGGTCGCGGCCTACTGCGCCGAGCAGCACGAACTGCAGAAGCAGATCGGCGCGGCGTTCGGCTTGTCCTGGGACTGGTTCGGCCGTTCTTCCAGCCCGCAGAACCGCGACCTGACCCAGCACTTCGCCCATGTGCTGCTGGAGAAGGGGCTGGTCGAGCCGCGCACGGACCGGATGATCTACTCCAACACTGACGGCCGCTTCCTGCCGGACCGTTACGTGGAGGGGATCTGCCCGGTCTGCACCTTCCCCCGTGCGCGGGGCGACCAGTGCGACAACTGCGGCAGCCTGCTCGATCCGGTGGACCTGATCGAGCCCTATTCCACCATCTCGGGATCGCGGGACCTGGAGGTGCGCGAGACCCGACACCTGTACCTGCGCCAGACCGCCATGGCCGAGACCATCCGAGCCTGGGTCGATTCCAAGACTGAAT
This sequence comes from Caulobacteraceae bacterium, assembly GCA_049791955.1. Classification (GTDB taxonomy): domain Bacteria; phylum Pseudomonadota; class Alphaproteobacteria; order Caulobacterales; family Caulobacteraceae; genus CAHJWH01. The sequence goes on from JBARAK010000604.1 coordinate 8,210, forward strand.
GGCCCGCCTTGACCAAGTCCATCGCCTACAAGCACCTGGACGAGGGCCTGATCGATCGCGGCGTCACCCGCGACCTGAGCTGGGGCGTGCCGGTCGCCTATCACGGCGTTCCCCTGGAGGGCTTCGAGACCAAGGTGTTCTACGTCTGGTTCGACGCCCCGATCGAATATATCGGCGCTACTGCGGAGTGGGCTGAGGCCACCGGCAACGACTGGCGGCGCTGGTGGCGGCTCGACGAGGGCGCGGACGACGTCCGCTATGTCCAGCTCATGGGCAAGGACAACGTCGCGTTCCACAGCGTCAGCTTCCCGGCCACCGTCCTGGGTTCGGGCGAGTCCTGGAAGACGGTGGACATGCTGAAGAGTTTCAACTGGCTGAATTGGTACGGCGGCAAGTTCTCCACCTCGCAGAACCGCGGGGTGTTCATGGACCAGGCGCTGGAACTGCTGCCGGCCGACGCCTGGCGCTGGTATCTGCTGGCCAATTCGCCGGAAGGTTCCGACACCGCCTTCACCTGGGAGCAGTTCGCCACCGCGGTGAACAAGGACCTGGCCGACGTGCTCGGCAATTTCGTCAACCGCATCCTGAAGTTCTGCGAGACCAAGCTCGGCGGTGTGGTGCCGGAGGGCGGTGAACCCGGCCCCCGCGAAGCACAGCTCCACGCCGACGTCGCCACGGCCCTCGCCGAGCTGACGGCGAACATGGAGGCGATCGAGATCCGCAAGTCGGCCCAGGCGGTTCGCGCCCTCTGGGTGCTCGGCAACGAGTACCTGGCGGAGGCCGCGCCCTGGACGGCGCTGAAGACCGATCCGGTCCGCGCGGGGGTCATCGTGCGGACGGCCCTGAACCTTGCGGCGCTGTTCGCCCGAGTCTCAGCCCCTTTCATACCCTTCGCCGCTGTAACGGTCGCTGAGGCGCTGGGCGAGGATGCGCGGGCATGGCCCGGGCACGACGTGGCGGCGGAACTCAACCGCCTGACGCCCGGCGCCGCCGTGCGCACGCCCGAAGTGCTGTTCCGCAAGATCGACGACATCCAGCTCGCCGAGTGGAGCGCCCGCTTCGGTGGGGCCGAGGCCCAATAAAAAAGGGGCGAACCGATCTGGTTCGCCCCTTTCTCGCATCCTCAGCCTATCCCTAACCGGAAGGGCCCTTACAGGGTCGGGGGCTCGTTGTTGCTCCGGTGGTTGGTGCGGGGCTTGGTGGCGCCCGAGGCCGCCGGACGGCGGTTGCGCATCACCCAGCCCAGCAACACCAGGGCGATCAGCACTAGCAGGCCGACGCCGATCAGGCGCCCGGTCGCACCGCCGCCTGCCTTGATCGAGCCCAGGGCCACGGGATGGTTCGCGCCGAGCAGGATAGCGCGGACGTCGGCATGCAGCGCGCCCTGGGTGGCGCCCTGGGGCGTCGCCTTCCAGTGGAACACGGTCGGCGCGCCCAGGGTCACGGGCAGGGACTGGGCTTCGGCCGGGACGATGGTGTAGCCGTCGCCCACCAGCGTCGCTTCCAGGTTGGCTGTGGCCGCCTGGTCGGACAGGTTCTGCTTGGCCGCTTCGGTGCGCAGGGTCTGGGCGAAGTCGCCAGGCACGGTCAGGGTGATGTCGGCGGGGACGCCCGGCTGCAGGTGCTTGGGCACGTTCAGCACGGCTGCGCGACTGAATAGGGCGGCCAGATCCGATTGCAGCGCGTCGTAGCGCTGATCTTCGGGCGTAGCCGCGCCAGCAGTATTCGACTCGGCGCCGGTGGCGTTCTCCGTCGTATTGCCCGAGGTCGAGTTGGCGCCGCCGGTGGCGGCGGCGACGGTTCCCGCGTCGGGGCCGGCGGCGTGGCTATGCGGCGCCTTCGGCTTCGGAAGCTGGGGCGTGGCCGGGACGGTGGCGATAGCCGCGCTATGATGGGCGTTCGCCGCCGCTGCATGCGCTTGGGGCGTCGCCGGTGCACGATGATGGTGATGGGGCGTTCCGCCGGGGGCCGCATAGACCGGACCCCACCAGCC
>JBARAK010000605.1:0-14210 GCA_049791955.1 Caulobacteraceae bacterium
GGCGTTGGCCGCGACCGCGTCAGGCTTGGGCGTATCGGGGTAGGTCGCCTTACCCGCGACGTCGGCCGCCAGGGCGGCGCCCGCCATCGCCCATACCGAGACGGCGAGCATCAAAGCTTTCTTCAACAGAAAAATCCCTACGACTTAGAACACTAACAACATAGCAGCATAAACCGCATCCATTCGTCTTCAGAATTAAGTTTTTGAAAGGTTCGAACGCCCGATTTCAGACCACCGAATTCCATCTCTTCCAATCATTTGGCGACCAGCGCCCGCTCCAGACCCGGGGTATACTCCGCGCCATGGGGCACGGTGGCGCTGGAGGCTCGCAATGCATCGCCGATCGGCTCGCTGCGCCCGCCCAGGCAATGGCCGAGGAACTCCTCCGTCACCGCGTTGAAAGCGACGCTGTTCTCGGGCCGGGCGAAGCCATGGCCTTCGTCCGGGAAGACCACATAGGTGACCGGTATGCCCTTGCCGGTCATGGCCGCCACGATCTGGTCGGCTTCGCGATGATTGACCCGGGGATCGTTGGCGCCCTGCCCGATCAGCAGTGGCCGCTGGATAGCGGCGGCCTTGAACAGGGGCGAACGGTCGTGCAGCAGCTGGCGGCCAGCCTCGGTGTTCGGATCGCCCATCGCCTTGTACATCTGGGCGCGACCGGACTCCCAATAGGCGGGGATGCTCTGCAACAGGGTGTTCAGGTTGGACGGCCCGACGATGTCCACCCCGCAGGCGAACTTGTCGGGCGTGAAGGTCATGCCGACGAGAGTGGCGTAGCCGCCGTATGATCCGCCCATGATGGCGACCTTGTCCGGCGCGGCGACGCCCTGCTTGATCGCCCAGTCCACAGCGTCGATCAGGTCGTCGTGCATCCTGGCGCCCCACTGGTGGTCGCCGGCCGAGATGTAGCTCTTCCCAAAGCCCGTCGACCCCCGGTAGTTCACCGACAATACCGCGTAGCCGCGATTGGCCAGCCACTGGTGATAGCCGCTGTAGCCATAGTCATCCCGCGCCCAAGGACCGCCGTGCACGAACAGCACCATCGGCAGGGGATGGTCCGGACGTCCGTCGCCCTTGCGGTCGCTCCCCGGCGGCAGGGTGAGATATGACACCTCGGTCAGACCGTCCCGGGTCTTGATCTCGACCGGATGCTGGGCGGCCAAGGTGTATCCCTCCAGCTCCGGCCGGCTCACGAACAGCTTGACCAGGGTGTGGGCCTTGCGGTCGTAGAGATAGGTCGCCGGCGGCGAGGTCACCGGGTCGGAGGTCACCGTCCACAGGTCGTCGGCGTAGGTGCGCGAGGACACGCCGAACTCGCCGCCCAACTTCGCCTTCAGGAATGCAAGGTCGCCCATGACCTTCGGATCGATCGCCGTCCAGTCGGTCTTCAGATAGTCGACCGAAAAGGCCTGGATGCGGCCGCTCTTAGGGTCGGTCATCACCTCGCCGATATCGGCCCTGGGGTCGGTCGCGATCACCGTCGTGGCGCCGGTGGCGACGTCCTGGGCGGTCAGGGCGGCGGTGTCGCGTCCGCGGCTGTCGGTCCAGTAAAGCGTCTTGCCGTCGGCGGTGAACCCGGCCGGGCCGGTTGTACGCGCATCGTCCGGGTCGATCTCGGCCAGGGGCTTGGCCTCGACCTTGTTGTTCACCACCCGGTAGAGTTCGTCCCCGCCATCGGAGCGGGGCTTGTCGGCCAGCCGTACGGTCAGACTCTCGTCAGCGACGAACCCGCCGTAGCCGCCCATGTTCATCATCACCGGCGTCAAGGCCCCTGACTTCAGGTCCAGGCTGTAGACGTCATGCCAGCGCGGGTCGCGGTTGTTCAGTCCGATGAGGATACGGTCCTTCACCTGCTTGCTGACGCCGATCACCATCACCCGCGTCTTGTCGAACGGAGTCAGCGCACGCTGGACGCCGCTGGCGATATCCACGCCATAAAGATGGAAGTTCTCGTCCCCGCCCTTGTCGTTGACGAACAGGATCGAGGCGGAATCGGGGGCCCAGAAATACTCGCGGATCGGGCGGGCCTTCTCGTCAGTGAGCGGTCGTCCCCGGGTCGGATCCGATACGGGAGCAACCCAGATATTCAGCACTCCATCGCGCGGAGCAATCCAGGCCAACCACTTCCCGTCCGGGCTGAGCTTGCCCGCGACCCGGCTCGGATTCCCAAACAGCTTGGCGCGGGGGATGAGCGGGGCGGACGTCTGGCCGGGCGGCTGGGCTGCGGCGGCGCCCGTACCCAGCAGCGAAGCGACGAGCAGGGCCCCCGTTATCTTCAACGTTCTCATGCGCGGTTCTCCACGGCGGACAATCCTAGCGCCCCGTTTGCGGAAGGAAATGCGACGTTATAACGAAACACTCTTGCTATGCCGCAGCGGCGGCGTAAGGCTTGGTCAGCGAAGTGGGATCAGTTGGAGCTGTCTATGCGTCTCCCCGCCAAGGTTGCAGCCGTCGCCGGTCTGTTCATGGTCGCCGCCACGCCTTGCCTGGCCGTAACTGTAGTCCCGCCCCCGCAGGGGAGCGACGCCCCCGTGTCGCGGTTCAGCGATCCTGACGAAGCGATCGCGAACTCGGCCTCGGAGGTTCGCAATTCAGTAGTCGAGAGCAACCTGCGCGCCCAGGGCGGTGCAGCCTTCACCGGCGGCTCGACCGTTCCCTACGGCTACAACAGCCAGACCTCCAACTTCGGCCCGGCCACGGTCACCACCCAGACCTATTCCGACGGCTTCGGCGCGGCGAACGCTCCAGCCGTCTACGCCTCGCCGCTAGGCCTCCCGGTCGACGGACGACGCCACTAAGGCCCCGGCTCTTCGTCCGCCCCCGGTCGGACGAAGAGGAAACTCCGCCGTTCAGGCCTCCATAGGCGCCGGCCACGCCGGGAACGGGTCGGGGAGTTTCGCCCAGGCCTGTGGGCCGAGCGCGAACTGCGCCCTGGACACCAGGCAAGCGTCGAACCCGCGCTCAAGCGCCCCTCGGTCCATGTTCTGGCCAATCAGCACGATCTCCTGGCGGCGGTCGCCGTAGCGAGGCCGCCAGAGCTTGGCCATACCGGCGCGCCATTGCGGATCGTCGGGCCACATGGCCTTGGGCGCCGTCGCCCACCAGCGTCCGCCTACCTCAACCTTGGTCGCCGGCCCGGCCTGACTCCAGGAGCCGACCCGGTCGTTGCGGGTGGCCAGCCAGAAGAAACCCTTCGACCGGATCACGCCAGGCCATTCGGCCCGGAACCACACGTCCAGCCGCGCAGGGTCGAAAGGACGGTCGGCGCGGTAGACGAAGTGCGAGATACCGAACTCTTCGGTCTCGGGCACGGTCTCGCCGTTCAGCGCCTTGTGCCAGCCGGGCGCGAGTTCGGCCCGGTCAGGGTCATAGAGGCCGGTGTCGAGGATGGCGTCGAGCGGTGCAGCGCCATGCTGGGCCTCGACGACCTTCGCTTGAGGGTTGATCGCCGCCAGGATACCGGCCAGCCGCCGCATGTCGTCCGTTGACACCAGGTCGGCCTTGTTCAGGACGATGACGTCGGCGAACTCCACCTGCTCGATCAGCAGTTCGACCACGCTGCGGCCGTCGCCCACGCCGGCGGTCTCGCCACGATCGGCCAGCAGTTCGCTCGACTCGTAGTCGCGCAGGAAGTTGAAGGCGTCCACCACCGTGACCATGGCGTCCAGGCGGGTCACGTCGGCCAGGCTCTCGCCGGCCTCGTCACGGAAATCGAAGGTCGCCGCCACCGGCATGGGTTCGCTGACGCCGGTGGATTCGATCAGCAGGTAATCGAACCGCCCCTCCGCGGCGAGGCGCTTGACCTCGGCCAGAAGATCGTCGCGCAGGGTGCAACAGATGCAGCCGTTGGACATCTCCACCAGCTTCTCCTCAGTGCGCGAAAGGTTGGCCCCACCTCCGCCGATCAGGGCGGCGTCGATGTTCACCTCGCTCATGTCGTTCACGATCACCGCCACCCGGCGGCCTTCGCGGTTGTTCAGCACGTGGTTGAGCAACGTGGTCTTGCCGGCCCCGAGGAAGCCGGAAAGGACGGTGACAGGAAGCCTTTGATCCATCGGAACGCTCGTGACCTGCGAGGACAGCGGCGATCCCAGCCAGGGCCAAACCTCGCTGCGTCGCCGCACCGATTAAATGCAATGTTATAACATAACAATCAAGCGCAATTGCACTTGAGGCCTCCCGCCGCCCCTCACCAGATCGGCGTCGCCTCGGCCTGGGCCTCGATGCGGCACTCCTCCGGCGGCGCGGGAGCAGGGCGAACCCGCTGGCGCCTGAGCTCCAGGCGGGCGCGAGCGAGGTCATGGCGGAAGGCTGCGTTGGCCTGCAAGGCGGCGTAGACAGCGGTGGCCGTCACTCGGCCGGCCTGGATGTCGCTCTGATAGTGCACGCCGCACACCACGCGGCTCTCCGCATAGGCGCGGGCCCGGGCCAGCACCTGCTCGGCCCGGTCGGGCGCGATCTCCGCCAGCGCCAAGGCTACGGTCCAGCTGTAGGTGGAATGGCCTGAGGGATAGGAATAGCTACGGCGTAGCCAGTCCTCCGCCTCCACGCAGATCGGGCCGCCATTCTCCACGAAGGGACGTGGGCGGCGATAGTAGCGCTTGGCCGCCTCCCCTGCGCCGTCGGCGTCGAACACCATCCGTTCCAGCAGATGGTGCAGGACAGGCGCGCGCGCCGCAGTCAGCTCCACGCCCAGAGCGCAGGAAAGGTCCTGCATCATGGCGTCGGCGCCAAAAACCGCATCGTGGGCGGCCAGCACCCACCGCTCGCTTCCCTGCATCAGCCGGGTGTTCTCGTAGGTGGCCACATCACCGGTCTTCGTCCCCGAGCCTTCCGGCGGCGGAGGTCCGATCAGGTGGATGGCGTCGGGCAGGCGGCTGGGCGAAAGGTAGCCCTGGGTCGCGGCCTTGGCGCTCGCCGCCATTGCACCGCCAGCAGGGGAGACAACCGCCTTCGCGGTCGGAGCCTTGCGCACCGGGGCCGCTGGCGCGGACGACGGCAAGGCGCCGATCGCCAGCGCCACGCCAAAGACCGCGACCAGAGTCCTCATGCGCGTCCCCAATTGAATTCCAACCGCTACTTCCGCACACGGAGGCGATTGTCCAGGCATGATCGGACCGGGGCAAGCCGTGACCGGGGCGCACCCCCTACGCCAGCCGGATCTCCTTCAGCCGCTCGCGCAGATAGGCGTCGGCGGTGATCGATTCTGGATAGCGATCCGGCCGCCCGGCAGTGACGCAGGACGGCAGGGTCCGGATCACGAAGTCAGGCCGGAAGTGCAGGAAAAAGGGGGTGGAGTAGCGGGCCGTTCCCCGACGCTCCGGAGCCGGATTCACCACCCGGTGGGTGGTGGAGGGCAGCACGTGGTTGGTCAGGCGTTGCAGCATGTCGCCGATGTTGCACACCACCGATCCAGGCGGCGGGTTCACCGGCAGCCAGCGACCGTCGCGATCCAGCAGCTCAAGGCCTGCCTCTTCGGCGCCGAGCAGCAGGGTGATGGTGTTGATGTCCTCGTGCGCGCCGGCGCGGACACCGGCTGCATCGGCGGGGATCGCCGGATAGTGCAGCAGGCGCAGCACGCTGTTGCCGTCCCGGGTCGGATCCTCGAAGGCGTCATCCGCCAGGTCGAGATAGCGGGCGATGGCCCTCAACACCCGGCCGCCGAGGTCGTCGAGCGCCCGGTACAGACCCAGCGTCGCCGTCTCGAAGCCCGGCAGTTCCACAGGCCAGACATTGTCGGGCATATTCTCGCAGTAGGGATGGCCCGCCGGCAGCTCTCGGCCGACATGCCAGAACTCCTTAAGGTCGCTGAGGCTGGCGCCCTTGGCCGCCTCGCGCCCGAAGGGGGTGTAGCCGCGCTGGCCCGCCCCACCCGGCGCGTGATAGGCGCGCTTGACCTCGTCGGGCAGGGCGAAGAAGGCGCGCGTCTGGGTCAGGGCCTCGTCCACTGCATCCGTCGGCAGGTCGTGGTCCGAGAGCACCGCGAAGCCGTACCGCTCGAAGGCGGCGCCGAGGTCGCGGGCGAACGCGTCGAAATCGCGCTCGTAGCCGCCGAGCGAAACCGGTTCTATTCCCATGGCGGCGACCTTAGTGGGCCGCCGCCGCGCCGCCCCCGCCTTTCTTGGGCTTGGCGGTAAGCCAGATGCTGAAAGCGGCCACCACCATGAGCATGCCGATGGTCATGAAGAACTTATCGGTCGCCAGCATCACGCTCTGCCCCTGCACGAGATTCTCGAACTGCCGCAGCATTCGGGTGGAGCCCAGGCCGCTGTGGATCATCCCCAACGACTTGGCTGAATCGAACTGGTTGAGCAACGCCACGCGATTGTCCCGCGCGGAATTGGCCCAGAAGGTCTGGGAGATCGAGGTGGCGAAGGCCCCCGCCATGGTCCGCGCGAAGCTCAACAGCCCCGCCCCCCCTGCAAGCTCGGTCGGAGACAGCGCGCTCAGTCCCAGGCCGAACACCGGCACGAAGAACAGCGGCACGAAGATGCCCTGCGCGAGCTGCGGAATGATGATGTGGAAGAAGTCGATGTTGGAGGCGAAGCTGGCCCGCCAGAACATCGTGCCGGACAGGCCCATTACGCCGATGAAAATCAACAGGCGTGAATCGACCCGGCCCATCAGCTTGGCCACAATGGGCGACATGATCACCGCAAACACCCCGGATGGGGCCACCGCGAACCCTGCCCAGGTGGCGGTGTAGTCCATGTTGGTCTGCAGCCAGAGCGGCAGGATCACCACTGCCGCGAAGTAGGCCCCGAAGCACAGGCACAGCACCAGCAGCGAGATGGAGTAGGTGCGGGATCGGAACACCCTCAGGTTCACGATCGGATTGGCGTCCGTCAGCTCCCAGATCAGGAAGGCGACGAAGCCCACCAATGCGACCAGTCCCAGGATGACGATGACGTGGGACTGGAACCAGTCCAGTTCCTCGCCTTTGTCGAGCAGGACCTGCAGGCAGCCGATCCAGATGATCATGATTCCCAGGCCGATGACATCGACCGGCAGCTTCTTGGTCGGCGTCTCGTGCTTCTTCAACAGGCGCCACGCCAGCGCCCCGCAGACCAGGGCGACCGGCACGTTGATGTAGAACACCCAGGGCCAGCCGTAATTGTCGCAAAGCAACCCGCCCAGGATCGGCCCCGCGATCGGCGCCACCACGGTGGTCATGGACCACAGGCCGAGCGCCTGGCCCGACTGCTCCTTGGGGAAGACCCGCAGCAGCAGGGTCTGTGACAGCGGGATCATCGGGCCGCCCGACAGACCCTGCAGGACGCGGAAGATCACCAGCACGCTGAGCGAGGGGGCCAGGCCGCACAAGGCGGAGAAGACGCCGAACAGCAGCATGGCGACCACGAAGGTCCTGACCGCGCCGAAACGGCCGGCCAGCCATCCCGTCAAGGGCACGGTGATCGCCTCGGCCACCGAATAGGAGGTGATGACCCAGGTGCCTTCGCTGGTGGACACCCCAACCCCGCCCGAGATGTTGGGCACGGAAACGTTGGCGATGGTCAGGTCAAGGATGACCATGAAGTTGGCGAGGGACAGCAGCAGGCCTGCGCCCCACAGGGCTCCGCCCGTCAGGGGTTTCGAGGCCATGGCCGGGACGGCCGCCGCCCGGGGCGGGCCGCCCTTCGGGGCGACGGGCGCCATCCCTTCGCCCGACCCCTGTGAGGAGGCGGGAACGTCGGTCATCGCGCGGCGTCCTCGACCGGACGCCCTTCACCCTTGGCGCCGACGTCGATCGCCGCGTCAACCGACAACCCGACCCGGAGGGGGTGCTGCTCGAGTTCACGTTCGTCGAGCAGGATGCGCACCGGCAGGCGCTGCACGACCTTGATCCAGTTTCCGGTGGCGTTCTGGGCCGGGATCACCGCGAACGCGGAGCCGGTGCCGCCGGCTAGGCCGAGCACCCGGCCATGGAACTTCACGCCACTGCCCCAGCGGTCGGCAGTCAGCTCGACCGGCTGGCCGATCTTCACCTTGCGGAGTTGCATCTCCTTGAAGTTGGCGTCGACGTAGACCTTGGAGACGGGAACCACGGTCATCAGCTGGACGCCGATGGCCACCCGCTGGCCGACCTGCACCTGCCGCTGGGCCACCACCCCGTCGAACGGAGCGCGAAGGATCGTACGGGACTTGTTGAGCAGGGCGGTGTCAAGCGCAGCCTTGGCCGCCATGACCTCGGGGTTGTTCTCCACGTCCACGCCCTCGGTCAGGGCGAGACCGGAGGCGAGCTGGCCCTGGGCCACCGTCCGGCTGGCCTGTGTCTGGGCGCTGCCGGCCCTGGCGGCGGCCAGATTGGCGACGGCGGTCTGGTAGGCGTTGCGCGCCGTGGTCAGTTCCTCACCGGACACCGCGCCCGACGCCTCCAGCGCCTCACGCCGCTTCAGGTCGATGGCGGTGCGCTCGACGTCGCTCTGGGCGGCGACCACCTGGGCGGCGGCGCGCTTCAGATCAGCGTCGCGGGCGGTGATCTGGGCGGTGGAAGCCTGATTGTTGGCCAGGTACTGACGCACCCGCCGGACGGCTTGGCCGTATTGGGCCTGGGCTTGGGCCACAGCCAGGTCGGCGTCGGCCGGATCGATCACCACCAGGATGTCGCCCTTCTTCACGGCTTGGGTGTCCTGGACGCGGACCTCCTGGATCTGGCCAGCGACCTGGGGCGTGATCTGGGCCACGTCGGCGCCGACATAGGCATCGTCGGTGGAGACGAAGTTGGACAGCACCAGCACGTAGTAGGCGCCGTAGCCGACAGCGGCGAGCAGGACCACGGCGGCCAGCAGACCAAACAGGCGCTTACGGCCAGGTTTGGCGGACGCAGGGGCTGCAGAGGGTTGCGCCGCCGCGGGGGCGGTCGTGGGAGCGGGTTCTACGCGCTGCGTTTCCGCGCGCGGGCTCATATCGTCAGGCATTTTTTCGTGTCCTTGGGTCAGCGGACGGCCAGACGGGCGGGCTCAGTGTAGCCGCCGCCGAGCGCCCTCACGAGCGAGACGTCGAGCGACAGCGACTGGGCTTGCAGGTCGGCGACGTTGCGCCGGGCTGTGAGCACCCCGTTTTCAGCAGTCAGCACGTTGAGATAAGGCGACAGGCCGCCCTGATAGCGAAGCGTGGAGATACGGAAGGCGTCCTCAGCCGCGGCGCGCGAGGCCTCGGCGTCGACGATCTGGGTCTGCAGCGAGCGCTGGGCGGTGACCGCATCGGCCACGTCGCGCAGGGCGTTGGTCAGGGTCTGATCGTAGCTGGCGACGGCGGTGTCATATTCCGCCCGCGCCCCACGATAGGCGCCCTCCAGCCGACCGCCGGAGAAGATCGGCAGCCGGATCGCCGGCCCGATCGCCCCGACCACCGAGCCATATTGGAACAGGCTGTTGATACCGAGGGACTGCACACCGTACAGGCCGGTCAGGTCGACGTTCGGATAGAAGTCCGCCTTGGCGACCTTCTCCTGCTTGGCGGCCGCCTGGGCCCGCAGGCGGGCGGCCACGATGTCGGGACGACGACCGATCAGGTCCGCCGACAAGTGGGACGGCAGGCCAAAGGTATGCAGGCGGGTGGAGGCCGGGCGCGGGATGTCCAGGCCCCGATCAGGCCCCTCGCCCATCAGAGCGGCGATCTGGTGCCGCACGACCAGGATCTGCTGATCGATAACGTCCAGGTCCCCTCGGGCGGCCGGAACGGTCTCGGCCTGCTGGCTGAATTCGCCGCGGGTCTCCAGTCCATTGTGCAGCCGCTGGCCGACCAGCTTCAGCGTATCCTCACGCACCTTGAGCGCATCCACCGCCTCGTCCCGGTCAGCGTAGAGCCGCACTAGGTCAGCGTAGGCGGAAGCCACCGCGGTGGTGATCTGCAACCGGGCGGCGGCTTCGTCGGCCTCCACCGCTTTGGCAGTCGAGGTCGCCGCCGCCAGGGCGGCGCGGTTGCGGCCGAAGAAGTCCAGTTGCCAGTCCAGGTTGGCCCCGATGTCGGTCTGGGTGTGGTAGCCGTGCGGCAGGAAGGACTGGAATTCCGGAGGGAAGCCTTCGTTTATGCTCTGCTTGCTGGTCTGGATGCTGGTGTTGGTGCTGACCTGAGGCAGCAGGGCCGCCCTCGCCTGCTCGGTGGCGGCCAGGGCGGCGTGGACGCGCGCCTGGGCGGCCTTCAGATCCGGCGCTCCGCTGATGGCTTCATCTTCGAGCTTGTTCAGTTCGGGGTCGCCGTAAGCGGTCCACCAGTCTTCGGCCGGCCACTCGGTCGAAGGAGCCGCGAAGCTCTGGTCCGTGGCGTAGGCGGCGGGCTGGGACAGCTTCGCCGCAGGGCCGAGGTTCGGCGCGCATGCCGAAAGCGCGGCGGCGCAAAGGGCCAACCCCGCCAGCAGGATCTCGCGATAGGGGCGCCCCCGCCCCGTCCGGCCACGCGATGGGCCAGGGACACACAAAAGGGTCATAACGTATCTCGACAAAATTCTGACCGTACCGTACGGTTCGATCTGGAGCGGCGATTACACCTAGGCAGGTGGCCGTTCAAGTGAAAACCGTACGGTATGGTCAGAGATATGGACGACGGGTGCATCAAGGCCACGGCGAAGGACGTTCGCCGCCAGACCATCCTGGAAATGGCCCGGGAAATCTTCCTGGAAGACGGATATGCGGCCGCGTCCATGTCGGCGATCGCCGCTCGCCTGGGCGGCTCCAAGGGCACGCTCTACAATTACTTCGCGTCCAAGGAAGAACTGTTCAAGGCGGTCATCCAGGACCAGTGCGATCGCAAGATGACCCTGATGTTCGAGGGCATGACCGCCGGTGACGGCGACGTGGCGAAGGGGCTGCACACGCTGGGAACCCGCTACGCCACCATCGTGCTGGGAGAGGATGTGATCAACCTCAGCCGGATCCTGGTGGCCGAGGTGCTACGCTTCCCAGAACTCGGCAAGACCATGTACGAGGCTGGGCCCCTCCAGGGGGCCCAGCGCCTCGGAGCCTATATGGAAAAGCAGATGCAGGCCGGACGCCTCCGCAAAGCCGACCCCAGACGAGCGGCCGAACAGTTCTGTGAACTGTGCCTGGCCGGCCTCTATCGCCAGCGGCTTTGGAACGTAATTCCCGCCAGGCCGGAGGCCAAGGCGATCCGCGACAATGTCGAGGCCGCGATAGAGACGTTCATGGCCGCCTTCGGTGCGCCGGGCGCAGAAGCGGTCTAAACGGCGGCTTCCCCTCCCCCACGGAGCGAAGGAGGGGAAACGCGCTTAGAGCAGCGGCCTTAGGCCTGCATGGTCCAGCCTTCGACGCCCATGGCCGCCTGGCGCAGGGCCTCGGAGCGGGTGGGATGCGGGTGGCAGGTGCGGGCCACGTCCTCGGACGCACCGCCGAATTCCATGGCCACGCAGTACTCGCCGATCATTTCGCCCACGTCTGGACCGATCATATGGACGCCGAGGATTCGGTCGGTGGTCGCGTCGGCCAGCACCTTCACGAAGCCCTCCGCCTCATGGTTGACCTTGGCGCGGCTGTTGGCGCTGAAGGGGAACTTTCCGGACTTGTACTGGACGCCCGCGGCCTTCAGCTCCTCCTCGGTCTTTCCGACCCAGGCCACCTCGGGGAAGGTGTAGATCACGCCGGGGATCACGTCGTAGTTCACGTGGCCAGCCTTGCCCGCGATCAGCTCGATGCAGGCCACCGCCTCGTCCTCGGCCTTGTGGGCCAGCATCGGGCCATGGGTGACATCGCCGACGGCCCAGACGCCGGGCGCCGAGGTCTTGTAGTGGTCGGTTTCAATGAAGCCGCGCGGATCAGCCTTGATCCCCACGCTCTCCAGGCCGAGGTGCTCGGTGTAGGGACGGCGGCCAACCGCCACCAGCACCACGTCCGCGTCGATGGTCTGGGCGTCGCCGCCGGCCTTCGGCTCGATGGTCAGCTTCACGCCCGAGCCGTCCTTGGTCGCGCCGGTCACCTTCGTGCCGAGGTGGAACTTCACGCCCTGCTTGGTCAGCGAGCGCTGGAAGGCGGTGGCCACTTCGCCGTCCGCGCCGGGGATGATGCGGTCAAGGAACTCGACCACCTCGACCTCAGCCCCCAGACGACGCCACACCGAACCCAGTTCCAGGCCGATGATGCCGGCGCCGATGACGATCAGCTTCTTGGGCACATTGGGGATGACCAGGGCGCCGGTGGAATCGACGATGCGCTCCTGGTCCACCTCGACGCCCGGGATGCGCGAGGGCTCGGAGCCGGTGGCGATGACGATGTTCTTGGCTTCCAGCGTCTGTTCGGAACCGTCCTCAGCCCTGACCACGACCTTGCCGGCGCCGGCGATGCGGCCTTCGCCCTTGATCCAGTCGGCCTTGTTCTTCTTGAACAGGAATTCGATGCCCTTGGTCAGCTGGCCGACACTGTCGGACTTCTGCTTGTGCATCTGCGGCAGGTCGAGTTCGGGCGTCACCTTGATGCCGAGGCTGGCGAAGTCGGTCTTGGCCTCTTCGAACATCTCGGACGCGTGCAGCAGGGCCTTGGAGGGAATGCAGCCAACGTTCAGGCAGGTGCCGCCGAGCGTCTTGCGCTTCTCGACGCAGGCGACCTTCAGCCCGAGCTGGCCTGCACGGATGGCGGCGTTGTAGCCGCCGGGGCCGCCCCCGATGATGATGACGTCGTACTGGGTCATTTTGCTTCCTTTAGAGGACGGCGAAGATTGGTGAGCATCCACGCGGTTCGCGTGGCTTGGTTGATTTCCCGGGGGCCGGCGGGATCCGACCAGTCGATGACGGTCAGGTCCGCCACGCGGACGAAGTCCCTGAGATTGCTGGTCACGAGGCTCCAGCCGCGGTTGACGGCCTGGCCGGCGATCAGGCTGTCCACAGCGCCGATCGGCGCGCCGGTCGCTTGAAGGTCGGTGCGGATGCGTGCAGCGGCGATGGCGTCCTCCGCCGTCGACGGCTCGATGTGGGCCCGGGCGATGAAGGCGTCCAGCAGGTTCAGATGCAGATCGGGCCGCACGCTGGTCATGGCCCCGTAGGTGAGTTCGTGCAGGACGAAGCTGGAGATCGTCAGCTGTCGCCCGGCCGCCTCCGCCTCCCGCAGGTTCAGGAGATAGTGATCCTTTCCACCCCGCAGGATGTCGACCACCACGCAGGTGTCGAGGAACAGCATCAGCCTTCGAACTTCACGGGGTCGGCCCACGGCTCATCCCGCGAGGGATCGGGAAAAGGGCCAGCCTCCGCCCGGATCGAATCGATGCGCGCCCAGAACTCGTCCCAGGTCTCCTTCGCCCGGACGGGCTCCAGGATCACTGCATCGCCTTCCTTGCGGATAGACACTTCCGTTCCCTCGAACCGGAACGCCTTAGGCAGGCGTACCGCCTGGCTGCCGCCGTGGGCGAAGAGCTTGGCCGTGGCCATCATGGCCGCCTCCGTATCTACAGGGCGTAGATACGGAGGCTGGCCCAGCGCGTCAATGGATCAGAGGTCCAGCAGCAGGCGCTGCGGATCTTCGATGGCGTTCTTCACCGCCACCAGGAAGGTGACCGCGCCCTTGCCGTCGACGATGCGGTGGTCGTAGCTCAGCGCCAGGTACATCATCGGCCGGATCACCACCTGGCCATTCACGGCCATCGGGCGTTGGACGATATTGTGCATCCCGAGCACGCCCGACTGCGGCGCGTTCAGGATCGGCGTCGACATCAGCGAGCCATAAACCCCGCCATTGGTGATGGTGAAGGTACCGCCCTGCATGTCCTCGATGGACAGCTTGCCATCGCGGGCCTTCTTGCCGAGATCGCCGATGGCCTTCTCGATCTGGGCCAACGACATCTGGTCGGCGTCCCGCACCACGGGAACCACCAGGCCGCGCTCGGTCCCGACCGCCACGCCGATGTCGTAGTGGTTCTTGTAGATCAGGTCCTGGCCGTCGATCTCGGCGTTGACGTCTGGCACCTCTTTCAGCGCGGCGATACAGGCGCGGGTGAAGAAGCTCATGAAGCCAAGCTTCACGCCGTGTTTCTTCTCGAACACGTCCTTGTATTGGTTGCGCAGCGCCATGACGTTGGTCATGTCGACCTCGTTGAAGGTCGTCAGCATGGCCGCGCTGTTCTGAGCATCCTTCAGGCGCTTGGCGATGGTCTGGCGCAGGCGGGTCATCTTCACCCGCTCTTCGCGCGCGCCGAGTTCACGCGGCGCGGCAGGCGCCTGGGACGCGGCGGGCGGAGCCACGGCGGCCGGGGCCTGAGCCGCCTGC
>JBARAK010000606.1:0-3295 GCA_049791955.1 Caulobacteraceae bacterium
GGCGGGCGCCGTGCAGCTTGCCGGCCACCGCAGCCGCCACCGCCGCCATCACGTGCCGCTCGGGAACCACCACATCGACCAGCCCCAGCGCCTTGGCCTTGCGGTCGTGCAGGGTGCGGCCGGTCAGCATGGCCGACATCGCCTCCAGCGGATCGATCAGCCGCGTCATGCGGGCCGTGCCGCCGAGGCCCGGGTGCAGTCCGAGCTGCACCTCGGGAAAGCCGAAGCTGGACCCCTTCACCGCGATGCGGGTGTGGCAGGCCAGGGCCAGCTCCAGTCCGCCGCCCAGCGCATAGCCGTGCACCACCGCGATGGTCGGGATGGTCAGCCGCTCCAGCCGGTCCACCACCGCGTGCGCCCGGCCCATCTGATGGGCGACCTCCTCGGCCGTCTTCAAACCGACGAACTCGGAGATGTCCGCTCCGGCCACGAAGCCCGATCGCTTGGCCGAGCGGATCACCAGCGCCTTAGGCCGGCTCTGCTCCAACCGGTCGAGGATGGCGGAGAGCTCTTCCAGCACCGCGGCGTTGAGGGTGTTGGCGGAGGCGTCCCTGCGGTCCATCACCGCCCAGGCCACGTCGTCCCGGTCTCGGGTCACCCGCCAGTTCTGGTAGGGGTTCGGCGCGACGCTGGCGGGCTCCGGCCCCAGTTCCAGCTCACGGTCCGCAAGCGCCGCCCAGACCTTGTCCTGCATCGGCATGGCGCGCTCCTCAGACCATTTCCAGCAGCATGGCGCCGCCCTGGCCGCCGCCGATGCACTCGGTGGCGATCCCCGTCTTCAGTCCCAGCCGCTTCATGGCGTTGATGGCGTGCAGCACGATCCGGTTGCCGCTGGCGCCGACCGGATGGCCGAGGCTGACCGCGCCGCCATCCACGTTCAGCCGCGCCGGATCGATCTCGCCCGCGGCGGTCTCAAGCCCCAGCACCCGCTTGCAGAAGTCCTCGTCCTTCCACGCCGCCAGGCACGACAGCACCTGGTGGGCGAAGGCCTCGTTCAGCTCCCAAAGGTCGATGTCCTGCAGCTTCAGCCCGCGCCGCTTCAGGATCTCGGTGGCGCATAGCACCGGGCCCAGGCCCATGATTGTGGGGTCCAGCGCCGACCACTGGCTGTCCACCAGCCGCGCTTTGGGCGTCAGGCCATGGCGCTTCACCGCCTCTTCGCTGGCCAGGATCACCCAGCTGGCGCCGTCGGTGATCTGGCTGGAGTTGCCGGCGGTGACCTTGCCGTAGGGCGGCTCGAACACCGGCCTCAGCTTGGCCAGCTTCTCCAGGCTGCTGTCCGGGCGCACTCCGTCGTCGTGGTCGAACACCTTCCCGTCCCTGGCGAAGGCCGGCTCGATCTCGTCGCGCAGCCAGCCTTCTTCCTGGGCGCGGGCGAGGCGCTTGTGGCTCTCCACCGCATAGGCGTCGCCCGCCTCGCGCGAGATCCGGAACAGGTGGGCGGCGACCTCGGCGGTCTGGCCCATGTTCAGCTCCACGATCGGGTCGGTCAGACCTTTCTCCAGGCCGATGATCGGCTTCAGGAAATCGGGCCGGAACGTGGAGAACACCTTCGCCCGGTCGATCAGGCTCTTGGCCCCGTTCAGCGCCCCCAGCCACTTCACCATGTCCTGGCCGAACACCAGCGGCGCGTGGCTCAGGCTTTCCGCCCCGCCGGCCAGGATCAGGTCGGACTGGCCGAGCTTGATGTAGTTGTAGGCGGTGTCGATGGACTGCATGCCGGAGCCGCAGTTGATCGCCACCGTGAAGGCGACCATGGCCGCCCCGCAGCCGAGCCGCAGCGCCGCCACCCGTCCCGGGTTCTGCTCATCGGCCAGGGCGTTGACGCAGCCCAGGATGACCTGGTCGAACGCGTCCGGGTCGAAGGGCTGGCGCAGCAGCAGCGGCCGGCCGCACTGCACCGCCAGGTCCACCGGGGTGAAGGGGCCCGGCGCATTCCGGGCCTTGATGAAGGGCGTGCGCGCGCCGTCGACGACGTAGACGGGCCGGCCTTGCGCCTCGCTCATTCAGCGGCCTCCGGATGGGGCGTGGGTTCGGACTTGGAGGGGGACTTGACCGCCTTGGCGCGCTGCGGCGCGGGGCGGGCCGAGCGGTTGGTCAGCTCCTCGGGCGAGAAGTCGTCCACCGCGATCACCTCGGCCACGATGCGATCGACCTGTTCGAGCTGACGGACCTCCTCGTCGCTGAGCTGGCCGCGCTCGCGGGCGAGCTTCCAGTCCCTGATCTTGGCCTGGCGCAGCCGGTCGTGGATCGGCTGGGTGTCGACGGTGAGCCTGAACGCCTCCAGCAGCTTGGCCACGGCGGTGTCGGCCCCGCCGACGTAGACCCCCTCCACCAGCCGGTCGCGGGTCGCGTTCGGCGTCAGCAGGATGTCGGCGCACTGGCGCACCTGGCGGTCCGACGGTCCGCGCACGTTCGGGCCCAGCGGCAGGATGGCGAAGCGCAGCAGCCAGCCGGCGATGGGATTGGGCAGGTTGGCGAACACCTCGTCGAAGGTGGTCTCGATCCGCGCCGAGCCGGCCTTCATCACGTAGTTGAGCAGCGGCAGGTCCTGGACCTGGCGGCCCTCGTCCTCCCAGCGCTTCAGCGCCGCGGACAGGAAGTACATCTCCGACAGGATGTCGCCGAGACGCGCCGACAGCAGCTCGCGGAACTTCAGGGAGCCCCCCAGCGTCAGCAGGGCCACGTCGCTGGTCAGGGCGAAGGCCGAGGCGTAGCGGCCAAGCGCGCGATAGTGCCGTTGCGCCAGCCCGACCTCCGGGGTGGGGACGAACATGGCCGCGGTCCAGCTCCGCCCCGCGGCGCGGACGGCGTTCCTCAGGGTGTGGCCGACGTGGCTCCAGAACACCTCGTCGAACTGCTCCAGCCCGCGTTCGCGGTTGGCGTCGCCGAGCGCCAGGATCTCCTTGAGCATGTAGGGGTGGGCGCGGATGGCGCCCTGGCCGAACACCATCAGCGAGCGGGTGAGGATATTGGCCCCCTCCACCGTGATCCCCACCGGCACCGAGCGGTACAGGGTCCCGAGGTAGTTGTTCGGCCCGTCGATGATCGCCTTGCCGCCGTGGACGTCCATGGCGTCGTTGGCCGACACCCGCATCAGCTCGGTGGCGTGCAGCTTCATCAGCGAGGAGATGACCGAGGGGTGGTGGCCCTGGTCGAGGCCGGCGCAGGTCAGCCGGCGGGCGGCGTCGACCACGTAGGCGTTGGCGGCCAGTCGGGCCAGGCGCTCCTGGATGCCCTCGAACTTGCCGAGCGACACCCCGAACTGCTGGCGCACGCGGGCGTAGGCCCCGGT
>JBARAK010000607.1:0-33612 GCA_049791955.1 Caulobacteraceae bacterium
AAAACCTCGCTACACTGCCCCACGGCTCGTCCTCCTGCGGTGAGGATCGGCTCGGCCTCTCCGAGCAACCCTCGAAGACGCAGTGTAGGGCGAGCCACCCCGGCTCAGCGGACATACGGTCTTACGATAATTCTGCGCGAGGTAATCGATGATGATCGTCGATTCAGGTGCGGTGCGGCCCCGCGACTCGTCGCGCAGGACCGGAAACTTCGCCGGCGGCCACACCGCCTGGAACGCCGTACGCTGCGCCGGATCGCTTAGATCGACCAGCTTCGGCTCGAACGGAATGTCCGCCTCATAGAGGGCGATCAGCGCCTTCCAGCAGAACGATGACAGCGGGTGGAAATAGAGAGGCAGCGACATAGCGGCGCCTCGATCCAATACTTATGGATATGCTTAACTATCGTAGCGACGTATCGGCGCCAAGCCACCTACGGGCTGAACTTGCGCCGGTCCTTAAGCGAGACCCGCCCTGCATCGCCACCTACCATGACGCCCGGCAGGGCATGACGGCTCTATGCTCAGATAGCGCCTTGAGGCGGCGAGCACCTCTTCCGTCCGTCGGGATCGTTTGCGGGCACCGAGCGGAACAGGCCCGAGCCCATGCCTTAATTGCGAAAAGAGCTTTTGCGACGCCGGTTCGGTCGCGGGCGCTTGATGACATTCGAAGCAAGCACTCGAACGTAAAATAACAAACCCAAATCGGATAATGCGAAACGCACTGTTACAATCGTAACACACTCGCGGCGATGTTGAAATTATGCCGTCAAGAACGCGCGCCATAATGATCATTATATATTTTCAAAAACCAGAGTGATAGGGCTCGATGAAAATTCTCGTCGCCGCAACACCCCTGATGGGTCACCTTAATCCACTGCTCGCCATCGGATATATGCTGATCAATGAGGGACACGAAGTCGTCGGCTTATCAAGTAGCGTTATGCGCGATCACATTGAAGCAATAGGTGCAGATTTTCGCCCTTTTCCAGGGGCGGCCGACCTCGACTTACGCAACATCTCTGCGGTATTTCCCGAAATTAAGAATATACCCCCCGGGGAAGAAATGTCTCGCTTCTACATGGAGCGCGTTTTTATCGACCCTATTCCAGCGCAACATGCAGCCCTGAGGCGGACGTTACAAGATTTCCCGGCCGATGTCATCATCACCGACAGTGGCTTATTTGGCTCATTCCCGATGCTGCTTGGACCACGCTCCGAACGACCCGCTATTGTTTCTTGCGGCGTCTCGTTTCTACTCTCTCGCCGTGACGATGGAGCTCCACATTTGGCTGGCTTACCGCCCGCAAGCAATCAGGCGCAGCTGGAGGAATATGCTCGCGCCTTCAAAGAACATGAAAAAGAATTCATCGCCCCAATCACCGATTATTTAGACAAATGCCTCGAAACGTTTCAAGTGCCATCACTTGGAATGAATTTTTTTGATGCTATGGTCGCTCTTCCCGACGCCTATTTGCAGCTTACAACTCCCAGTTTCGAATTTCCACGGCGGGAGTTACCGACCTCGGTGCATTTCGTCGGAGCGTTGCCGACCATTCCAAGTCAGATCCCGCTTCCCAGCTGGGCGAACGAGCTCGACGGCTCACGCAGGATTGTTCTGGTGACCCAAGGAACGCTTGCTAATCACAACTTTGATCAATTGGTCGTTCCCACTTTAATTGCACTGAAGAACGAGCCAGATGTGCTCGTGATCGTCACAACAGGAGGGCGGCCCATTGAGGTCATAGCAGGCCCAATTCCCGACAATGTACGCTTGGCGACTTATTTGCCCTTTAAATGGGCCCTGCCAAAGACCGACGTACTTGTCACTAACGGTGGCTATGGCAGCGTCAATCTAGCTCTGAGTGTTGGCGTACCCATTGTCGGTGCGGGACTAACCGAAGACAAAAGTGATGTTAACGCTCGCGTCGCCTGGTCTGGGGCTGGCGTTGATCTCGCGACCAATGAACCAACTCCAGCAGCTTTGCGCGTTGCGATCCGCGACGTATTGGACAATCCAACGTATCGCGCACGGGCATCGGCGATATCCAGGGACTTCAAGGCCATCGACACGCGGCACGATGTGCTTCGCATTCTGAGAGAAGTATCGAATTCGAAGTAACAGGGACGAACGTCTACTGAAATATTCGCTGCATGCACTTGCCGTGGCCACGATGACATCAAGGCCTTCATAACCGACTTCCGCGCTGCATTCCCCGACCTGAGGTTCTGGGGCGTGGCGGTCCTCGTCGCCGAGGGCGACTATGTGGTCGGTCAATGGGAAGGCGGCGGCATGCACACCGGTCTGGCCTTCAGCGACTTCCCTGATCGGCGGGCGCGCCGATGAGCGAGCACCATCACAAGCTGATCCGCGCCTTTGCTGTGGCCGAGCATCTGGCGTTCCAGAGGGAGGACGAACGCTGCCTGGCGAGGGTGCGCCTGCAGGAACTGGTGCTGCCGGCCATCCCGCTAGCTAAGGTCCGCGATCGTCAGAACGCTCAGCGGCTGAAGGGCAATCGACCGCTCGCCGCCCTGTCGAGCCCCGCGCCTCGGCCGCCCGAGCACGGGATCCCGGTAACGACCCTGACCGGGCGCACCGACGGAGGCGTCGCCCATCGCGCGCCGGGCCGCACGAAGCAACGTCGTGTCCGAACCTACGAGGCCAAACCTCGGGCGCTGGACGCCACACCGGTGACCGGGGCCACGCCGCTCTCCGACCTGTTCGAACCGCCGCCGACCCCAGCTGTGTTCGAGGAGTTCTTCCCCGGACCGCCTGGGCGGGAGGGCGCATGATGCAGGCTTCGCTGCGCGCGGCCCAGGTCCGCTCCCAGCTGGACGGTGTGGTGGTCGACAATCCCCGCGCGCGACAAGCCCATAAGGTGTTCGACTTCCTGATCGCCCACGGCGAACACCAGGGCGCCCAAGCCAAGCGCTGCGTGCTGCTGGTCGGGCCCTCGCAGTCGGGCAAGTCGACCATCCTTCGTCCCTATGTGGAGCGGCGCAACACGCCCGAGCAGTTGGAGGCCGGCAAGATCCCGGTCCTGTTCGTCGACCTCAAGCCCGCGATCATCACCAAGGGCTTAGCGCAGAACACCCTCGACGCGCTCGGTCGCCAACGGGTTCACCGCCGGTTCGATGAACGGCAGCGAGAACGTGCTGCTGTCCCGCGTGGACCGGCTGCTGATCCTGGACGAGTTCCACCACATCCAGAACATCGAGAACCGCAAGACCGCCTAGCTGGTGGCCGAGACCATCAAGCTGTTCCTGATCGAGGGCTGATCTTATCGCCGGGCATTGCGGATGCAGCCCCACAAGTCAGGAGCCCTACCGATGCCGACAGCGCTGCAAGCCAGCCTTGCAACCCTGCAAACTTATCATTAGTCACTTCCCTCTCGCGCGCTGATTGACGATCAAGATTCTACAATCTCCACGCAAGGTCGGCAACGGATCGCCAGCACGTATGAACGTGGCTCCCAAAAATCGCCCTTTGGCTATGTCTGCTACGCGGCTCTGTCGCGAGTCCGCCTTGCCTCCAGCTTCGGTCAACGACGCACCGCCACCGGCCTCTCCCCGAGCGCGATGATGTCGCCTTTCTGGCAGAGATCTCCCGGCAGCTTTGGGCGCCGAACAGCCAGACGACCCTCTATTCGCGGCCCTGGAGACCGGCCTCCCGCTGAGTGAAGTGTGAGCTCGATCGATGCAATGGGGGAGCTTGCACCTCATTGGTGACAGCTTAGCTCGCGCCGCAGTAGCCTCCGCTTTTTCGGCCAGTCACAGGCGCCCCGTTTCAGGGTAGGCTGGACATCGCAGAAGCCTCGGAGTTCCCGATATGCCCCATTACGGCGACCTGCAGGCCACGATCTACGGTGCGGGATTGAGGGGCGTCATCCCCAAGCTGCCCGTGGACTACGCCGGTCTGGTACGGCGGGCGGAAGCCGCGATGCCGCCTCAGGTTTTGGCCTATGTCCAAGGAGGGTGTGGGGACGAGCGGACCCAGGATGAAAACGCGGCCGCCTTTCATCACTGGGGTATGGTCCCGCGCATGATGGTCGATTGCTCACAGCGGGACCTATCGATCGAGCTGTTCGGGCTAAGGCTGCCCAGTCCCGTGTTTATGGCTCCAATCGGAGTGAACGGCATCTGCACCCAAGACGGACACGGCGACATCGCAGCGGCGACGGCGTCCGCGCTCACCGGCGTGCCGTTCTGCGCCTCCACCTTGTCCAACGACCCGATGGAGGTCGTGGCGAAGGCGCTGAGCCCATCGCCGGGGTTCTTCCAGCTCTACACGCCCCGCAATCGGGAGCTGGCGCAAAGCTTGGTCAGCCGTGCGGAGGCTGCGGGTTACAAGGCGCTTATCGTCACCCTCGACACTTGGATCACCGGGTGGCGTCCACGCGACCTGAACACCTCGAACTTCCCACAACTTAGGGGCGCTGTGTTGGCGAACTACTTCTCCGACCCTGTGTTCTGTTCTCTCCTGACCAAGGCGCCCGAGGAGGACCTTCCGGCCGCGATCGCGGCCTGGGCGAACGTTTTCGGGCAAACGCTAACCTGGGATGACGTCACATGGCTTCGCTCGCTGAGCAGCATGCCTTTAGTGCTCAAAGGCATTTGCCACCCGGACGATGCACGCCGAGCTGTCGAGAGCGGCGTCGACGCCATCTATTGCTCCAATCACGGAGGTCGGCAAGCAAATGGCGGCGTCGCCGCGATCGACATGCTGCCCGAGGTCGTGCGAGCCGCAGGCTCTACGCCCGTGCTGTTCGACTCGGGCGTGCGGTCGGGAAGCGACGTGGTCAAAGCCATCGCCCTTGGCGCGGCTGCAGTCGGGGTCGGACGACCTTACGTCTACGGCTTGGCCCTTGGCGGAGCGGAAGGCGCAGCGCATGTGCTCCGGTGTATTCTGGCCGAGGCGGATCTTCTCATGGCTGTGAACGGCTACCCCACGCTCAAGCACGTGCGCGACGAGGGAGCGCGAAGCCTGGTCCGTAGTTCTGGCCGGCTGTCAGCAATTTAGGGCGGTAGGTCGCCACCTCTGAATAGTGGCGCGTCTGCAGACAAGGGGCGTCGGCTAGAGACAGATGCTCCCCTCTAGGGCATCGCAGAATCTGGCCCAAAACGTACGCTAAGCGCCGCCGCCTTCACGGCTGGCGGCGCGGAAGCCGACCTCCGCAGGGTCTCAGAAGGGGTGGCAACCGGACTTACGCTTCGACTTCACGCAGACGAGGCCACAAAGCGGTCCACCTCTGCGTTCGCAAACGATCTTCGTAGATGCCGCCTCGCGCCAGCAAACGGCGGTGACCGTCGCAATTTCAAGGTCAGAAGGTAGTCCAGCCCAAGGGGAGCCGCGATGTCGCAACGACTGGAGCCGCGTCGTCTGGCGGCAACCGCTGTTGCGGTTTCCGGCCAGTACTGCATAGCCTCAATCGCTGAAGCATAGGACGCATCGCCGTTACGCTCGTGCATCCCCGCTCGATTTTTCACTGATCAAGCAACAGACGGCTTCGCTTCGCGTAACGCGTCTCCCTCCGGGCTGAGCCGCCTTGGCCGGACGGATGAACCGTTGGAGGAGTGCTCTTACGAGCGCTCTTAAGGGCGCTCTTTGGAGCGCTCCATGGCCCAGGCGATGTTGATCACCGGAACCGACCGGCGTCGGAGGTGGTCTGAGGAAGAGAAGCTGGAGATCTTGATCGAGGCCTTCGCGCCTGGCGCCTCGCCGATCGATGTGGCCCGGCGGCGGGAGATATCCACGGGCCTGCTCTACACGTGGCGCAGGAAGGCGATGGCCCAAGCCGATCAGATCGCGGTCCAGGATTCCGAGCCGGCTTTCCTCCCGGCGATGGTCGCCGAGCCCGAGGCGCCGAGGCCGGTCAGTGAGCCGGCGCCGGCGCGAGCGTGTGACAAGCCGGCGCCCATCATCGAGATCCAGTTCAAGCGCGGGGTGAAGGTTCGCATCGAGGCCGGCATGCCGGAGGCCCTGATCACCGCGACCTTGAAGGCGCTGCGGTGATCCCAGTCCGTTCCGATGTGAAGGTCTGGGTCGCGGCCGGCCACACGGATATGCGCAAAGGCATGGTGGGCTTGGCTTTGCTCGTCCAGGAGGGGCTACGCCGTGACCCCCACGCCGGGGACCTGTTCATTTTTCGCGGCCGCGGCGGCGATCTCATCAAGATTCTTTGGCATGACGGCCTGGGCGTGTCGCTGTACGCCAAGCGCCTGGACCGCGGTCGCTTCATCTGGCCGGCCGCCAAGGACGGCGCGGTGACCATCACGGCCTCGCAGATGGCCTATATGCTCGACGGTCTGGATTGGCGTAATCCGCAATATACTTGGCGGCCGGCGAG
This sequence comes from Caulobacteraceae bacterium, assembly GCA_049791955.1. GTDB lineage: Bacteria > Pseudomonadota > Alphaproteobacteria > Caulobacterales > Caulobacteraceae > CAHJWH01. The sequence continues at coordinate 6,345 of JBARAK010000607.1, forward strand.
CGCTGGCTGAGGCCTAAAAAACCTTATCGCCAGCGCATTTTGGGGCGCCTCAAGGGCGGATTTTTCTGATTCAATCCGGCGTATGGGTGAAGCTCTCGAGGCCCCGCCGGACGATGTCGAGACGCTGAAGGCGGCGCTGGTCGTCGCTCGCGCCGCGGCCGAGCGGGCGGCGACGGAGCGGGACGCGGTGGCGGCCGAACTGGCGGTGGCCCAGGCCAAGGCCTCGGATGACATGGCGCTGATCGCCCATCAGAAGCTGCGGATCGCGAAGCTCGAACGCCAGATCTACGGCGTCAGGTCGGAGCGCTCGGCGCGGCTGGTCGACCAGATGGAGTTGCAGTTGGAGGAAGCCGAGGCGTCGGCGACCGAGGACGAACTCGCCGCGGAGATGGCGGCGGCCAAGGCCGTCACGGTGGCGGGGTTCGTCCGCAAGCGGCCCGTGGAGCGCAACACCTTCCCCGAGCACCTGCCGCGCGAGCGGGTGGTGGTCGATCCGCCGACGGCCTGCGACTGCTGCGGTGGGGTGCGCCTGCGCAAGCTGGGCGAGGACGTGACCTGCACTTTGGAGACAATCCCCCGCTCGTGGAAGGTGATCGAGACGGTGCGCGAGAAGTTCACCTGCCGGGACTGCGAGAAGATCAGCCAGGCGCCGGCGCCGTTCCATGTGATCCCCAGGGGCTGGGCCGGCCCGAGCCTGCTGGCAATGATCTTGTTCGAGAAGTTCGGCCAGCATCAGCCGCTGAACCGCCAGGTCGAGCGCTACGCGCGCGAGGGCGTGCCGATCAGCCTGTCGACCGCGGCCGACGCGGTGGGCGCTGGCTGCAAGGTCCTGGAGCCGCTGCTGAGGCTGGTGGAAGCCCACGTCATGGCGGCCGAGCGGCTGCACGGCGACGACACGACCGTGCCGGTGATGGCCCTGGGCAAGTGCGACACCGGCCGATGTTGGGTTTATGTGCGCGATGACCGGCCGTTCGGCGGTCAGGGTCCACCGGCGGCGATGTTCTACTACTCCCGCGATCGCGCCGGCGCGCATCCGCAGGCGCATCTGGCCGGCTATGCCGGCATCCTGCAGGCCGACGCTTTCGGCGGCTACGGCAAGCTCTATGAACCCCAGCGGCATCCGGGCCCGATCCTGGAAGCGCCGTGTTGGGTCCATGGGCGCCGACCGTTCTTCGCCATGGCTGATCTCGAGGAGAACGCCCGGCGCAAGGCGGCGGGCAAGAAAGAGGTCGTCATCTCTCCGATCGCCATGGAGGTCGTGCGCCGGATCGACGCCCTGTTCGAGATCGAGCGGTCCATCAACGGCCAAGGGGCCGAGCAGCGACGAGCGGTCCGCCAGGCGCTGAGCGCGCCGCTGGTCGCCGAGCTGGAGGCCTACATGCTGGAACAGCGCGCCAAGCTCTCGCGCGGCCATGACCTGGCCAAGGCCATGACCTACATCCTCAAGCGCTGGGCGGCCTTCACCCTGTTCCTCGATGACGGCAGGGTCTGTCTCTCGAACAATGCGGCCGAGCGGGCGCTCAGAGGCATCGCCCTTGGAAGGAAGTCGTGGCTCTTCTGTGGTTCAGACCGGGGCGGCGAGCGCGCCGCGGCGATGTACAGCCTGATCGTCAGCGCCAAGATGAACGATGTGGATCCGCAAGCCTGGCTAGCCGATGTGCTGGCCCGCATCGCCACCCACCCGGCTCATAGGCTGGGCGAACTGCTGCCGTGGAACTGGAACGTTCTCCGACAGCAGGGCCTCGCGCCCCTGGCGGCTTGATCATGGCCCACGTCAACAAGGTCAGCCACGTCTTCACGCTCAGCCACGTCGCCGAGATGCTCGGAGAGGACGAGGACTGGCTGTTCGAGGTCGCCGAGGAAATGGACACCGAGGACGGACAGCTCTGGGTCGTCGGCGTCGGCGAAGACGGGGTGATGGCGTTCACCGCCGACGGGATCGACAACCTCCAGGATCTGATCGCCATCCATAACGACGACCCCAGCATCCTTGCGGAACGTCGCAAAGCCCTCGACGCCGCCATGATGCCGAAGACCGAGCAAACCGATCAGCCCTGACAGCGCGCCACCACGCCGGCGGCCTACGTCGGATGGTTACCGTAACGCCGCCTCGTGCCTCAAATCTTTCGCCGAATCTATTCGGTGAGGATCATACCAGATAACATCGATATCACCGGCTGGTGACGAAGGTGTCGCTGGTGAAGGTGGTTCCAAACTGCATTTCTAACGAAACCCGCTCCAATCCAGCTATCCGGTAGAGCAAGAGCTTGCACGACTTCAAGGAGGCGCCATCGGACCGGGTCGGCGCGCAGGATGGCGCGGAGCTGCGATGTCGCATCCATCGTCCGATGCTAACGCCGTTTGGGCATGCAGGAAGAGTCCGTTTGGGGTCGTCCTCTGCCGGTGGGGCTCGGCCGGAAAGCCGCCCTTCGTCCGCCGTTGGGCTTGCTGCCCGATAGCGGACGCACCTACGGTCCGCAGGGGGTGGAAACTCACCGCCCCGCCAATGACGTCCCGTTGATCTCCGCCGTAACGCGCGTAGGGCTAGCGTACTGATTTCATGGCTGCCGAGGGGGCCACATGAGTGCGGGAATTGCCATCTTGAGCCTCATGGCGGGCATTTGGGCCGCTTGTGGTCTTTATTTCGGCCACGCAGGTGCCTGGGCGTTCATTGTAGTGATCGTGATTGCTGTTGTCCCCATTTTGGTACCACGGTCACGTTCGCCAATAAAATTGACGAAGGAAGAAGGTCGAAGAGTGGGATCGCCACGATCGGGCGATTCACCAGGATCGGACGGGCCACCATCGCCTCAAGCAAGGCGTCGTCGGAGACGGCCGGATCGAGCAGGCCGAGATCCGCCGCCGGCGTGCCCTTTTCCCGCAGCACGGCGCTGGGGCGTGCGTTCATGACGGCTAGCAGGGCCAGAAGTTGCGGCCGTGCCCAGCCCGTCTTGAGGTACTCGACGACCGTGGGCGTGTAGCCGGCCGCCTCGATCATCGCGAGCGCGTTGCGCGAGGCGCCACAGTCCGGATTGTGGTGGATCACGACCGGGAAGGTCTCGGGCATGGGGTTGATCCTCTGTGAGCAGCCACCTGGTTAGCGCGACCGCGGCTGCGGCCCCGACCAGTTGCGCGACGATGAACGCGGGGGCAAGACGCTGGCGCGATCCCGGCGAAGGTATTGGTGAGGACCCTGCCAATGGTCACGGCCGGATTGGCGAACGAGGTCGACGCTGTGAACCAGTAGGCCCCCGTGATGTAGAGGCCTACCGCGGCGGGGGTTGACGACGGACGGAACCGCAGGGCTCCGAAGATCGTCAACCGCAGGCCGAACGTCGCAACAACCTCGGAGATCGCCTGGGCGGGGCCGTCACGCAGATGGGTGGAGACTTGCAGGAGCGGCAGCATGAACATGGCGTGGGCAAGCACCGCACCAAGGCAGGCCCCGAGGATCTGCGCCGGGACGTAGGCCAACGCGGTGCGCTAAGCCAACTCGCGCCGCACGGCGAAGGCCAGCGAGACGACGGGATTGAAGTGGGCGCCGCTGATGAGCCCGAGGATGGTGATCAGGACCACCAGACCAGCCTCGGTGGCGACGGCGTTGGCGAGCAGGGCGATTGCGGAGTTTCCCGCAGCCAGGCGCTCGCCCATGATCCCCGAGCCCACCACCACGGCCACCAGCAGGCCGGTGCCGAGGGTTTCAGCGACGAGCTTTTTGCCGAGGCCGAACGAGAGGAGCGGCGGCTCTAGCGCAGCGTCTTGCACGTCAGCTCCGCCGCAGGTCCCTCATTGGCGGGTCTCCCCAGGGGCGCAACACGCTACGCGCGCCATGACCGCGCCCAGCGGCGCACAGATTTTCAGGTCGGCCCTGGCAACAGTCCTCCATGAGGAAGCCCAGGAGCTTGAAGCCATAGAACGCCCTGCGTTCGTCTCCTCATCTCGCGCCGGACCAATTACCATTGCAGGTCGCAACAGCCGGTTTGAGGCGTGGGCACACTCAGATATCGAAGGTGTCGGGCATTCGCTCCAGCAGGATCGCAAAAATCTTGGCGGGGTCGATCTTCATCGCCCGGCACAGGGCGATGAATTCCAGCACGTCGACCCTGCGCTGGCTGTTCTCGATCAGGGAAATGAAGGTCTGGTCCTTGCCGACCTTCTCACCAAGCTGGGCTTGGAGCAGGCCGGATGACTTCCTCGCCTCTGTCAGCACCCGCACAAGATCCTGGTGGGCGCCGCCGAAAACTGATTTGGGCATTTTGACCGATCACGTTAGACCGGCCCTCGAATTATACGGAAAAATTCTGTATGCAGTTTTTCCGTATTCCGGCAGAGAAGCAGTAGATGAGTTGGCCGCGATCATTCAAAGGTAGCGACACTGCCGGGACCGACTGGCGCGTTCGGGAATCCCGCCGCTCTTGGCGGGTGGCTCTAATCTGCGCCGCGGTCAGCGCCGTGCTCTTCGTGGTCGCCTTTTCGATCCCCTCAGCATGACCGAGCAACATCTAATGCGCGCCCAGGGAAAGCTTGTGGTCCTATTGGCGTCCATGCTTCAGGGCGCCGGTGTCAAATCGTTCAGTGAGTTCGCCGCCCTCCTTGGGATCTATGCCGTCACTGTCGCGGAGGAAGAGCCAGCGGAGGGCGAGATCCTTGCCTATTGGGCCGGTATGGTTCGGGAGATGGCACCGCCGGAGGCGTTCGACGCGCTCAAAGGCGAACCGTTCGCCGGCCTATAAGAGCGCTGTCTAGGCAGCTCAGCGCCGCCTCGGCGACTAGCCAAAGCGATGTTTGGCGACGCACCAGCGAAAGTGTTTAGTCCCAGGCTTTGATGGTGCAATCTTTTCCAACGAATGGAAGGAGGCGCCCGCACGACAGAGGCGTGAGGTGGCGCCGGTTGTCCGGACAGTTTGGCGGCCTGGCTAAGGTAGGTTCGGGTTCATTTTACGCCGCCAGTTTGCGCTCGGGTTTAGCCCTATCCGGGGCGAGCCCCGGATAGGGCGGCGCCCCGATTTGCCCATAGGCCTCGTCGGGGGTGGCCCCGGCAAGGGCCGAGTGAGGCCGGTCTGAGTTGTAGTAGCCGATCCACCGGGCCAGCCCCGCCCGCAGCTCCGATCCGGTCTCGAAGGCGTGGATGTAGACGCACTCGTATTTGAGGCTGCGCCACAGCCGCTCGATGAAGACGTTGTCCATCCATCGGCCGCGGCCGTCCATGGAGACCCGCACGCCGGCGTCCCGCAGGACATCGACGAAGCGGGGCGAGGTAAACTGGCTGCCCTGGTCGGTGTTGAAGATCTCCGGCGGCCCGTAGCGGGCCAGGGCCTCCTCCAGGGCCTGGATGTAAAACTCCGCGTCCATGCTGTTGGACAGCCGCCAGGACAGCACCTTGCGGGTCGCCCAGTCCATCACCGCCACCAGATAGAGGAAGCCCCGCCGCATCGGGATGTATGTGATGTCCGAGCACCAGACCTGGTTGGGCTGGTCGATGGTCAGGCCGCGCAGCAGGTACTTGTAGGCCCGGTGCTCTGGGTGCGGGATCGTCGTGCGCGGCTTCTGATAGATCGGCGCCAGGCCCATCTTGGCCATCAGCCGCCACACCCGCATCCGGCCCACGTCATAGCCGCGCCGGCGCAGATGCCGAGCCATCTGGCGCGAGCCGTACCAGGGCGTCTCCAGAAACGCCTCGTCGATCAGCCGCATCAGCTCCAGGTTCAGCGGGGTCTCGCCCGCCGGCTGGTAGTAGAAGGCCGATCGGCTGATCGACACCAGCGTGCACTGCCGCCCAATCGACAGCCCGGGATGGTCGGCCTCGATCATCTGTCGCCTCCGGTCCATGCTCAGCGACCGAAGGCCTTGGATAAAAAATCCCGCTCCACCACCAGCTGGCCGATCTTGGCGTGCAGCTTGTCGATCTCGCCCTCGCGGGCGCCTTCGGCCGCCTCGGCCTTGCCGGAGAACACCCCGGCCAGCCCCTCGATGGCCTGTTTTCGCCAGGCCGCGATCATCGTCTAGTGGACGCCGTGCTTCGTCGCCAACTGCGACAGGGTCAGCTCACCCTTCAGCGCCTCCAGCGCCACCTTGGCCTTGAAATCAGCCGAGTACCGCTTCCGTTTCCCAGTCATAAAGTCCGTCCTACAAAAAGGTCGAACCTACCTTAGCCGCCTGTCCGAATTTCCGGCGCCACCTCAGTCGCCGGTGGCTTCGAACCCCGCGACAACCGGCGCCCCATAGCCCGCCAGCACCTCAATAAGGCGGTCGTGGTCGGCGCGGGCGTTCAGCACGGACAGCCGCCGGCGTCGCCCGCCGCCCAGCGGCTCGATCAGCACCTCGTTGCGCGTCTTGGCGATGTCGATGGCTACCAGGACGGCGTCATCGGGCGTAGGCTCTACTTCTGGTCATGGTCGGTCCAGCTCCACAGGGCGGCTTCGAACACCTTCACTGTAGAGACTGCGGACCGGCCGTGACCGCCTGCTGCGCGCGCTCGCTGCTTGATAGCAGCGCGCTACGCAGGCGCTCCCGTCCTTCGCTTCCAGACGTGTTATGGCATCCAGTTCACCTTTCCGCCGCGCTACGCCGACGGGCCGACCGCCCGCTACATGACCCACATGTTCGACATGCGCTGCCGCGAAAACGGCATCGAGCACCGGCTTACAAAGGTGAAGCATCCCTGGACCAACGGGCAGGTCGAACGGATGAACCGGACCATCAAGGAAGCCACCGTCAAGCGCTACCACTACGACAGCCACGAGCAGCTCGACGCTCACCTGTCGGCCTTCATCGACGCCTACAACTATGGGCGTCGCCTGAAGACTCCGAAGGGCCTGACCCCCTACGAGTTCATCTGCAAAATGTGGACAAAAGAGCCCGAGCGATTCAGTTTCAATCCGATCCACCAAACTCCGGGACTAAACACCTAGTTCGCCGTACCGTGCTCGACGATCTCGCCGAGCCGAGCGTCATTCGGGCGATCCTCTCGCTGTGGAACCAGAGGTTCGAGCCCGACCCGTGATCCGCATGGCGAAGCTGACCGCTGGCCTTGCCCGACGCCCGTCGCAACAGACACACCGCTGTTATCGACGCTCAGACGGGGCCCACAGGTGATGCCTTCGGGAATTTCCAGGTATCGTTGATAATTGTCTGGCGTGGACGGAAAAGTCGTACCGTGTAGTTCCACCCATCTGTAATCGGCAGGCAGTTATCAACCTTACCACTGCACCCGCCGAACTGGATGGTGACCTTTTCGTCGGCATTTTTCTTTGCGGTGAGGCTGCTTACTGAGTAGGAATGGTCCGGATTCGGCTGGAGATAGCCATCTTTGTTGTAGACTGTCACTGACCAGAAGCCGTTGACCGGCACCTCTCCAATCGTCAGTTTGTAAATAACGTCGCCGTCATTTCGCGCTGGGGTGGTCGGTAGATAGATTCCGTCTTTCTCGGGATTTCCGCCCCAAAGGATGGCGCTTCCGATCAGGTGCTTGACCGGGTCAACCCGATCTTCGCTAGCCCCAAACATGTGGCGGGTATTGGAGATCGTCGTCCCGAGCTGTAAAAGGGCCGCCCGCACCTTTTTGAGGCTTGCTTGATCCCAGTTGGGGATTTCGAACGCGCCTAGACGCTTCTGCCGGAACTTCGTCGCGTCCTGCAGGGCGTGGACTTGCTCGACGTCGTCCTTGCTGGAAAAATTCACAAGGAAGCGAACAACAGCGATCGCATAACGTGTACCAACCGTCTTCCTGGTCAGGGTGTGCGCGCCCGCGCCGTAATAGCTGGCCCGCGTGTATTGATCTTCGTTGACGACCTGCAGCCCCATATATCGTTTGCCCGCATCCGGCAGCGTGATCGTCGCTGGTCCCGCATCGAAATCAATGACCACGAATGAGTACAACGTGTCGCGGTTGGGCCGGACAATCCCTTGCTGGCCGGGAGGAGCGAGCTCGCGCCCATGGTGAAATTTTCCGAGGCCACCGCTCTGAACGACGCCGGCGAAATAGACATCCGTCTGGGCGCGGTTGTAATTTTCGACAGTGACAGGCTCAACTTCGGAGGCGGACATTTGTGCTGATGCAGCGGAACTGACGACTACCATCGTCATGCCGGCTAATACGCTTAGCTTGCTCTTTTTCATGCGTCGCCCGAACAATCAGGTTGAGGGAGCGCCAGCGTAGACCAATAAAATATGAGCATAAAGTGTCCGATTTTGACAATACTCCTCTCAAATATCGCAAGTCATACGGGTGGATCTGAATGCCGCGCGCACCTTTGTCGCGATCGCCCAAGCTGGCAGCCTCTCTTCCGCGACGACTCGTCTAGAAACACCCATTGCAATCCTGAGTCGCAGCAGGTGCACTCGGCCCACCAGGCCGTCTCAAGCGGCGGCAACGGGGGTAGGGGCCTCCGTAGGGCATGTATGAGTTCGCGCTGAACGGACCTGACGATATGCTGGTCAGAGTGGGATGCCGATGCGCCTCCGCTAGCTGGAGATTCATCCATGGCGCAGCACGTCCCGCAGGACGCAGGGGCCGTAGTCCGTCTGCCTTGCTTCGACATGCGCGCCTTCCACGCAACGCTCGATGCGGCGCGCCAAGCCCTGGGATTGAGCTGGGCCGAGTTGGCTTCGGAAACCAATCGCCCCTTTGAGGGGACAACCTCGATCCCGATCCATCCCGCCACTCTGCGCGGCACGTTGAGCAAACGGTCTGTGACCAGCGCGGTAGTGCTCCAGGCGCTCGCGTGGCTGGGATGCACGCCGGAGAGCTTCCTGACCGGCCAATCGACCGGACCGGAGGCGCCCCTGCCCGAGGCCGGACTAGGTCGCGTCCTGCGCCTCGACACCCTAGACCTACATGCTGCGCTCAATGAGCAGCGCCAAGTGCGGAGTGTTAGCTGGGCCCAAATGACGGCAGAACTGCCCGGCTTCACGCCTTCCATGCTGACCAACCTCGCGAATGGCCCATTGATCGGCTTCCCGCGGGTCATGCTGCTCAGCCAATGGCTCGGACAGCCTTTGGTGGATTTCGTTCGAGTAAGGGCGCGGTAGCACGGCAAGAACGCGGCTACGGTCGCTGCCGCGCCTGGACGAAAACGTCGTCCACGACCTGCGCTTCCTCGCCAGCCTCCGCCGAGGCCTATCACCACGTCAACGGCGCATGATGAGCTTGAAGACTGATGCGGGCGCGGGTGACCTCGTCTCGCCCTGCGGCGAGCTGCCGCGGACCGCGGTCGCGCGCCCCTCGACGGTGTCGAGCTGACGCCCGGCCAGGTCGCGAGGTTTCTTCACGTATGCGATACCGTGATCGGTTTGATCACCGCCCACCTCGACAATGGGGCGACCTGCGTGGTGGGCGCCCCGATCGCCGGGCGACTCTGCCGCGTCCCCAACAAGGTCGAGACAGTCGGCGCGGACCCTCAGGACGGCCGATTTCCCCGCAGGTGTCCGATCCAATGCGACGGCGACCGCCGTCCTTCAAGTCGGCCGTTCCGCCGCATGCGTGGTGTCCCTGTCGGGGTATAAGATGTCTTCTTGGGAAAAGTCTGTAATCGAACTGACATTCAAAATTTGTGGCAACAAAGAGGCGCGACGGTTCCGCCGCGTCCTGACAGGGCCCCCAATGTTAGAGGGGCTGGAATAAACGTGCAGGTTTGCGGCCCCGGAAGGACGTGCGGTTTGGTCGGAACGATCGGGAGACAATGAACCCGTGGCCGAGATGACAGTCCGATTGAATGCGGCGGATGCCGCCGGCCGGCCCGCACGGGTCGCGTTCCTGCTCATTTCCGGTTTCGCGATGATCTCCTACGCCTCCGCGATCGAGGCTGTGCGCGCTGCCAATTCGGTGGCGCGTCGCGAGCTCTACAGCTGGCACAACGTCACCTGCGACGGCGCTCCCGCCGTCGCCTCGAATGGGGTCGAGATCGGGCCTGAGTGCAGCGTCCGGTCGTCTGACAAGTTCGATCTCGTCTTCGTCATATCGAGCGACGAGGCCTTGGCTTTCCGCGATCCCACCACCCTACGCTGGCTGCGCCAGCAAGGAGCCGCCGGCGCTGTGATCGGCGGCATCGGCGGCGGCGCCTTCCTGTTGGCGCGCGCCGGCCTGCTGAACGGTTACCGGCTCACCGTGCATTGGGTCTATGCGCCGACGTTCTCCGAGGAGTTTCCGGAGGCGGACCTCCGACGTTCGCTCTATGAGATCGACCGCAATCGCATCACCTGCGGCGGCGGCATCTCCTCACTGGATATGATGCACGCCCTGTTGCGGCGCGAGCACGGCGAGGCCCTGGCCCTCGGGGTCAGCGAATGGTTCCTGCACACCGATATCCGCGAGGGCCAAAAGCCTCAGCGCCTCTCCTTCCAGGCGCGCCTGGGCGTGTGCCACCCCGGCTTGATCCGGGCGTTGGAGGCGATGGAGAACGCGCTTGAGGAGCCGCTCGACCGCACCGACTTGGCGGCGATCGCCGGCGTCTCTGAGCGCCATCTCGACCGTCTCTTCCTGTCGCAGATCGGCACGGCCCTCAGCGTCTACTATCTCGCCCAGAGACTGGAGCGCGCGCGACAACTGGTTCAGCAGAGCAGCCTCTCGCTCCTGGAGGTCGCCATGGCGTGCGGATTCAATCGCGCCAGCACCTTCTCCAAATCCTATCGCAGGACCTTCAACGTCGCGCCGAGCACCGATCGGTCCAACGCGCTGCGCCGGGGCCGGGCGAGGGCCAATCCGCCTCGCTTGATGGAGTGAGCGCGGTCGCCTGGTCGCTCGACCTGTCTTGGCCCGTAGCGAGACGGCGCCGGAGATCACCCTAGCCTTGGCCGTCCAGCCGACCCAACGCCGCTCTTTCGATCGTCGTCGCTTAGCTGGCGTCGGCAAGAAGATGTCGCTTGGGGAAAACTGGCCCGGACGCACAAGGATAAGGTATGCCCATGAGCATGACTTCTGAAGCGTCCTTAGCGGCCGCAAAAGACTTCGTCGCCCGTCATATCGTGTGGGACAATCACTCCTGCATGCCGTTACGCGCCGACGACTCCTTCTTGCCCACGCTCGAGCGTTGCCGCAGCGTGGGTCAGACGGCGATCACGCTCAATATCGGTTTCGATATCACCTCGGTCGAAGCCGACCTGCGCACCTTGGCCCATTTCCGCAGCTGGGTGAAACGCCATCCGGAGCGTTACATCCTGCTCCAGACGCCGGGCGATGTGATCGCCGCCAAGGCGCAGGGCCTGCTCGCCGTCGGCTTCGACATCGAAGGTGCCTGCGCTCTCGGCGACCAGCTGAGCCTGCTGGAGCTCTATTACGATCTCGGCGTCCGCTGGATGTCGTTCGTCTACAACAAGAACAACAGCGCCGGCGGCGGCTGCCAGGACGAGGACACCGGCCTCACTCCCTTTGGCCGCGACGTCCTCGAGGAGATGCAGCGCCTTGGCATGCTGCCCTGCGTCTCGCACACGGGCTGGAAGACCGCGCGTCAGGTCCTGTCCTTGGCCCAGGGTCCGGTGATTTTTTCGCATTCCAACGCCTACGCCGTGCACCCCCATCCCCGGAATATCCCGGACGACCTCGCCAAAGCCTGCGCTGAGACCGGTGGGGTCATCGGGATCAACGGGCTGGGCCGGTTCATCGGCGACAACGACAACAGCACCCGGGGCTGGTTCCGGCATGTGGACCACATGGTGGCGCTGGTCGGGCCAGAGCATGTGGGCGTGGCCCTCGACTATGTCTGGGACCTGGACGAGGCGCGCGCCTGGTACAAATCGCGCCCCGACCTCTATCCGCCGGACAAGGGCTATGTGGGGCCGTCCGCGAACATCGAGCCCGAGCGGCTTCCCGCCCTGGTCGCCATCATGTTCGAGCACGGCTATCCGGAGGACGTGATCGTCGCCATCATGGGCGGCAACCACATGCGGATCGCCCAGGTCTGGAAATGACCCTGGCGGGGCTGCATCCAGCCCGCGCTTACCAGAGCCGCTGCCGTGACCTCGACGATTCCTCTGGCTTTTGCGGCCTGCGGCGCAATCGTTTTCACCTCACCGTGCTGAACGCAGGCGGAGCCTCTGAGGCCCTTTAGGCGTCGCACCAGGCGCTTCGCGTCCTGTTTGCCATCTTCAGGCCTATCCCCGTGCGGTCGACACGGTTAGATGCGTCGGGCAGGGAAATGGCTTGCAGGAGTCACGACATCGTTATGTCGTGGCGGGATGATGGCTGATCCGCTTCCCAATCGCGCGCCGCTCTACGCTCAGATCGAGGCCGTGCTGTCGGAGCGGATGGCCTCCGGCGCGTGGTCGCCGGGCGAGCGCCTGCCCTCCGAGGACGAACTTGTCGCGGAGTTCGCGGTCAGCCGCACCACGATCCGCTCGGCGGTGCAGAGCCTGATCCAGCGAGGACTGCTAGAGATCCGGCGCGGCCGCGGGACCTTTGTCGCCAGCCCGAAGATCGTCCAGGAGCTCACCCACCTGACCGGCTTCGTCGAAGACATGGACGCGCTGGGCCGCCGCGCCACCGCCCGGCTGCTCGACCACCAGGTGGTTCCCGCCGACCCGGCCGTGGCGCGGCATCTGGCGATCACCCTGGGGACGTCGGTCACCCGCATCCGCCGCGTCCGGCTCGCGGACGGCCGGCCTCTGTCCTACGACGAGACCTTCCTGCCGCTCGACCTCGGGGAGCGGGTCGTCGCTGACGACCTGGAAACCGAGCCGATCTTCGCCTTGCTGGAGCGCAAGTACGACACGCCGCTGATCGAGGCCGAATACCAGCTCGAGGCCGTCGTGGCGGATGAGACCGTCGCCGCCGCCCTGCAGGTGGACGTCGGCGGCCCGGTCTTCCTGATCGAGCGGACGTCCTATTCGGCGGGCCTGCGCGCGGTGGACTATGAGCGGCTCCACTATCGAGGGGACCAGATCCGCTTCGTCACCCGACTGGTCCGCAAGGGCCCGACCGCCTAGCCGCGCCCAGGCCGGCCTAACGTGTAGACGCGCTTGGTGATCTGGCGTGCGAGCTTTCGCGCGTCGGCGGACATGGGATCGCCAAGTTCCTTGGCGCCTCGCAGAACGAGCCCCATAGGTCTCATGGGCGGCAGCAGCGAGCCGCCTTTCGCCTCGACGTCGAACTCGTCGCTCGGCGCGAAGCCGATTGGCGTCCTGATCAGAATCCGCACATGGGCCGCCAGGTGGCTGGCGCCCAGATTCAGGCCGACCAGACGTTCGGCGGCGTTGCCGGAGTCGATCTGGGTGATGCAGCCGCTGACGACCATGGCGGCGGCCGGCAAGCTGTCGGGACGCGTCTCGTCCTCCACCGGGAATTTCGACGAGAAATCTTTTCGCAGGTCTTGCAAGAGCGTGTCCGACAGCCGTCGGGCGCGGGCTGGGTCGTAACCCTTGCCCATTTCTCCATTGACCGCGGTCTGCGGGCAGGCCTGGGCCGACTGCGGACTTGCCGCGCCGCGGCTTTCGGCAATGGCGAAGGGCAGCACGACAATGTCGCGCCACGGGGTCGCGACGTGGAAGGCTCGAGGTGCGGACGGCGACGCGGCATCGAAGGAAGCGCGGCCGTCCGGCGGCGTTTGGATCGCCGATGCTGCATGCCGGGCGCCGGCCGCACCTACAAGGCGCAGGCCGCCCAACACGAGGCAAAGCGCCAGGGCCGCGGCGCTCACGCGGGCAAGTGATTTCATGAGCGATCTCCGCAAGCACATCACAGGTCAATTCGCCTGGCGTCGGTCGTATCGGCAAGTTGAATTGAGCCGAATGAGGGCGAATGTAGCGAATGCGTAACAATAATCTTGTGGACTAGGCGGGTTTTACCCTGTTGACAAAGTGGATTCCTAAATCGTCCGATCGTTGATTCAGCGCTGCTCTTGGCGAAGAGGGGTATGGTTCGTGGATTGATGTCGGATGTGGCGTGGGCGTTCTTCGCGCCGACCGTGATCGACGCGGGGCCACGGCGCGGCCGGCGGGCCAGGGACCATCGCTTGGTGCTGGACGGGGTGTTCTGGATCGCTTGGACGGGTTCGCCCCGGGGCGTTCTGCTGGAGGTGGGGCTGTGCTGCTGGCGGCCCTCAACGACAGCGGCGAGGGCCAGCTACCTCAGCTTCATCCTCGTCCCATCCGCACATCTGCGGGTCAGGCACGTCGTCGACAGACCTTAAGTGAAGGCGGCTTCGGTTCTCGCGCGCACATCGCCAACAAGGACGCCAGGGGCGAGCTCGATCAATCTGGCGCCCCGGCCCCTATCGATCGCGAACACCGCCAGGTCGGTGATCAGCGTATCGACCACGCGCGCGCCCGTCAGGGGGAGCGAGCATTCGCGCAAGAACTTCGGCTGGCCGTCCCTGTCGACGTGCTCCATCACCACCACGATCTTCTTGACGCCAGCGACGAGATCCATGGCCCCGCCCATCCCCTTCACCATCTTCCCAGGAACCGTCCAGTTGGAAAGGTCCCCCGTACCCGACACCTGCATGGCGCCGAGCACCGCCATGTCGATGTGACCGCCCCGGATCATGGCGAAGCTGTCGGCGCTGGAGAAGAAGCTGGACCTTGGAAGCGCGGTGACCGTCTGTTTGCCAGCGTTGATCAGGTCGGGATCGACCTCGTCCTCATAGGGGAAAGGCCCAATGCCGAGCATGCCGTTTTCGCTCTGCAAGGTGACATCGACCTGCGGGGGAATGAAGTTCGCTACCAAGGTGGGGATGCCGATGCCGAGATTGACATAGTAGCCACTCTTCAGCTCCTTGGCGGCCCGGCCGGCCATCTCCTCGCGGCTCCAAGGCATCAGGCGCTCTCCCTCTTGCGAACCGTGCGGAACTCCACCCACTTCTCGTTGATGGTGCTCAAGACCACCCGGTCGACGTAGATCGAGGGCGTATGGATAGCGTCCGGATCGAGTTCGCCAGCCTCGACGATCTCCTCCACTTCCACGACCGTCGCCCGGCCGGCGGCGGCCATTACCGGGTTGAAATTTCGCGCGGTCTTTCGGTAGACGACGTTGCCCTCGGTATCCGCCTTCCAGCCTTTGATGAGCGCCAGATCGGCCCTCAGCCAGCGTTCCATCAGGTACTGTTCGTCGCCGAACGTCCTCACTTCCTTGCCCTCGGCCACGACGGTGCCGACGCCAGTCTTGGTGTAGAAGGCGGGGATGCCGGCTCCGCCCGCGCGGATGCGCTCCGCCAGCGTGCCTTGCGGGTTGAGCTCCAACTCGAGGGCCCCGGACAGGTACAGCTGCTCGAACAATTTGTTCTCGCCTATGTAGGACGAGATCACCTTCCGGATCTGCTGATTTTGCAGCAGCGTCCACAAACCGAAACCTGTCGCGCCACAATTGTTGGAGATGACCGTCAGGCCCATGGTTCCCGACAACCGCACCTGATCGATCAGCGACTCGGGATTGCCCGACAGACCGAACCCGCCCGACATGAGCGTCATGCCATCGAACAGCAACCCGTCGAGCGCCGCCTGCGGCGTCGGATAGACCTTGGTCACGAGAGCTGGCTCCTAAAGTCGTTCAAGGGCTAGGGCGACGCCTTGGCCGACGCCCACACACAGCGTGCAAAGGGCGAAACGGCCCCCACGCGTCTCAAGGGCATGGACCGCCGTCATGACCAGACGGGCGCCGCTCATGCCCAAGGGATGTCCAAGGGTGATCGCGCCTCCGTGCGGGTTCACATGTTCGGCGTCGTCCGGCAGGCCGAGACCCCTCAACACCGCCAGGACTTGGCTGGCGAAGGCCTCGTTGAGCTCGATCACGTCAAAGTCGCTGATGGTCATCGCCAGCCGCGCAAGAAGCGATCGGACAGCGGGGACCGGTCCAACGCCCATGATCCGGGGCGGTACGCCAGCCGTGGCCATGCCGAGCACTCGCGCGCGCGGGACCAACCCATGTTGCCTGACGGCGGCTTCGGAAGCGAGGAGCAAGGCGCAGGCGCCGTCGTTCAGACCCGCCGCGTTTCCGGCGGTCACCGTGCCGTCGGGCGGAAAGAGCGGCTTCAGCCGCGCCAAGACCTCGACCGTCGTCGTCGGACGCGGATGTTCGTCGGCGATGACGCGCGTCGTCGGACGTCCCTTGGCGTCCTTGATTTCCACCGGGACAATCTCCTGGGCAAAGTATCCTGAAGCTTGGGCGGCGGCGGCGCGGGCTTGGCTCCGCGCGGCGAACATATCCTGGTCCTGGCGTGAAATTTGAGCCTCGCGAGCGACGTTCTCTCCAGTCTCGGGCATGGCGTCGCAGCCGTACCCGGCCTTCATCGCAGGGTTGACGAAGCGCCAGCCCAGGCTCGTGTCTTCCAGCTGAAGCGTGCGCGCAAAGCCGCTTTCGGCTTTGCCCATGACGTAGGGCGCGCGGGTCATCGACTCGGCGCCGCCAGCGATCACCAAGTCGAGCTCACCCGCGCGGATCGCGCGCGCGGCTGTCCCCACAGCGTCGAGGCCGGAGGCGCAAAGACGGTTAATGGTCGTTCCGGGGACTATGTGCGGCAGGCCAGCGAGGAGGCTGGCCATCCGACCGATGTTGCGGTTGTCCTCGCCCGACTGGTTGGCGGCGCCGAGGATCACCTCGTCCACCGCCCCCCAGTCCAGGTGGGGATGTCGGGCCATCAGGGCCTTGAGCGGGAGAGCCGCGAGGTCGTCCGCGCGCACGGACGCCAGGGCGCCGCCAAATCGGCCGACCGGCGTGCGGATCGCATCGCAGACGTAGGCGTGAGAATGCTCCGTCATGATGTGGCCTCCAGCGTTGAGCGCGATGGACCGGCTTCAGAAAGAAACCCGAGAACTGCTGCAGTGAAGTCGCCACTGCACTCGATATTGGAGAGGTGAGCGGCTGGCAGCATGACACTGGCGGCGGCCGCGATGCGCTCGGTCATGAGCGCGCTGTGGGACGGGGGCGTGGCCTGGTCCAACGCGCCGCCGATGACCAGGCAGGGCGCCCGGATGGCGCCAATGTCCTCGCGGAGATCCATGTCCCGGATCGCTGCGCAACAGCCGGCATAGCCCCATGGAACGATGGTCAGCAGGCCTTCGCGGACGGCCTGGACCGCCTGCGGCGCGTCGGCGATGAAGCCCGGCGTGAACCAGCGCGCCACGACGGCGTCGGCGATGGCCGCCATCCCCTGCGTCTCGACGCTCGCGATGCGTGCCGTCCACCCTTCGGCCCCCATCCAGGCGGAGGTGTTGCAGAGGATCAGACGTTCGATCCGCGCGCCGGCGTGGATGCCGAGCCATTGGCCCACCATGCCACCCAGGGACAGGCCGCAGAACGACATCCGGGCGATGCCGAGCTCATCGATCAGATCGACCACATCCTGGCCGAGCCGAGCGATCGAATAGTCGCCGGGCGGCGCCGACGAGCAGCCGTGACCACGGCCGTCATAGCGCAGGATCCGGAACTTCGTGGTCAGGGCGGCGATCTGTGGCGCCCACAACGCCATCGTCGTGCCGAGGGAGTTCGAGAGCAGCAGGACCGGCGCGTCGTCCGGACCATCGAACCGATAGACGATACGGGCGCCGTCGGAGACGACAAGACTGTGAAGGGCCATGGTGTCCCAAGAGGTGAAGGGTCTTGACCGTCGGCGTCGGAGGGCGGTGCGCCGGCGGCGGCCGCATCTTCGGCGCCGTCAGGAGTGCTCGACGCGCGGCCGCAGTGACAACAGGGCCTCCTCCCCGGTGGTGGCCTGGAACAGGACGAAGTCGAATTCGATTTCGGAAAACGGCTCGTTCAGCCCAGCCGCCCGCATCTGCTCGGGATCCTCACGCCGCGCGGCCGTCGCAATGAGCTCATCGCGCGTGGCGTGGGCGAAGTCGTCGTGCAGATAGGGATCGCCGTCGATGTTGATCTGCGTGGTCAGGTGGCGATGCCCGGGGGCGGAGACGAAGAAATGGATATGCGCGGGCCGGTGGCCGTGCCGTCCGATCGTCTTCAGCAGGGTTTCGGTCGAACCGTCGGCGGGGACCGCATAACCCGACGGCAGGATGCTCTGGAACCGGTATCGACCGACGTGGTCTGTCTCGATCCGGCGGCGATTATTGTACGCGCTCTGGCTGGGGTCGAAGTAGGAATAGCCTCCCAGGGTGTTGGCGTGCCAGACGTCGACAATGGCGCCCTCGATCGGCTCGCCAGCGGTGTCAACAACCCGACCGTACATGACCAAGGTCTCGCCCTTGTCCTGGCCGTCGTCCAAGCGCGCGCTGCCCTTGGAAAGCGGCGCCCCCGCTACGTAGAGCGGACCCTCGATAGTCCGGGGCGTCCCGCCCTCCCGGCCGTGCCTCTGATCTTCGGCGTCCATTCGCAGGTCGAGGTAATGGTCGAAGCCGAGCCCGGGCGCCACGAGGCCGAACTCGGGGGCCGCTTGCTGCAGGAAGCTCACGGCCGACCAGAATTCCTCAGGGGAAACATCGAAGTCGTCGATCGTCGTATAAAGGTCGGACACAATGCGTCGAACGATCTGCTTAGTGCGAGGATCGCCTTGCGGCTGATCCAGGCCGGCTACACGTTCCAGAAGGCGCTGAACCGCCTGACTTTGCATGAGCGAGGACATGATGGTCTCCCGAGAGATCTTGGTTGTTGTTGTCAGCTTTCGTCGTCACGAATTGACGACGGATGCCGGCACAGGGCCGTCACCTCGAGCTCCATGAATGGGAACAGGGGCAGCGACGACAGGAGCTCGTGCAGGGCGGCGTTGTTGGGGACCTCGAAGATGCTGAGGTTCTTGTACTGACCCACGACCCTCCAGAGATGGCGCCAGATACCGGCCTGCATCAGGATTTGGCAGCGCGCCTTTTCCTCGACCTTGAGACCCTCGAACCGTGCGGGATCCATATCGGCGGGGACATGCACCTGCATCTCGACCTGGAAGAGCATGATCAGGCCTCGCGCGTGGACGGGATGCTCGCCGAGCGCCGACGCACGCTGTCGCGACGGAAAAAGGCGACCTTGTCGCGATCGAGTCGGGCACCGAGGCCCGGCCCGGTAGGCACCTGAAGGGCGAACTCCCGATAGACCGGTGGCTCCTCGAGGATATCCTCCGTTAGCAGCAGTGGGCCGAAGAGCTCGGTGCCGAAGGGCAGGGCGGTGAACGTGGCGCAGAGGTGGGCCGAAGCCAGGGTCCCGACACCGCCCTCGAGCATCGTCCCCCCGTAGACGCCTATGTCTGCCGCCTCGGCGATGGCTTCCACACGCTTAGCGGCGAAGAGGCCACCGGATTGTTCGATCTTAATGGCGAAGACATCCGCGGCCCGGCGCTTGGCCGCGACAAAGGCCGAATGCGGCCCGTGGAGCATCTCGTCGGCCATCACGGCGATAGGGGAAGCTGCGGTCAGGCGCGCCATGCCGGCGATGTTGTGCTTTGAGATCGGCTGTTCGACGAGTTCGCAGCCCACCGAGGCGAGCATGGGCAGGGCGCGGCGCGCGCTCGCTTCATCCCACGCCATGTTGACGTCGACGCGCACGCTGGCGCGATCGCCGAGGGCGGCCTTGATGGCGGCCACGTGGGCGACATCGGCATCGACCCCGCGCTTGCCGATCTTCAGTTTGAACGCGTTGTGGCGGCCTTGGGCGAGCATCGATTCCGCTTCGTCGATGTCGCGTGCGGTGTCGCCGCTCGCGAGGGTCCACAGGACCGGAACCGCGCTGCGGACGCGACCGCCCAGCAGTTCGCTGATCGGCAGTCCGCACCTTTGCCCCCGCAGGTCCAACAGGGCGGTCTCCACGGCGCTCTTGGCGAAGTGATTGCCCACGATCATACGGTCGATCCGCGCCAGGAGGCTGGCGGGCTCATCAGAGTCGGCACCGACCAGAAGGGGGGCGAAATAGGCGTCGATCGTGGTTTTGACGCCTTCTGGGCTCTCGTCGCTATACGCGAGGCCGGCGATGGTGGTCGCTTCGCCGACGCCCACGAGTCCATCGGCGCAGTGGATCTCCACCAGTCCCAGGGTCTGGCCGGTCATGGTGGCCACCGATAGGACGTGCGGCCTAATCGAGGGAAGGTCGACCAGGGTGACCTCGACGCGAACGATGCGGCTCATGTCGCTTGTGATTCCATGACCAAGCCGAGGTCTGCCCGGGGGGCAGGCCGGAGCGGCGCATCCGATGCTGAACGCGCTGAGGTTCCGAGCTTCGTCGCTTCCCGGCCTCGGCCTCTATCCGAATCGCGCGGACGCCCAACCGGCTATGCGGATTCCGCTGGAACCTGCCAGACGTCGCCATCGGGCGGGCGCCTTCACGAACCGGCGGCCCGTGCGCGCTCGCCGGGTGTAGCGGTCTGCGCAGCCAGGGCTAGGCGTGCCGATAGGCGCGCAAGGTGTCCGAAGGTTTCTCGCCAAAGCGTTCGGCATATTCATGGGAGAAGCGACCCAGATGGCCGAAGCCCTCCTCCAGGGCGACGGTCGTCACTGACACCGATCCCACGCCCATGCGCAGCCGATGGCGGACCCGGTCGAGGCGTACGTCGCGAAGATAGGTCATCGGACTGGTCTCGCGGAACCGGCGGAAGCCGCTGAGCAACGTCCGCGCCGGGACGTCCGCCGCCTTGGCGATATCGTCCAGGCAGATCGGGTGCGCCGCGTTTTGACGGATGAAGGCTTCCGCCCGTCGCACGCTGTGGGGCGCGATCGTTAAGGCTGCGTCGATCCTCGGAGAGGCGACTTGGATCAGCAGGCTCAGGAGCAGACGCTGATAGTCGGCCGCGATCTTGAGGTTCTCGCGACCGAGGTGCGGATTGCCGGCGATCGACCACAACACGCGCAACCAGGACTGCAACTCGGGGCGCGACAGGTCGAGACTCTCCTGCAGCAGCGGCTGGCTGAGGCCCGTATGCTTCCGGAACAGGCCCTCGCCGATGCGCACAACGAACTGCTCGCAATCCTCCGAGGTTTCCAGATCCAAGGGGGAGCCCGGCGAGAGGCAGGCGCCGCGCAGATGATCGAGCGGCAGATCCCGGTCGCCCAGATGCAGCACGCCGGTACCGCGACGACAGAACACCAGCAGATGATAGTTCTCCAGCTGCTCGGCGATTACCCGCATCTGGCCGAGCTTAATGGCCCCGAGCCCGAGGCCGGCGATATCGACAAAATCCATGTAGGCGCGCACGCCCTGTCTGGACCTGGTCCCGACGGGTTGCAGGCGATGCGGCTGCATCACCGCGGAGATCCGCGCCCGTGTGTCTTCAAGGTCTCGCGATTCAAAGAGCCGGCAGCCTGTTAACTCGAGGTTCTGAGCAGTGATCATTTGGAGCCTCAGGGATGAGGATCGCCTGTTGAGCTGAGCGGGACCAATCGAGCCGCCCAGAGGCGGCTGGTCGGGCCTGGGATATTGCTCAGCCTTCGGGGCCGGACGCCGGCGAGACGTCTTCGCCTACGGCGTTGCTCTGGGCCGCCGGCGCTCGGGGCGTACTGGCGAAGCGGGCCTCCCGGTGCGCCCCGTCACAGAAGGGCTTGCGCACGGACAGACCGCAGCGGCAAAGGCTGAAGAGGCGACGGTGGGGAAACCGGTTGCCGGCTTCGTCGTAGACTTCGAAGTCGCCGGTGATGTGGATAGGACCGTCATCGAAAACCACGACCTTGGCGCTGCTCATAAAAGGACTCCTTCTTGGGGGGCGACCGCAAGGCGATACGCACCAGGTGGACATCGGACCGACCTCGCCGCCCGCCGCTGCGCGAGCCTCGGCGTTTTAGGCGGTGCGCCTACGCATTTTCGCGCCGCGTCACAGCCTGAGCCGCCGCCCTGGCCTTCTGAACCGATCGATCGCGGGGAGGATCGTAAACCGCCAGCATGAGAAGGGGCGTCGTGCCGGAATTGGCGATACTGTGCACCACGCCTTTGGGGATACGCGCGACCTCGCCTTTGCGCACCGTGTACTCAAGGTCGGCGATGACCATCTGGGCTTCGCCATCGACGATGTAGAAGGCGTGGTTGTCCGGATCGATGTGGTAGGGTGAGAACCCGCCAACATCCACCTTCACCAGGTCAATGCTATACGCGTCAGTGTATTCGGCGGCGAGCGCGTCGAATACGAAATTGAACCCTCGCGAGCCTTCAATCTGAAAAGAAGTCCAAGGCCCATTTTCAGGATTCGTGATGTGCCGCATGACGAGACTCCTCTTTGGTCGGAAGCAATTCAACCTTCAGGCGTAGACCAAGCTGATGGAACCGGCCGCGGCTGCAGATCAAGGGCGCATCGTCCGTGCGGTGAAGGGCGATAGCCTCACCGACAAAGATCGTGTGGTCTCCGCCGTCGTAGGCGGCCCAGCGTCGGCAGGCGAACCAGCCCATAGTCCCGGTGAGGATGGGGACGCCATCAACCCAGCGATATTCGGGCGCATGACGGGCATCTAACCGGTTGGCGAAGTAGTTCGCCAGCGTCGCCTGGGTTTCGGCCAGGAGATTGATACCGTAGTGCGTGGCTTCCGTGACCAAGCGATGCGCCTTCGCTCGCTTGGCTATATTGATCGCGGCCAGTTGGGGCGTGACAGACACGGCGGCAAAAGAACTCGCGGTCATGGCGTGCATGCCGCCAAGGCCATCTGGCACGGTGACGACAGTGACGCCAGTCGTGAACGCACGGAGACCTTTGCGGAATTCCTCAGGATCTAGCATCCGTCACTCCACCGGGTCAGGCGAAGGTCGAGCGAGATAACTGAGCGCCACCCCCTAACCGTCGTGGAAGTGTAATAAATGTGGGGGTGAGCGCCAGTTTCAGAACTGGAACATGATGTTCCAGATTCCGGGTCGGACGGGCGCAGCCTAATACAGTGAGCGTGATGCGGCTGCGGGATCAGCCGGCGGCGCCCTTCGGCTGGCTCCTGTCCATGGCCAACTAGTCGCGGACGACGAAGCTATCGGAGATGAAATCGACGAAGGCGCGAACCTTGGGTGAGATGATCCGATGGTGGACGAACAGGGCGTGAAACTCGCGGTCGCCTCTCGTCCAATTCGGCAATACACGAACGAGGAGCCCCTCGGCAATCTCATCGCGCACCATGTAGGTCGGCAGCCAGCCGACGCCGAAGCCCGACGTGAGGATGGTCTTGATAGTGGTGGTGTCGTTCACCCAAATTCGGGGTTCGACGCGAAGCTGCAGGGCCTCGTCTGCGTTGGATAGGCTCCAATGTCCGTCGGAGCCCGCGATATCGAGGAGGGTCAAGCGGAGAAGGTCCTGCGGCCGGTCAATTTGTCCCGCCCCAGCGAGATACGCCGGACTGGCGAACAGGCCGAGCCGGGTGACCCCGAGCCGTTTGGCGATCAACCGGCTATCTTCCAACGCGCCGGCGCGAATGGCGATATCCATACCGCTGACGATCGGGTCAACCTTCTCACTGGTTAGGGTCAAGGACAGCCGGATGGAGGGATAGCGCTCCAGGAACGGGCGCACGAGGGGCGCGATCAGGAACTGGCCCGGATTGACCGGCGCCGCCACCCGGAGGATGCCAACTGGCGCATCGCGCATTTGATCGAGCGCAGCGCCCGCTTCGGTCCATTGTTCGAGGATCCCGATGGCATAGTCGAGAAACCGGCTGCCCGCCTCGGTCAATCCGATCCTGCGGTTGGTACGATAGAGGAGGGCTATGCCCAGTTCCTGCTCCAACCCTGCGATACTGCGGCTGGCGGACGATTTGGGCAATTGCAACTCTTCGGCGGCGCCGCTGAGCGTACCGGCGCCTGCCACCATGACGAAGAGGCGGAGATCTTGCAGATCCATCCTGGAAGCTTGGCCTTGATCCGGTCCGGTCGCAAGCATCCCAGGGCATGGCGTGTCCTGCCGCGGGAGGCATCAGCATTTATTGCGGGTCGGTTCCTGCGGGATTCGCACAGTCGGGCCGAGCTTCGCGCAATCCGGATAGCCGATGGCCGCGGACGCATGAAACCTCGCCGCCATGACCACGCCAGACGCAGCCCCGCCCTCGCCCTTGGCGCACTTTCCCGCCCGCGATGGCTCGCGGGTCCCCTACAAGGTGTTCCATTCACCCGAAATTTATGCGCGCGAGCAGGAGCGGATTTATCGCGGACCGACCTGGAGCTTCCTCGGGCTTGAGAGCGAGGTCGCCAACCCAAACGATTTCAAGAGCACTTTTATCGGCGACACCCCCGTGGTGCTGACCCGCGGGCCCGACCGGGCCCTGTCGGCCTGGGTCAACCGTTGCGCGCATCGCGGGGCGATGGTCTGCCGGGACCTGCGCGGCAACGCCAAGAGCCATGACTGCGTCTATCACCAATGGAGCTACGACACCGCCGGCAACCTGCTCGGGGTGCCATTTCGCCGGGGCAAGAACGGCCAGGCCGGCATGCCGCCCGACTTCGATCCCCGCCGACACAGCCTGCACAAGCTGCGCATCGCCAGCTATCGCGGCCTCGTGTTCGCCACCTTCAGCGAGACGGTGGAGGATTTGGAGACCTACATCGGATCGCCGATGCTCGGCTATATTGATCGAATCGCGCGGCGGCCGCTCGTCTATCTCGGCTGCACCCGACAGTATTCGAATTCCAACTGGAAGCTCTACCTGGAGAACGTGAAAGACCCCTATCACGCCAGTCTCCTGCACATGTTCCACACGACCTTCAACATCTTCCGCGTTGGGATGAAGGCGCACTGCGTGACCGACGGCCGCGAGGGCCTCCACAGCATAATCCTGGCGATCAAGGACGGCCAGGCCGACGCCGGCGACGACTACAAGGCCCAAAACATCCGCTCGTACGATGAAGGCTTCGTGCTTGAGGACGACAGCCTGCTGGCCCTGATCCCGGAATACGACCTGCTCGCGACCAATCATATCCAACCGATCTTCCCCCAGTTGGTGCTGCAGCAGATCCACAACACCCTGGTCGCGAGACAACTGCTGCCCAAAGGGCCCAATAACTTCGAGCTGATCTTCCATTTCTTCGGCTACGACGATGACACGCCGGAACTGCGTGCACTGCGGATCAAACAAGCCAACCTCGTGGGCCCCGCGGGCTATATCTCCATGGAGGACACCGAAGCCACCGAGCTGGTTCAGGCCGGGGTCGTGCGCGATGGCGACGCCACGTCGGTGATCGAGATGGCCAAGTCGGCGCCGGACCAGAACGACACGCTTATCACCGAAGGCCTAATCCGAGCCTTCTGGCAGGGGTACGAACGCCTCATGGCGTTCGAGCAGTAGGTCCCGTCATGCTCGAGCGCGCCATCCTCACCCGCCTGCGGATTCTCGATCTTCAGGAACGCTACATCGAGTGCCTCGACGCCGATCGCCTCGAGGCGTGGCCTGAGTTCTTCGTGGACGATTGCCTCTATGAGATCATCCCCAAGGAAAACGAAGATCTCGGCTTCCCGGCGCCAGTCATCCGCTGCGAAAACAAGCGCATGCTGCGGGACCGCGTTGTTTCGCTGCGGCACGCCAACATCTACCAAAAGCCGGTCTATCGCCATTTTCTCTCCGCCTTGACCTGGAGCGAGACCGGCGACGGTGAATACCGGGTGACGTGCAACTACATGGTCATCAACACCAATCAGCTCGGCCAGTCGCTGGTCTACCAGACCGGCGTCTATCAGGATCTGGTGGTGACCAGTGCGAGCGGCGATCTGAAGTTCAAGAGCAAACGGGCGATCTACGACACCTCCCGGGTCCAGACCCTGCTCGCCATCCCGATCTGAAAGCAGCAAGACCATGGGAACCTGGATCGCGATTGCCGATGAAGCCACCGCCGTGGGCGAGGGCGAGGTGAACCCATACGACGCCGCCGGCTTGCCGGTGGCGCTCTTCCGGGTGCACGGGAAGCTCTTCGCCCTTCACGACCTCTGCAGCCACGGCGCGGCGCGCCTCTCGGACGGTTTCGTCGACGAGGCATGCATCGAATGCCCTCTGCACCAGGGGCTGGTGGAGATCGCCACCGGCGCCCCGATGTCTCCGCCGATCACCGAGGCGATCCGCTCGCTGCCGGTGCGTGTCGTGGACGGGCGCGTCGAAGTGGAGGTCTGACGCCATGGCGGACGGGGACGCGGCGCACGTCATCGTGGGCGGCGGCCAAGCCGGCGCCTGGATCGCGCGCACCTTGCGAAGCGAGGGCTTCAACGGACCCGTCGTGCTGATCGGCGAGGAGCGGCTCCTGCCATATGAGCGGCCGCCCCTGTCCAAGTCGGTGCTGCTGGGCGTGGCGGCCGCCGGCGACGGCGTGCTGCTGACCGAAGCGCAAGCCCATGCGTTGCGCATCAACGTCCAGCTGAATCGCAAGGTCGTCCAGATCGACCGGACGCGCCAGGCGATCACCTGTTCCGATGGCGCCGTCATCGTCTACGCCGCCCTGTTCCTGACGACCGGAAGCCGGCCGCGGCGCCTGCCGGACGCCGACCGTCTCGACCCGGCCCGGGTTCATTATCTCCGCACCCAGGACGACGCCCAGCGTCTGAAGGCCGCGCTGGTCCCAGGGCGGCGGCTCGCGGTTCTGGGCGGCGGCTGGATCGGCCTTGAGGTCGCGGCGACCGCCCGCAGTCTCGGCGCGCAGGTCACCGTCCTTGAGGCCGGGGAGCGCGTTTGCTCGCGCTCCGCCCCGGCGGTCGTCTCGCACTATCTGCAGGCCCTACATCGCGACCGGGGCGTTGACCTGCGCACCGCCTGCACGGTGTCCGGCGTCACGACATCAGCGGAGGTTCGCCTCGACCTCGCCGACGGCCGCACAGTGACGGCCGATGAGATCCTCGTCGGCATCGGCGTTCACCCTAATGTCGAGCTCGGCGCGGACTGCGGCCTTGAGCTCGACAACGGCGTGGTCGTCGACGCGACCGGCCGGACGTCGGATCCCTACATCTTCGCCGCAGGCGATGTGACCAGCCGGTTCTGCCGCTTCGCGCGGCGACGTGTGCGTTTGGAGTCCTTCGCCAATGCGCAGTCGCAGGCCGTGGTCGCCGCCAAGGCGGCCCTCGGCCAGACGGCCTCCTACGACGAAGTGCCCTGGCTGTGGTCCGATCAGTACAGCGCCAACATTCAGATGGTCGGCTATCCGGACCAGGCGGAGACGGTCCTGCGACGGGGCTACCCGGAGGCGGGCTCAGGCTGCTGGTTGCTGCTGAACGCGGCGGGCGAGCCTGTGGGGGCGGTGGCGGTCAACGCGCCGAGGGAGCTGCGGGAGGTGCGTAAGGCGCTGCAGGCGGCGACCCCGATTGACCGGGGACCCTGGTTGGCGCTGGACCATGCCTGACCGCCCCGCGGTCCATGCGGCGGCGGCCGGCGCGCGCCCGACGCAACGGGGCCCTCGGCGGGGCCTGCGTCCTGCAAGTGGCCGGGATCGGACAAAGATGACCCGCACAAGCGATCCAAGGATAGTGGGGGAGGCTGAACG
>JBARAK010000608.1:0-14177 GCA_049791955.1 Caulobacteraceae bacterium
GCTTACCGCCGCCCTGATGCTCGCCGTGCTGTTCCTGCGCCCACGCCATGGGCGCTGTCGCCAGGCCGATGACGGCGGTGGCGATCAAAAGTCTTTTCATGAGCCCGACACTCCCCTTGATCCAAGCGGCCACGCGACAGCTCCCCCGAACCGAGGGCCGCACGGTCAAGCTTGCGCTCCTTTAAGCGTCGAGTCGCAGGATGGTTCCCAGACGCAGCCGTAGAATCATGTCTTGGAAGAGCCCGGCCGCGTCGGCCGCGTTTGGAGTGTGATAACCTGTGTTTTCAAGACATGAACGCGGATTTTGATGTAAAGGTTTGAGTGACGAAAAAGATATTCGTGGATATTTCGCGCTTAACCTTATGTTCAGTGCGCAAGGCCTTTTCTTCAGTCAGACACATCGAGGGTCTGCCGGCGCCGAATGCGCCCGGAGGGAGAAAAATGATCCAGGCTGAAATGAGTGGCGATGCGGGCGTGGGCCTGCCTCTGCCGGGCGCCGCATCCACCGGGGCCGAACTGTTCCAGATCGCTATGCTGTATTCGACCGGGCAGGGTGGCGCGCCGCTCGATTACGTCTCGGCTCACATGCTGTTCAATCTCGCCGCCATGCGCGGGTCGGAGGATGCCAAGCGCTATCGCGCGGAGATCAGCCGCGAGATGGACCGTGACACCATCGCCGAAGCCCAGCGCGCTGCGCGCCAATGGCTGGCCTGCGCCTGAACCAGGCGCCTACGGCACGCCCGCATAGGTCGTCGGGCTCAGGGCGTAGCTGAACTGGATCGGGATCAGGTCACGGATGTACTGTTCCATGAAGATCCCGGCATTGCCGACATTGGTCCTCGGTACATAGATCACGTCGAAGCGGCGCAGAGGGACGGCGTCGACGCCGGGGGCGTTGAACACCGCCTCGCGCAGGTCGACCAGCCGCATCATCGGCCGTCCGCCTTCGCCGCGCCGGATCACCACCACGTCGTGGCGCTTGGCCAGGTTGGTGAAACCGCCGGCCATCACCACCGCCTGCAGGGCGTTGATATCGCCCGGCATATCGAAGATGCCGGGCTTCTGCACCTCGCCGCCGATGAACACCCGCAACGGCGAGGCGGTCTTCACCATCACGTCCACTTCCGGCCGCACCAACTGACTGGCGTAGGCCTGGGACAGGAGCGCCTGGAGCTCCGGGGTCGAGCGGTCGGCCGCCATCACCGGCGCCACCAGGGGCAGGGCGATGCGCCCGTCCGGCTGCACGGTCACTTCGCGATTCAATTCCGGAGCGGAGGGAAAGGTCAGATCCAGCACGTCGCCCGGATACATCCGGTAGGCGGGCTCGTCAGGGCCCCAGGTCGCATAGCCGATATTGTTGAAGCCGCCGCCCTGGGTTGCGCCGATCAAGCTCCTTCGGAGGGGCTGGGGCGTCGCGCAGCCGGCCAGGGTCGCGGCCAGGCTGACGCCCAGAACCAAGGCCAGCCCCGTCGCGGCGAAGGCGGCGGCGGGGCGCTGGATGGGCCGGGACATGAACGACCTCAGAGACAACTGCTACGCCCCTAGGGTTATGGTTAATTGGTAATGTTCGGTTAAGGGCTCTCAGGCAACGTCCGGCTGTAACGCGCGGACGGTTTGAAATGCAGAACGCCTGGGCTTGGCGGAGCGAGCAGCCCCAAGTCGTCGCGAGCTCCGAACCCCCGCCCGCGGTCTATACGCCGCATGACCTGGCGGCGATGCTATGGCGTGAGCGTTTCCTGATGCTGGGCGTGTTCCTGGCCATCGCCGCGTTGGGCGTCCTCGCCGCCCTGCAGATGAAGACGGCTTTCCAGGCCCACTCCAGCCTGCTGATCCGACTCAGTCCTGAATATGTCTACAATCCCCGTGTCGGCGACGCCGCTCGCGGCTTGGCGCCGGAACCCGACCAGGTGATCCAGTCCGAGACGGAGATCCTCGGCAGCACCGCCCTGAAGGCGCGTGTGCTGCACGATATCGGCCTGCCCCGGATGTTCCCAAAGCTCGCTCGCGCCTACCAGGCCGCGTCCCCGGCCCGGCGCCAGGTTATCGAAGCGATGGCGCTCCATACCATGGACACCAGCCTCAAGATCGCCAGCGCCCCGGACACCTCGGTGGTGCGCCTGACCTACACCGACCCCGACGCCCAGATATCCGCCCTGACCCTGAACACCCTGGTGGACGAATACCTGCGCTATCGGATCAACGTGCTGATGAGCCACGACGCCACCGTGGTCGGTGGCCAGCGCCGCATCTTCGAGCAGAGGCTCGATGCGGCCGACCAGGCCTATGCGCGCTTTCTTAGCGACAACGGGATCAGCGACTTCGACAACGAGAAGGCGGCCCTGGGCCAGATCTACGCCCAGCTGCTCACCGACAGCTACAACGTCACCGCCCAGCTAGCCGAGGCGGAAGGGCGCCTGGGGGCGACGAGCCAGGAGATGGGCCATTCGCCAGCCGAGATCGGACTCTACCGCGACGTCGACCATGCCGCCGCCGACAAGCTGATCACACTGCGCCTGGGCCGCCAGGACCTGCTGTCGCGCTATAAGCCCGACGCCCAGCCCGTGAAGGATCTCGACCGTCAGATCGGCGAACTGGAGGCCTTGGACGCCAGCGGCCAGGTCGCCGGCCCGGGGGCGCGGCGGGTGGGAGTGAACCCGGTGTTCCAGACCCTGCAGACCGAACATAACCAGCTCTCGGCCGAGGCGGCGTCGCTGCGCAGCCGCAAGGGCGCGCTGACGTCGGAACTGGCCCAGGTGAACGCCCGGCGCCAGAAGCTCACCGAACTCCAGCCCCAGTACGACGACCTGGTGCGCGAGCGGGATGCGCTTGCGGTCAACGTCAAGAACTTCACCCAGCGGGAGCAGGAGGATCAGGCCCAGCAGTCGATCACCCAGCAGCAAGGCGACGGCAATGTGCGGGTGGTCCAGCGCGCCATCACGCCTTCGGTGGGGGCCAGCTTGAAGAAGCCGGTGCTGCTGCTGGCCCTGGCGTTCGGGGTCTTCGCCGCCCTCTGCACCGGCCTGCTGGCCGCCTTCATGCGCCGGGGCGTACCGACCCCGGCCTTCGCCGAGCGGGCCCTGGGCCTGCCGGTCCTGGCCGCGCCGGAGCGCAAGGCCGCTTACGCCTGATCCTTCCAGGCCAAGGCGATGCGTCCGGCTGTGTTCCGGCTGGCGACGGCCTATGGTGAAAGTCTGCGTGTGGGCGATTCGGTCATGATGGACCTCTCTTTGGACATGGCGGAGCTGGCCGGCCGGCTCCTGGCCACACCGGGGGGGCCTGGGCGCGTGCTGCAGTTCGTGGCCGCCGAGGCCGGGGAGGGTGTCTCCACCGTTGCGCGCGAGTTCGCCCGCTTCGTCGCGCCCCACGCCCAGCGCGGCGTGTGGCTGGTCGAGCTGGATGTCCTGAAGGCCGAACAGTATGACGTGATCTCCGCCCATCCGGATCACTATGGCCCGCTCGGCGCTCCGACCCGCGCCAGCCCGAATGAAAGCTGCTTCTTCAGCGTCGATCCCAAGATCCAGGGCGTCGACGGGCGGCCCTGGCCGGATTGCCGCTATCTGGACGCCTATCCGGTGGGCGAGGCGCGCTGGTGGATCACCCGCTTCCGGCGCGAGGCCCTCAAGCCCGGCCAGTCGGTCAGCATCCTCAACGCCCCGGCCTACTGGAACAGCCTGCGGGCGCACGCCGACTTCGTGGTCATCGACGCCCCGGCCCTGGAGCGTTCTCAGGTGGCGCCGGCGATCGCGCCCCTGGTGGACGCCAACGTGCTGGTGGTCTCCGCCGAGCGCACGGACATGGAGGGCCCGCTCGCGCTCAAGGCCGCGCTGACGGCCGCAGGCGGCCGCTGCGCTGGCATGGTGTTCAACCGGGCGCCCAAGGCGCCGCCGCGCTTCTTGTCGCGCCTGCTGCCATAAGGCCCGGCGTGGCCGCGCTGTCGAATCGGCTTGACGCGGCAGGCCCGGCGCCCTTGATCTCAACCCCTACGGCCGTGCTCTGGTCCGGGAACGAGGTTTGCGCGTCTTGAAGTCTGCCGGACGTTGGGCCGCGATCGCCGGAGTGGTCGTGCTGAGTGCGGTGGCCGTGGCCGGCCTGGGCTTGGCCGTCTACGCGGCTTTACTTTTCAAGGACTTGCCCGACGCCGCCGAACTTGCGGAATACCGGCCGCCGACCTCGACGCGAGTCTATGCCTGGGATGGCACCCTTATCGCCCAGCTCGGCCAGGAGCGGCGGATCTTCACGCCGTACGACCAGATACCTCCCATGGTTGTGCGCGCCTTCC
The DNA here is from genome assembly GCA_049791955.1 of Caulobacteraceae bacterium. Lineage (GTDB taxonomy): Bacteria > Pseudomonadota > Alphaproteobacteria > Caulobacterales > Caulobacteraceae > CAHJWH01. The sequence goes on from JBARAK010000608.1 coordinate 4,280, forward strand.
TCGCAGCTGAGGACCATAAGTTCTTCGAACATGGCGGCATCGACGTCGAAGGCCTGGGTCGGGCCCTGTCGCGCGACGTGTTCCGCGCGGCCAACGGTCGCCGGCTCGAGGGCGGCTCGACCATCACCCAGCAGGTGGCCAAGAACATCCTGCTCACTAACGAGGTCACCTTCGGCCGCAAGGTCAAGGAAGCCATCCTGGCCCAGCGGATCGAGCAGACCCTGCCCAAGACCCGCATCCTGGAAATCTACCTGAACCAGATTCCCCTGGGCTATCAGTCCTATGGCGTGGGGGCCGCGGCCTACAACTACTTCGGCAAGTCGCTGAACGACCTCGACCTGGCCGAGGTCGCCTACCTGGCCGCCCTGCCTAAGGGGCCGGCGAACTATCACCCCATCCGTCACAAGGCCGCCGCCATCGCGCGCCGGAACTGGATCCTCGGCCAGATGGCTGAACTTGGCTGGGTCAACCGCGCCGCGGCCCAGGCGGCGATGAAGGAAGACCTGATCGTTCAGACCAAGCCGCTGCGCGCCCACTACCACGACGCCGACTACTTCGTGGAAGAGGTGCGCCTGCGCGCCCGGGGCACCATCAGCAAGGATGCGGAGACCGCCGGGCTCTACCTGCGCACCACCCTGGACTCCAAGCTGCAGAGCGCGGCCCGCATCGCGTTGATGAAGGGGCTGGAGACCTATGACCACCGCCACGGCTGGCGCGGGGCCTGGGGCAATGCGGACGTCTCCGCGGACTGGTACAAGGCCGCCGCCGTGAAGCCGCCTCCCGCCGAACGGCGCGGTTGGCGCGCGGCCCAGGTCGACAAGGTCGGCGGCGGTTCGGCCGAGGTCACCACCATCGAAGGCCAGACCGGCGCCATCGAGGGCGCCGACGTGGCGTGGGCCAGCGCCGGCAAGGGGCTGAAGGCAGGCGACCTGGTGTTCGTCGAGCCGGTGGCCGGCGCGCCCAAGCGCTTCAACCTGCGCCAGGTCCCGGCGGTCAACGGCGCCCTGGTGGCGATGGAGCCTCATACCGGCCGTATCCTGGCGCTGGTGGGCGGCTACAGCTTCTCGCTGTCGAACTTCAACCGGGCGACCCAGGCAGCGCGCCAGCCGGGCTCCTCGTTCAAGCCCTTCGTCTACGCCACCGCGCTCGAGAACGGCTTCACCCCGGCCAGCGAGGTGCTCGACGCCCCGATCTTCCTGAACGGCGGCAACGGCAAGGTCTACAGCCCGGAGAACTACGAACACACCTATTCGGGCATGACCCCGTTCCGCAACGGGCTGGTCTATTCCAAGAACACCATGACCGTGCGCATCGCCCAGCGGGTCGGCATGAAGAAGATCGTCGAGGCGGCCAAGCGCGACGGCGTGGTCGACGACATGGCGCCGGTGCTGTCCATGGCGCTGGGCGCCCAGGAGGTGACCCCGTTCCGCCTCGTGTCGGCCTACGCCGCCTTCGCCAACGGCGGCAAGCGCATCCAGCCCCACTTGATTGAACTGGCCGAGGATCATGGTGGCCAGGTGGTCTGGAAGGCGGACCACCGCGACTGCCCGCATTGCGACGCTCCCTATGACGGTAGCGAAAGCCCCCGCATTCCCTTCGACGGGAGCCAGGTGATGGACCCGATCACTGCCTATCAGATCACCCTGATGCTGGAGGGCGTCACCCAGCGGGGCACCGGCGCCGCGGTCGGGGCCGCTTTCCCCCGCCGTTTCATCGCCGGCAAGACCGGCACCACCAACGACTACCGCAGCGCCTGGTTCGTCGGCTTCACGCCCGATCTGGTGGTGGGGGTGTTCGTGGGCTTCGACGACAACCGCTCGTTGGGCAACGGCGAGACTGGCGCCCAGGCGGCAGTGCCGATCTTCATCGACTTCATGAAGGACGCCCTCGCCACGGCTCCCAACGATGACTTCGCCGCGCCGAAGGACGTGAAGATGGCCTACGCCCACGGCTATCGCGAGGCCTTCCGCCCCGGCACCGAGCCGAAGCCGGTCCCCGTCGCCCCGGTGACGCCTGGCGTGGTGATTGCGCCGGGGAACCTGCAGGGCCTGCCGAATATCCAGTTCGCCCCGGCCGGCGCGCCACCGCCTCCGCCCCCCACGCCGCCGCCGCCGGGGAAGAAACCGCCAGCGGATCTGAAGGGGCTGTACTGAGCCCACGGAAGCCTTCCGCCATCGGAAGCAGGGCCTTCGCGGAGGTTGCGGCTGCATGAGGCGTTGCGGGCGACCCCATCCATCGCTATCTGCTCGCGCTTCGTATTGGAGGACTCTCTCATGAGAGCGGATGTCGAGGCCGCCGCGGCCGACATCGAGCAGTCGATCGGACTGCTCAGGAGGCGTCTTTGACTGGGAGCCTGCGCTCCGACGTCTGGACGAACTGAACGCCCGTTCCGAAGACCCCACTCTCTGGGACAAGCCTGCTGAAGCCCAGGCCCTGATGCGCGAGCGCACTCGTCTGGCTGACCAGATCGAGGCGGTGCAGGCGCTGATCCGCGAACGTCGAGATACGCTCGACTTCGCCGAACTGGCGGAGATGGAGGGCGACCAGGGCAGCCTGGAAGAGGCCGCCCAGACGCTGAAGGCGTTGAAGGAACGGGCCGGTCGCGCCGAGCTGGAGGCCCTGCTCTCGGGCGAGGCTGATAGCAACGACGCCTATGTCGAGGTCAACTCCGGCGCCGGCGGCACGGAGTCGGCGGACTGGGCACTGATGCTGATGCGCATGTACAGCCGGTGGGCCAACGCCCACGGCATGACCGTCGAGGTGCTGGAAGAAACCCCGGGCGAAACCGCGGGCATCAAGTCCTGCACCCTGCAGATCAAGGGCGTCAACGCCTACGGCTGGCTCAAGACGGAAGCGGGCGTGCACCGGTTGGTGCGCATCTCGCCATTCGACTCCAATGCTCGCCGACACACCAGCTTCGCTTCGGTGTGGGTCTACCCGGTGGTCGACGACACCATTGTCATCGAGATCAATCCGGCCGACGTCCGCACCGACACCTACCGCGCCTCGGGCGCGGGCGGCCAGCACGTCAACAAGACCGACTCCGCGGTGCGCCTGACCCACATCCCGACCGGGATCGCGGTGGCGTGCCAGACCGAGCGTTCGCAGCACCAGAACCGCGACAACGCCTGGAAGATGCTACGCGCCCGCCTGTACGAGGCCGAGCTGCAGAAGCGCGAGGCTGCTCAACAGGCGCTGGAGGACCAGAAGACCGACATCGGCTGGGGCCACCAGATCCGCAGCTACGTGCTGCAACCCTATCAGCTGGTGAAGGACCTGCGCACCGACGTGGAGACCTCCGACACCCAGGGTGTGCTGGATGGCGATCTCGACTCCTTCATGGCCGCCTCCCTGTCCCAACGGGTTGGTGAGGCAAGCGACGCGGCGAACGCCTAATTCCCGCTTTGGCAGCGGGAGAAGGGCGCGGTCTTTTGCTTGGAGGCTGGGAAGCCGCCTATCCCCGTGTGCGCAACATCGGCGCGGCGGCGGAGGCCGCCAGGGTCTCGCCGGTCTTCAGGAAATGGGCGGGATTCTGCAGCTGGCCGTTGGCCCACACCTCATAGTGCAGATGCACGCCGGTGGAGCGGCCGGTAGAGCCCATCCGGGCGATGGTGTCGCCGGTGCGCACGCTGTCGCCCACCCGTGAGGCGAAGCCCGACAGGTGGCCGTAGCGGGTCTTGAAGCCGAAGCCGTGGTCGACCTCCACGCAGTTGCCGTAGCCGGCGCGCTGGCCCACGAACGACACCACGCCGGGGGCCGTCACATGGATCGGCTGGCCATAGGCGCCGGCGAAGTCCACGCCGGGATGGAAGGCGGTCAGGCCGCGGAACGGATCGATGCGCACGCCGAACGGGCTCGACATCTGCGGATGGTCGACCGGGATCGCCAGGGGCATCGAGGCGGTGGCGGCGGACAGGGTGCGCAGGGCCAGCAGGTCGCGGGCGGCGTGCTGCAGCCGTCGGGCCAGGCCCATGTCGATGTCGAAGCGGGCTGACAGGGCGCGGGCGTTGCGCAGCTCCAGCGGCGAGATCACCGAACGCTCGGCCTGCGGGACCATGTAGGGGCCGATGTTGAGGCCGGCGGAGCGATAGGTGTGCCGGTAGTCGTTGATCTGGACCTGGGCGCCCCGGTCGGCCATGTCGATCATGTCGGCTTCGGCGTTGCGCAGCCGTTGCAGCGAGGCGTTGGGGCCGCCGACCAGCGCCACGGGCTTGGGCGGGGTGACCTGGATCGCGCCGAGGTCGACCAGCAGGCTGGAAATGGCGGTGCTCTGGTGCAGGGCCGCCTGGGCGACCGCGCTGGTTTCCGGCAGGGCGGGGCGGGTGGTCGGCTGGGCCTCGATGAAGGCAGGCCACTGTGGCGTGTGCCGCGGCAGGGTCTGCCATACGCAGGTCAGGCCGATGGCGCCCACCAGCATGGCCACTGGCGCGAACAGAGCGCTGGCCGCCTGGGGCGATGGTCTGCGCGCGGCGACACCCGCCAGCGCGAGACCCACAAGCCGCCCCCGAGCCGCCAAACGTTCAAAAGACATGCAGCAACCCGCACCTGTTTCAGTCGAAGGCCGACTCAGCAAACGTGAGCCCGCGAGGCAAGCTCGGGATTGTCGCTGGCTTCCCGGCCAAGCTCGATGTGGCCGGAACTTGGCGCAAATAGGCGCGAACGTGACGTCTGCAGACAGCCTGACGCGAGAACTTGCGGTGTTTGCCTAAGGATTTGGCCGGGCCCGACTGTTCCGTAGGCGTCAAGACATCCTTAAGACTTGGAACGTTTCAGGCAGGCGCATTCCGGCAAGGCTCAGCTCGTCGCCGGGAGGCTCGCGTGCGGCAATCTGTCGCTAGGCCGTTACTGGTAGCGCTTTCACGGCCTTGAGCACGGCGTCGACATGGCCGGGCACCTTCACCTTGCGCCAGACCTGGGTCAGCACGCCGTCAGGGCCGATCAGGAAGGTGGCCCGCTCGATCCCCATGTACTTCCGACCGTACATGTTCTTTTCGACCCATACGCCATAGCGCTCCATCGTCTCGCCGCTCTCATCGGAGGCGAGGCGGATAGTCAGGTCGTGCTTGGCCCTGAATTTGTCGTGGCTGGAGGGGCTGTCCTTGGAGACCCCGACCACCGTGGCGCCGGCTTCCTCGAAAGCGTTGCGCATTTCCGAAAACGCCTTGGCCTGGCTGGTGCAGCCCGAGGTGTCATCCTTGGGATAGAAGTACAGCACCACCGACCGGCCCCCGAGCCCCGCCAGGGATATCCGCCCGGCGCCGTCGGTGGGCAGGTCGAAGTCGGGGGCTTTGTCGCCAACGCTCAGTTCGGCCATTTCGGGCTCCCAGGTGCGGGGTTGGATCAGACGGGCCTGACCAGGACGATCTTCTTCTTGCCGGCGGCCAGCTTGATCACGCCGTCGGGTCCGACGTCGGCCAGGGTGACGGTGCGCTGGGCGTCCGCCTCGGCTTGGTCGTTGAGGCGCAGGCCGCCGCCCTGGGCCAGCCGGCGCGCTTCGGAACGCGAAGCTGCAAGACCTGCATCCGCCACCAGGGCCGCGAGCTGCACGCCGGCCTTGATGTCCGCTCGGGACACCTCGATCGTCGGCAGGTCGCCGGACACCTTGCCCTCCTCGAAGGCGGAGCGGGCGGCTTCAGCGGCCGCGTCGGCGGCGTCGGCGCCATGCAGCAGGGCGGTGGTCTGGTTGGCCAGCACCTTCTTCGCCTCGTTGATCTCAGAGCCCTGCAGCGCCTCTAGCCGGGCGATCTCGTCCAGGGGCAGGTCGGTGAACAGCTTCAGGAAGCGGCCGACGTCGGCGTCTTCGGTGTTGCGCCAGAACTGCCAGTAGTCGTACGGGCTGCGCATGTCGGCGTTCAGCCACACCGCGCCCTGGGCGGTCTTGCCCATCTTGACGCCCGAGCTGGTGGTGACCAGTGGGCTGGTGAAGCCGAAGGCTTCCGCGCTCTCGACCCGGCGGATCAGCTCCACCCCATTGACGATGTTGCCCCACTGGTCCGAGCCGCCGAGCTGCAGCGCGCAGCCGTAGCGGCGATGCAGCTCCAGGAAGTCGGTGGCCTGCATCAGCATGTAGTTGAATTCGAGGAAGGTCAGCGGCTGCTCGCGTTCAAGCCGCAGCCGCACGCTGTCGAAGGTCAGCATGCGGTTCAGGGTGAAGTGCACGCCGTAGTCGCGCAGGAACTGGACGTAGCCGAGCTGGTCCAGCCATTCGGCGTTGTCCACGGTCATGGCGTCGGTCCGGCCGTCGCCGAAGGTCAGGTAGGCGTCGAACGCCTTGCGGATCGAGGCCATGTTGGCCGCGATCGCCGCCTCGGTCAGCATCTGGCGGCTGGCGTCCTTGCCGGAGGGATCGCCGACCTTGGTCGTGCCGCCGCCCATGACCACGATGGGCTTGTGCCCGGTCTGCTGCAGGCGGCGCAGCATCATGATCTGCATCATGTTGCCCACGTGCAGGCTGGACGCGGTGGCGTCGAAGCCGATGTAGGCGGTCACCACGCCATTGGCGGCGCGTTCGTCCAGCGCCTCCAGGTTGGTGCACTGATGCATGTAGCCGCGCTCCGTGAGGACGCGGATCAGCTCGGATTTCGGCTTGAAGTCGGACATCGAGGCGCGTGTAACACGGCCGGAGCTTCGCTTTGAAGCATATACAACAGGCTTGGCCGCATGCGCGTCCTGGGTTTCATGAGCGGCACCTCGCTCGATGCGGTCGACATGGCCGTGCTCGACACCGATGGCGAGACGATCACAGCCTTCGGTCCGGCCGGCGAGCGCAAGCTCAGCGAGGCCACCCGCGCTCTGGCTCTGGCGGCGACGGAAGCGGCGAAGGGCTGGCCACGCGGCGCGGCGGAGCCCGCTGAATTCGCCCCCGCGGCCGAGGCGGTGGCGCGCGAGCATTTCGAGGCCGCCGCCGCTTTCCTGGCCGCCAATGGGCTTAGCTGGGGCGAGATCGAGCTGATCGGCTTCCACGGCCAGACCGTACTGCACGAACGCCCTACGGCCGATCGCATCGGGCGTACGGTGCAGCTTGGCGACGGCGCCTTGCTGGCGAAGCTGTCCGAGACGCCGGTCGCCTTCGACTTCCGCACCGCTGATGTCGCCGCGGGCGGGGAGGGCGCGCCCCTGGCCCCGATCTACCATCTGGCGCGGGCCCAGGCTTCGGGCGTCGCCCCACCGTCGGCGGTGCTGAACGTAGGCGGGGTCGCCAACATCACCCTGTTCTCGACGACGGCAGATCCCCTGGCCTTCGACACCGGGCCCGGCAACGGCATGATCGACCTGCTGGTCCAGGCTCGCGGGCTGGGTCGCTATGACGTCGACGGCCGGCTGGCGGCGGCGGGCCGGGTGAACGCCGACGTGCTCGCCGGCTATCTGGCGCATCCCTATTTCCGCCAGGCGCCACCGAAGTCGCTGGACCGCTTCGACTTCAGCCTCGACGCGCTGAAAGGCCTGTCGAGCGAGGACGCGGCGGCGACCCTGGTCGCCTTCACCGCCGAGGCGATCCGCCTGGGCCTGGATGCAGCGCCGGAACGGCCTCGTGTGCTGATCGTCTCAGGCGGCGGTCGCTCCAACCCTCAGATCATGCACGCCATCGCCGAGCGTGCGGGCTGCGAGGTGGTGGCGGCCGAGGCGGTCGGCTGGCGCGGGGACGCTATCGAGGCCGAAGCCTTCGCCTATCTGGCGGCCCGCACCAAGCGAGGCCTGCCGATTTCGTTCCCCGGTACGACAGCCGCGCCCCAGCCTATGACCGGTGGCCGGATCGTCGAGCCGTAGGGCGATCTCCTCCCCCGCTGACGCAGGGGAGGAGGGAATTCAACCCGCCAGGCCGTTCATCCGCTGGTCGAGGTAGTGCCCGACCTTCTGCTCCACGGCGGGCAGGTGGTTGGACCAGTAGTGGTTGGCGCCGTCCACCAGCTCATAGGCGATGGAAATGCCCTTCTGGGTGCGCAGCTTGGCCACTACGCGCTCCACTTCCACCGGCGTGGCGACCGTGTCGCCGCTGCCGTGCAGGATCAGGCCGGAGGCCGGGCAGGGGGCGAGGAAGCTGAAGTCGTAGACGTTGGTCGGTGGCGACACCGACACGAAGCCGTCCGTTTCCGGGCGGCGCATCAGCAGCTGCATACCGATCCAGGCCCCGAACTGGTAGCCCGCGACCCAGCACTGGGAGGCGGTCGGATTGGTGGTCTGCAGCCAGTCCAGCGCCGAGGCGGCGTCGGCCAGCTCGCCGATGCCGGAGTCGAACTCGCCCTGGCTCTTGCCCACGCCGCGGAAGTTGAAGCGCAGGGTGGCGAAACCACGCGTCATGAACAGGTGGTAGAGTTGCACCGCTACCGGATTGTTCATGTGCCCGCCCGCCTTGGGGTGCGGGTGCAGGATCAGGGCGATAGGGGCGTTGTCGGTCTTAGGGGGCGCATAGCGGCCTTCGAGCCGGCCGGCGGCGCCGGTCAGAATCACCTCAGGCATCGGTCGTCCATCCTCCTCGTCCACGACGCGCGACAACCCGCCTTCGCGCCACGGAATACTTGATCGCCGTACTCGGTTTTCCTACATCAGGCGTGTCGGCGAAACGCGCGCGCCCTGGAAAGGGACGGCCTGTAGCACAGGCTGCACATCTAGGGGCGCGGTTTTGGTTCGAAAGTGCGACTGGGTCGCGCGTAAACGCTTTTCGGGCCCCAATTTCCGGGTTGGTTTTTTAGGATCTGGCGACGGATGCGGTTGGGCACAAAGGGACGGTACGCGGTCATGGCCATGACCGACCTGGCGCGCCACGGGCGCGACCGGGCCGTGTCCCTGGCCGAGATCGCCGCGCGTCAGGAGATTTCCCTCGCTTATCTTGAGCAGTTGTTCGCGGCTCTGCGCCGGCGCGGTCTGGTGCGCAGCGTGCGCGGCCCCGGCGGCGGCTATCGCCTGGCTATGGAGGCGCATGGCATCAGCGTGGCGGACGTGGTGCTGGCGGTGGACGAGCCCCTGGCCGCTACCCGCTGTGAAGGCGTCGACCGTGGCTGCCTGGGCGGGGGCGAACGCTGCGCCACTCATGAGCTCTGGGACGCGCTGGGCGGTCATATCGAACAGTTCCTGGCCGGGATCTCGCTCGAGGACGTGGTGGAGCGGCGGGTGAAGCCGCCGCGCGCTCCGGCGCCGGCTGAGGCGGCCTGATGGCTGTCTACCTCGACCACAACGCCACCGCGCCGGTTCGCCCGGAAGCGCTTGAGGCGATTTCGGCAGCTCTGAGGGCCGGTGGCAATCCTTCGTCGATCCATGCGTCCGGCCGCGCGGCGCGGGGCCGGGTCGAGGATGCGCGTCTCAGCGTGGCGACCCTGGTCGGGGCCTCTGCCGAGACGCTTGTTTTCACTGGCGGTGGGACGGAGGCCAACGCCCTGGCCATCGAAAGCGCGGTCGCATCCGGCGAGGTCCGTCGCCTGCTGATCGGGGCGACCGAGCACGAGGCGGTGGTCAATACGGCCCGCGCCACGGGCTTGCCGGTTGAGACCTGGCCGGTCGACCGGCGCGGTGTGGCCGCGCTGGACTGGTTGGCGGATCGCCTGAAGGCTTGGCGGCCCGAGGATGGCCGGCCGTTCGCAGCGCTGATGCTGGCCAACAATGAGACCGGGGTGATCCAGCCCGTGGCCAAGGCGGCCGGCCTGCTGCAAACGCTTGGCGGCTGGCTGCACGTGGATGCGGTGCAGGCGGCGGGAAAGATCGCCGTGGATGTCGCAGCGCTCGGCGCCGACACCCTGGCGCTTTCGGCGCACAAGATCGGCGGCCCGCAGGGCGTCGGCGTCTTGATCTATGGCGCCCGCGCCCGTATCAGCCCGCGCCTGCATGGCGGCGGCCAGGAACGGGGGCTGCGCGCCGGCACGGAGAACGTGGCGGGGATTGCGGGTTTCGGGGCTGCGGCCGAGGC
>JBARAK010000609.1:0-5319 GCA_049791955.1 Caulobacteraceae bacterium
CGATGTCCTCGCCCCGGGCGCCGCGCAGCAGCTCCTCGCGCGACAGCACCCGGCCGGGGCTGCGCACGAACACCGTCAGCAGCGACAGCTCGGCCGGGGTGAGCTGCAGCACCATGCCGTCCGGCGCGCGCAGCTGGCGGCGGGTCAGGTCGAAGCGGAAGCCGGCGAATTCGTAGACGGTGATGGTGCGCTCGCGCACGCTGAAGCTGCTGCGCCGCAGGATGGCGCGCACCCGCGCCAGCAGTTCGCGCGGCGGCGTCGGCTTGACCACATAGTCGTCCGCGCCGAGCTCCAGGCCCACGATCCGGTCCACCGAGTCGCCCATGGCGCTGAGCATCAGCACCGGCGGGCCACCGCTCTCGGCCAGCTTGCGGCAGAGCGACAGGCCGTCCTCGCCCGGTAGCATCACGTCCAGCACCACCAGGCGGATCGGGCGCGCGGCGATCACTTCGCGCGCCTGCCGGGCCTCGCCGGCCTCGTGCACCTTCAGGCCATGGGTGGTCAGGTAATCGGCCATCTCCGCGCGCAGGCCCAGATCGTCGTCGACGATCAGGACCTCGACGCCGTTCAGATCGGATCGCGGGTCGGACATGGGGGTGTCATCTTGGCACGGAGCGCTGGCGGCTGTCGGAAGCATGTTGTCCTGCGACATTGGAACCGGTGGGGAAGCTGTACGCAAGCCGCGCCGTGGCCTCGCACAGTTGAGCCAGGGAACCCGCAGCCGGGGGAAGCGCGGACGCTGCCGCCCGAAAGCGGTCGAACGGGGGCGGGCTGTTTCGCAAGTGTGTCGGCCGGTCTTGCGGCGGAACCCGGGAGGTCCCTTTTGCAGCCGCGGTTCGCGATCGCCTGTCACGAGTCTGAATCACATCCGGCGCATTTTGACCGTGACGGCGGATCAGCCTGCTTCGCGAGGAGCTTCGGCTCCGGTGAAGAGGACATGACCCATGGCGCGTCGGCTGGCTGTCGCTCTCCGCAATCTCTGGGCCGCCCCCAGGATGAGGCCGCGCCGCCGCGGCTGAAGGCGGGCGACGATCGTTCACACTTCCGGCTGCCGTCTTTAGAGTTTGCGGTCAGGCGTGTGAGGGTTGCGCACCTGCAGGTTGCCTGGCGTGCGCTGCTCAGCTAGCGTCCTCGTGGGGGAAGCAACTGTGCAGCAAGCAAAAGGCGGCCGTTCGTAGCGGCCATCCTGAACCTCTTCGCAGCGCCGCTTGGTTATCTGTGGTTGGGCGGGTGGCGAACGACGGCGCTGGTGCTTCTGATATTCTTCGTGAGTGGTGCGTGCTTATATTATTGGTCGATTGGGAATCCTCCGGGTATTTACGCGGTTTCTCCTCATTATAATGTCTTCGCCGGAGCTGTGATCGGGCCGGTGACGGCAGTCCATGCCTTCGTTGTTGGACGTAAACATGCAGCCGTCTGGAGCTTACGCAAACGGTTCAGTATAATTCTTTTGTTTTCGTTGGCCGCTGTGATCTCGGCCATCGTTCTCCGGGGCGTTGCGCCGCTTCCTGTCTATGACGTCGCCTCCAGTGCGATGGAGCCAACCTTGGTCAAGGGCGATGTGCTGGCCTTCGACACGGCGCGCTCTTTGTGCGGAATGACGGTTCCGAAGCGGGGCGACGTGGTCGTCTTCAGGCGATCTGGCCTTCCGTTCCGTTACCTGCAGCGGGTGGTGGCGGGTCCGGGTGATGCGATAGGTTTCCAAGGCGCAACGCCGATGGTGAACGGTCAAGCCGTCTCGGAACGCCCCGTGGCTCAGCCAGCTCCGCAGTCTTCCGGCGAGGGTGGCTATTCCCTGGTTCGAGAGACGCTTTCGAACGGCGCCTCCTACCTTGTGCAGCACTTCCCGCAATATTCCACCGGACCTTACCCGTCTTTCAAACTTGGCCCCGATCAGTGGTTTGTCCTCGGCGATAACCGGGACGACGCAATCGACTCCAGGCGCTACGGGCCGATCGAAACCTCGGCCATTTGCGGCGTCGCCTATAAGTTTATCCGGGCGCATGACCCGAAGCTGGTCGGAACGAAACCCTGAAAGCCTTGCGTTTTCACGGGTTAAGCGCCGGGATGGTTTTCTCCTCCAACGCCGCCAACGCCTCGTTCCGGTTGGTATATTTTCACTATTGCAGCAGTGAATGTTGACGTGACGCTGCTGGCAGGACACCTTCACCGCACCCGGCGCAAGCCGCTCTGACGTCTCCCCTCACGGTCCAGCCCAGGGGAGGGTAGGGGCGCACCAAGACCGGGGCGGAGGAGGAAGAAGAACCCCATGGGCAAAGATGCACGCGGCCTTACGCGCCTGCTGTTGGCTTCCGCGGCGGGCCTGGCCTGCGCGGCGCTCGCCTCGCCAAGCTGGGCCGCCCGTTGCGAGGATCTGGTCAACCTCAAGTTGCCTGATACGGTGATCAAGAGCGCGGAGCCGGTCGCCGCGGGCGGCTTCGACGCTCCCGACAAGGTGAAGCGTCCGGACCTGCCCGCCTTCTGCCGGGTGATCGCCTCGGTGAAGGCCGCGCCTGATTCCGATGTCGGGGTGGAGATCTGGTTGCCGGCCGACCACTGGGCCGGCGTCTTCCACGGCAATGGCAATGGCGGCTTCGGCGGCCTGCTGGCGGCGGGTTACGGCGGCATGGAGGTAGGGCTCCGGCGCGGCTATGCGACGGCGGTCACCGATACCGGCACCGCGCCCGCCACGCCGCTGGACGGCGATGCGCTGATCGGCCACCCGCGCAAGTGGAAGGACTGGGGCCGGCTGTCGACCCATGTGATGACGGTGACGGGCAAGGCGGTCGCCAAGGCTTACTACGGTCAGGACGCCAGGCGGTCCTACTACACCGGCTGCTCCACCGGCGGGCAGCAGGGCCTGATCGAGGCGCTGTACTACCCTGAGGATTACGACGGCGTCCTGGTCGGGGCGCCGGTGGTCAACCGGACCTGGGGCCACGCCGTCGCCGTGTGGGACGTCCAGGCCGCCGACTTGCTGCCCGGACACAAGCTGTCGGACGCCAAGCTGACGCTGCTCAACAAGGCCGCGGTGTCGACCTGCGGCGGGCATGGAAATGGGCTCGCTGGCGATCCCTTCATTGCCGACCCGCTGGCCTGCCGGTTCGACCCCGCCGTGCTGGCCTGCCACGGCGCGGACGCCGCCACCTGCCTTACGGCCGCCGAGATCCAGACCGCCAAGGCGTTCTACTCAGGGCCTACCAGCCACGCCGGCCGGCCGCTCTATTATGGCTGGCTGCCGGGCAGCGAGGCGCCCGGCCGCTTCGGCTGGAATTTCATCCAGACGCCCCCGAACGGCGAGCCGGCGTTCGACGGCCTGTTCAAGTGGGTGTTCGGACCCGAGTGGGACTGGCGCAAGTTCGACCTAGAGCGCGACATGCCCAAGGTCGACGCCATGCTCGGCCCCGCGGTCAACGACGCCATGCGCGGCGACATCAGCCGGTTCCGGGCGCGCGGCGGCAAGCTGATCATCTACCAGGGCCTAGCCGATACCCTGGTGGCGCCGGGACAGACGCTGGCCCTCTACGACCGGCTGGGCCGGGAGTCCGGCGGACCCGCCAAGGCGCGCGCCTTCGCCAGGCTGTTCATGGCCCCGGGGGTCATGCACTGCGGCGCGGGTCCTGGGCCCGACGCCTTCAACGCCGCCAACGGCGGCGCCGGCAAGCCGGCCTCCGCCACGCCCCGCGACGACCTGTTCGCCGCCCTGGCCCACTGGGTCGAGGACGGCGCGGCCCCGGCCCAGGTCATCGCCACCAAGTACGTCGACGATACGCCGACCAAGGGCGTTGCCCTGCAGCGCCCGCTGTGCGCCTATCCGCAGAAGGCTTGGTACCGGGGCTCGGGCGACTCCCACGACGCCAGCGCCTTCGTCTGTTCGGTGGAGAAGCCGAAGGGGTAGCGCGGCTATTGTGGAGACCGATGGCGACCCAAAGTGGAAGTTGGCGTCGTTGCTCCCTGTGGTTATGGTTTGCCGTGAGCTGCGAACGCGGGAGCTGCAGAGATGACAGATAAGGCGCCGTTGTTCGGCTTAGGCGCTGTCTCCATAGCCATCCTGGCGTTCTTCGTTTTGCATCTCAGTAAGGCTTCCGCCGATATGCAGCCCCGGCTCACGGATCAGAATTGCGAAGATCATTCTGAAAGCGTTTCGTCTCCAGACGGTCGCTATAGCGCCCGTTACACCAAGGAGGCATGTGACTACGGATTCGGCAGCAACAGTCAAAATGCTTGGGTCAATCTTGTTTCTACTCAATCGCATGACGGGCTGAAGGTGCAGGTCCTTCAGCTTCAGGGGCCGAATGACGATTTGGATGTGGTCAATTGGAGAGACAATAGTCATCTGGAAATCGATGTGAATTGGCCATTGTCCGTGAAGCGAAGCTTGCACAAAGTGGGACCGGTACAGGTGATTTATGTGGCGTCAGTGTCACGCCCGTCCCTCGCGAGGGGAGCAGATTACGCCAGGTTCGTTGATTGGGCGCGGCGGAACGCTGAGCATGGACAGGTGTCCATAGCCTCTACCTGCTCGCGCTACAAAGGCGGCCTGCTCCGCCAGCCTTGCTGAACGCTATCGGCTGACCATCTCCCCAAGTCGCTCGTTTCCGCCCTTCTGGGCATCACCTGCCGGCCGCGCCGATCGCCTTTGTCCGGCTCATCCCCGTTCCCCACCCACACCTGCGACGCTATTGAACCGGCGGATGCGCGGTAGGCGCTCCGCAGGCATCCGCGGGGAGCGCAGCATGAGTCCGGCCATCACCCTCCAGGCGCTGAAGCGTGGCGAATTGGCGGGCGTGCGCGCGCTGGATCTGGGCGGGACGGGGTTGAGCGAAGTCCCCGCCGAGATCTACGGCCTGGCCGATACGCTGGAGGTGCTGGACCTGGGCCGCAACGCCCTGACCCGCCTGCCGGACGACCTCGGCCGGCTGAAGCGGCTGCGGGTGCTGTTCTGCTCGGGCAACCGGTTCGAGCGCCTGCCGCCGGTGCTGGGCGACTGTGCGGCGCTGAGCCAGGTCGGGTTCCGGCGCGCGGGGGTGAGCGAGGTCCCGGCCGAAGCGCTGCCGCCGCGCCTGCGCTGGCTGACCCTGACCGACAACGCCATCGCGCGCCTGCCCGACGCGCTCGGGGAGCGGCCGGAGCTGCAGAAGCTGATGCTGGCCGGCAACCGCCTGGAGGCGCTGCCGCGGAGCCTGGCCGGCGCGCCGAAGCTCGAACTGCTGCGGCTGGCGGCCAACGCCTTCGAGGCGCTGCCGCCCTGGCTTACCGAGGCGCCGCAACTGGCCTGGCTGGCGTGGGCCGGCAATCCGCTTGACCGTACCGCAGCGC
>JBARAK010000610.1:0-2263 GCA_049791955.1 Caulobacteraceae bacterium
GGCCTGGTTGCTCGCCCAGCGGCCCCACATCGTGCCGATCCCGGGCACGACCAAGCTGCATCGTTTGGAGGAGAACCTCGGCGCCGCCGGCCTGGCGCTGAGCGCGAACGAGCTCCAGGATATCGACGCTGCCGCCGCGCGCCTGCAGGCCGAAGGGGAGCGCTACGCCCCGCAACACTTGGCGCTCGTCGGCGTCGAAGCGCCGCCGGCCCGATCCGACGCCTGACCAGGACCCCGGCCTGGGCGGAAGGGTTGGTCCGCACGCGCCGGTCGCGCTCCGGGTCGACCTCCGTCCCAGGTGAAGAGGGCCACGCCGTCGCCCTGGGCGACCCGCCGGCCCGATTTTGGGCAAGAGTCCGTCGTCCCGAGGAAAACGACGTCTCTGGCGAGCGATTAGGCTCGCGCATGAACACGGCAGGTAGAGGTCCGGCGGGGGGCAAAGGCGGGCAGCCTCGCTTCAGCTGGATTTTCACCTCGGGCGCCGAAGGGGTCGCACGGCTGCAAGCCTATGCCGGCGTGAGGAGGATACGATGCCGACCGATAGAAGAACCTTCATGACGTCGGCTTCCCTCGGCGCCGCCTCCACGTTGATCGGTTCCGCTGTCGCCCAGGCCGGCGCGCCTGCTGGCCCGGCGGTCGGCGGCGACGGCGATGCGTCCCGCTATATCGTCACGCCCGGGCCCAAGGTGACCCTGCACGGCCTTAAGGCGGCCTGCAGCACTGAAAGTCCCGCCGTCAACGAGGCGATCCTCAAGGTGCTGCGGGACGGCGGCAACGCGGTGGACGCCGCCATCGCCGGCTGCATGGTGCAGGCCGTCGTCGAGCCGCACCTGAGCAATCACACCGGGACGGTCTCCTTCCTGTACTTCGAGGCGAAGACAGGACGCTTCCACCAGCTGGACGCCACGGGCACCTTTCCGAGCGGGCTGCGGCCGTTCCGCCCCATCTCGCAGAGCAGCGATGAAGGCGGCAACGCCGCGGTCATCCCCAATTTCATGCTCGGCCTGAAGGCCATGTTCCAACGCTTCGGGTCCAAGCCCTGGGCCTCCCTGTGCGTCGACGCCATCGGCTGGGCCGAAGAGGGGCACTATGTCACCAGCCAGGAATACGCCAGCCTCAGCAGGGCGCTCGACAACATCACCTACTTCCCGGAGGGCCGAGCCTTCTACCTGGCCGACGGCTTCCTGACGCCAGTCGCCCACCGCTTCGTGCGCAAGGCGACGGCGGCCACCCTCCGCAAGGTGGCCGCCGAAGGTCCGGATCACATGATCACGGGTCCTTGGGCCGATGATTTCATCACCACCGCCAACCAGATGGGCTGGGCGATCACCAAGGCGCACATGACCGAGACGCCGCCGCGCTGGCAGGAGCCGCTGCGCTTCCGCCACAACGAGTTCGAGATCGTCGCTCTGGCCTCGCCGCAACAGCAGGGCGTCTTCCTCACCATGGTGCTGGGCATCCTCCGTCACCTGGGCATCCGCGGCGTGGCGCCCGGTTCGGCGGACCATCATTTCTACATGTCGCACGCCCTGCGCTGGTCCCTCTATCATTGCGGCTATACCGGCGACCCGTTCGTGGCCCCGTACGCGGTCGATCAACTGATGGACGGCGGCCTCCACGCCGCCGCCGCAAATCTGATCAAGGGGCTGCGGCCGCGGATCGACCTGTCGGAGCACGTCCGACTGACCCAAGCGCCGCACGGAACCAACGGCCAGCCCACGGGGCGGCGGCAGAACCCGTGGCCGACGCCCTCGACCTGCGAGGTGAGCATCGTCGACCAGGCCGGAAACTGGGTGCAGATGACCCACACCTACCAGGCGGGCGGCATCCCCGGCATGGTCGTGGGCGGCGTCCCGATGCGGGGATCGGAAGCCAGCTTCACCGGCTTCGGCGTGCCCTCGGACGCCAAGATCGTCGCCGGCGCCCGCATGCGCCGGGCGCTCGGCAGCACCTTCGTGCTGAAAAACGGCGCACCGGTCTTCTCCCTCGGCTCCCCCGGCTATGTCCTGTTCACCGTGCCGCAGGTTCTCACCAATCTGCTCGACTTTGGAATGACGCCGTACGCCGCCGTGGATGCGCCGCGCATGTTCCCGCTCCAGGAATACGGAGCGGTGACGGTCGAGGACCGCATCGGCTCCGACGCCGTCAAGGGCCTCCACGCGCTTGGGCTCGGGGTCGAGGCGATCCCGCCCTACGAATACGATATGGGCTCCTTCCAGATGTGCTTCCGGGATTCCCAGACCGGCCTGCTCGGGGCCACTGC
>JBARAK010000611.1:0-2608 GCA_049791955.1 Caulobacteraceae bacterium
TGCCTGGTGTGGGAGGACGCGCCGGCCGGGATCGCGGCGGCCGAGGCGGCGGGGGCGACGGTGCTGGTGGTGGGCGCGACCCACGCCACGCCCATGCCTACGCCCCATCCGGTGATCGCGGACTACCGGGGCCTGGCGGTCGAGATCGGCGGGACGGGCGAGCTGACGCTGACAGCCGGGTCTGACAATTGATGATCTGACAGTTGGCGCCTGCCCGGCCGAAGCACCGGCGACGATCGCCGCCGGCGCCCGCAGTCGGATCTACTCGGCGTCGCCGTGTTCGTCGGCGTGCTTCTTGCTGGCTTCCGTGGCGTGGTGCGCGGCGTGGGCGCTGTGGCCCGAGGCGGTGTGGGCATGGTGAGCCGCGCTGTCGATGTCGCCGCTCTCATGGTGCTTGGCGGCTTCGCGGTGGTGTTCGGCGGCCTTGTCGTGATGGTCGGCGGCGTGGCTGTGGTGCTCGGCGAGGGTATGGGTGGACATCGATAGTCCTCTTCGAAGCAGACTGACCGGATCGTCAGGCGCGATGGCAGGGTGCTTTGATCGGGTGACGTCCGCGTGACCTTGGCTGCAGATTGTATTAGCGCCTGGATCGTTTTTGCGTGCAACAAGCTTGGCTGTTGATTTCGTCCTATTACCGCTAAGCTTGGCTGAATTGGTTTTAATTTCCGATCGATCCAGTATTTGTCTTGCCGTGTTCACAAAGGTCGATCTGGGTGGGGCGCGACGCCCAGCCCGCCCCTACTTCGGCGCCTGGACCTTCGGTTTCAGCGCCGCCGGTGGAGCGGGGGCGCGGGCGGGCGTGTCGGAGGCCGGGTGCAGGGAGAACAGCCGGCGGATGTTGGTCGCCACCCGTTCGGCCAGGCCTTCCTCGTGCTGCTCGATCTGGGGGTGCTGGTCCAGGGCGGTGTGGCGGCTGGCCCGCCGCCGCGCCAGGCTGTCGCTCAGTTCCTCGGCCATGCCGGGGCGGGCCTTGAGCAGGGGCGAGAGCGCCTCCTTGGAGATCTCGTAGATCACCACCCGGGTGATGGCGGTGACCTCGCCGTGCAGGGCCTCGCCCGCCAGCAGGCCCAGCTCGCCGAAGTAGTCGCCCGGGGCCATGCGCATGACCTCGGTCCAGCGGCCGTTCTCCTCCACACAGGCGGAGGTGAAGCCATAGGCGAGCACGTTCAGGGCTTGCACCACAGTGTCGATCTGCACGATCACGTCGCCGGGCCGGTAGACCTTGCGCTTCATCTGCGCGGCCAGGGCGGCGGCCTCATTGGCGGACAGGGACGAGAACAGCGAGATACCGGCCAGCAGCCGCTCCGGCGCGGCCAGGGTCCCCTCTTCCTCGGGCGCCGTGGCGGAGGCGGCGCCAGTGAGCCGGGGCGAGAACTTGGCGCCCGCGCTCGCCACCGCCCGGTAGATCAGGTCGTACAGCTCGTTCTGGGCCGCGCCCACCGAATTGACGTCGGCGACCGAGTAGGAGATCTCGAAATCGATCATCTCGGCGCTGACGTCCTTGATGGTCACGCTGGGCGCCGGGGTGGTCAGGATGTGGGTGCTGCCGAGTAGCACGTCGTTGAGCAGCTTGCGCCCCGCGCCGGGCGTCGCCGTCGGCTCCAGCTTCACCCGGATGCTGGCGCCGTGGATGCGGGTCGGCGAACTGCAGTTCACCACCCTGGACTTGGCGATGATGCTGTTGGGGATGATGGCGACGTCCTGGTTGCCGGTCAGGAAGTGGGTCGCGCGCCAGTTGGTCTCGATCACCTTGCCCTGGACGTTGTCGTCCAGGATGACCCAGTCGCCGATCTGGTAGGGCCGCTCGATATTGAGCACGATGCCGGAGAACACGTCCCCCAGCGAGCTCTGCAGCGCCAGGCCGAGCACGATCGCCACCACCCCGGAGGTGGCCAGCAGGCCCTTGACCGGCAGGTCGAGCACGTAGCCGATGATGGCCACGATCGCGAGGGCGTAGACCAGGGCCGCCACCAGGTCCTGGACCAGCTTGGCCTGGCGCGGCTGGCGGCGAAGGATCACGAAGGCGCGCAGGAACCCGACGGTGAACCATGCCCCCGACAGCCACCAGGCGATCTCCAGCCCGCCCGCCAGCAGCCGCCTGACCGGCGGTCCGCTTCCGGCGGCGGCGCGCCAGGGCGCCACGTCGCCCGCCATCATCAGGATGGTCAGCAGGGTGAAGACCAGCAGCTGGGCGACGAAATAGATCCGGGGGCTGCGGCGGCGCCAGTACCGCGCGCCCACCGAACCGACCACCGCCACCACGGCCGCCGCGACCAGGGGGTCGTTCACCATCGGCAGGGCGGAGAAGAGCGTCATGGCGAGGTGTCGTCCTGAAAGCGGGCGGCGTGGGGAAGCGCATCAACCGGCGCAGTTCGCCCCCTCCGCCGCTCTATACCTGGGTCGTCCTTGGAGACCCTAGCGCCGGTCCGGGATTGCTGGAAGCCGCTTCCGAGTTCAGCCGAAGGTGAAGGCGTAGGCCTCCACCCCCGGGTCCAGGAACTCGATCTCGAAGGTGTGGTCCCGCGCCGGGCCGGCCTGGCGGACCAGCTGGTAGAGCCGCTGCTGCTCGACCACCCCGGCGCCGCCGGCGTCCACGTCCAGGCCGTGG
>JBARAK010000612.1:0-2026 GCA_049791955.1 Caulobacteraceae bacterium
GAGCTGGGCCTATGCGCCCGCCAGGGCGGCCCCGCTACCGACGGCCCTGCCGGCCGGGGCGCATCCCTCCGCCCCGCAGTCGTGCGTCGCATGCCATCTGTCCAGCGGCGAGGGCTTGGCGGGCGTCCCGAACCTGGCCGGGCTGTCGGCCGACTACATCGCCGAACAAGTCCATGAGTTCCGCGACGGCCGCCGTCTGTCCTCGCAACCCGGCCGGCTCGCCACCGCCATAATGATCGAGGCGGCCCGCAAGGTCTCCGATCCGGACCTCGCCCGCGCCGCCGCCTATTTCGCCGCCCTGCCTAGGCGGCCCTGGGTCCGCGTGGTGGAAACCGCCACCGTTCTGGGCGTCCGACCCGAGCCACTGGGGAACCGCATCGTCGAGGTCCCTGAGCACATGGCGGGTTCCGGAAATCCAGGCGTCGTGGCCTATGTCCCGCTTGGCGCTGTGGCGCGGGGCGAGGCGTTGGTGCGCACCGGCGGCCACGGCAGCGAGCCCTGCGCCAGCTGCCACGCCGCCGACCTGAGAGGGCTGGGCGATACGCCGCCGCTGGCGGGACGCTCGCCCTCGTATCTCGCCCGCATGCTGTGGGACCTCAAGACCGGCGCCCGCCACGGACCCGCCGTCGCCCAGATGCAGGGCCCGGCCGCCGCCCTCAACGACACCGACATCACCGACGTCGCCGCGTATCTGGCTTCGCTGAAGCCTTAGCCCAGCAAGCTAGATGGAGCTAAGGCGCCGAGCGGTCAGGGCCATGGGCGCATATTCATGTCCGAAATCTTTCCGTCCGGGGCCAAGGGTGCGATGCGTGCTTCCACCTGAGCATTCTGGAAGCGCACGACATAGACATCGTATCCTTGAGGGCCAATCTTACTGAGGGTGACCGACTGCAGCGGCCCCCATTTCTTGATCTTCGCCTGTAGATCGGTCCACTGCTCTCGCGTCGCCGTAGCGAGCCTGGGCGTGAACTTGCTGTAGTTCGGGTGGCCATTCTCCATAGCCGTTATTGCGTCGCGCAGCGCCGCCTGCGTACCCGGGGACGGCGTGTTGGTCTTGATGCGACGGTCCAGGTCGGCCGCGAACGTCTTGGCTTGGCTCTCGCCGATGCGGGCGGCGGGGAGTTCGAGACCGCCCTGGTGCAGGACCAGTCCGGTTGCCTGGCCACGGGCGTCGGTCGCGAAGCTGAACTGGGCGGCGACCACCGTGGTGAAGAACTTGCTCTGGCTTTCCGGATAGATTTCGGCCGCGTCCTGTCCGGTCAGCCGGATGAAGAACCGGTCCTTGTCGCGCGTGACGGTGAAGATCATCCCGGACCCGAGGCGATAGTAGCCCACATAGGCGTCGAACTTGCGGGGGTCGAACGGAACCACCTTGCGCGGGGCCTGCTGCTCGGCGCGCAGGCGGGCGATCTGCTCGGGCGAGGGCGGCGTGGTCTCGGTCTGGGCTCCGGCGATGGAGGGCGAGGCGCCTAGCAGGCCGACGGCGAGGGGCGTCGCGACGACAAGGGCGGCGGAGGCCGTCAGGACGAGCTTGCGGGCGATATCCAGCCGCTCGGTGGGGGGCGTGGTCATGATCAACTCCATGCGTTTGCTGAGATCGGCCCCCGAGACGCCCGCCGCGCAGGCCAGCGGGGATTGCAGGTAGAGCCGGCAGATCTTGAGGATGCCTCCGGCGTAGACCTTGGGGTCGTGGCCGGATTCCACGACGTCTTCGTCGCAGGCCGTTTCGCGTTCGTGGACCAGCCTCGCCCCCAGCCACTAGACCAGCGGGTGGAACCAGAAGAGCGCTTCGACCAGCATGTGCATGGCCGCGGTCAGGTTGTCCCGCCGCCGCAGGTGGCTGAGCTCATGGGCGAGGATTGCGTCCACCTCGGCGGGGGCGAGCTGGGTGGCGATCCCCTCGGGGAGCAGCAGCACGGGGCGCCAGATCCCGACCAGGCCGGGCTCGAGCATGGCGGCCGAGGCGCGGACCGGGATCGGCGCGGGCAGGGCGAGCGGCCGGGCGGCGTGTACGACCGCCCTGATC
>JBARAK010000613.1:0-13885 GCA_049791955.1 Caulobacteraceae bacterium
GGCCTGACCATCCGCCCCGACGTGATCCCCGAGTTCCGCGCCTTCCTGGGCGAGCGGCTGGCGGAGGAGAGCGCCGCCGCCTTCGCGGCCGATGCGCTCGACATCGACGCCCTGATCTCGCCCACCGGCGCGGACCGCGCCCTGTGGGCCGAGTTCCAGCGCCTGACCCCGTTCGGCCCCGGCAATCCGGAGCCGATGTTCGCCATGGCCTCGGTGCGGGTGGAGCGGCCGATGGCGGTCAAGGGCGGCCACGTGCGCTGCGTCCTGGTCGATTCGAACGGCGCCAAGCTCAGGGCCGTGTCCTGGCGTTCCGGGGACACCGACGTGGGGCGCCGGCTGCTGGCGGGGGACGGTGCATTGCACGTCAGCGGTCGGCTCAAGCCCGATGACTGGTCTGGCCGCGAGGGGGTCGAGTTCGAGATCGAGGACGTCGCCGACCCGCGACGCGTGGGATGAAAAAAACCTGCATTTGACCGCTTGCGCGGCGCGACGGAGACGGGCTATAGAGCCGCTCCCGCTCGCGGGCCCTTCGTCTATCGGTTAGGACATCAGATTTTCATTCTGGGAAGAGGGGTTCGACTCCCCTAGGGCCTGCCACCGGGATACCAGCTTCGACCTCGCCGCCCCGGCCCCCCGAAGCTGATCTCCCCCGAGTTACACCCTCTGCATTCAGTCCTATCGATCAGCCGCCCGTGACAGGTCGCCTGTAACTGCGTCCTGTCGATCGGGTCCAGACCAGTCGCCATGGCGTACCGGGTCCACTCCCTAAGATTAGGTAGTGTTATGCTGTATCCGCTATGACAGCGAAGGTCAGAATCAGGTCGAGATCATGGCGGAGCGTGGAATTCGCCAGCCATGCGCGGGTCCGTTGTACAGTTCTTGGCCAGAAGCGAACTTTCCCAGCGCCTTTGAGGTGGTGGCTGCTCTCCGGCCCGCGACCTATTCGCGCTGTGGGGCTGAACTCCGCTGAAACCCTCTTTCATCGGAAAATTCTTTCCGTGATATATTTCCGTGGGGATGTCCGCAGAAAAAAATTGCGCGGGCAAGAGGGGCGTCATGTCGGGGTTCGATTTCGAGTCGTCCGGTCCGTCTGAAGAGGCAGTTCGGATCAGTGGCCGTATCAAGTGGTTCGATGTCGGCAAGGGGTACGGGTTCATCGTCCCCGACGATCCTAACCAGACCGACCTGAAGGACGTCCTGCTCCACGTCACCAGCCTGCGCCAGACCGGGCGCGAACATGCCCTGGAAGGCTCCGCGGTGATCTGCGAGGCGGTGCGCCGCGCCAAGGGCTGGCAGGTCTGCCAGCTGCTGGAGCTGGACGAATCGACCGCCGCGCCGCCCGCGCCGCGCCCGGAGCGTGCGCGCGAACGCGATCGCGACAACCTTGTCGCCCGTCGCCCGCGCATGGACGTCCAACCACGCGATAGCGATGACGCCTTTGCCGCCCGCCGCCCGATTGGACCTGTGGGCCCGCTGGAGCGGGCGCGGGTGAAGTGGTTCAACCGCACCAAGGGTTATGGCTTCGTGGTGCGCGACGGCGCTCCGGGCGACATTTTCGTCCACATCGAGACCCTGCGCCGCTGTGGGATCGAGGACCTGCAGCCCGGCGACGACGTGATGGTGCGCTTCGCCGAGGGGCCCAAGGGCCTGGTGGTGGCTGAGCTGGAGTGCTCGGGTTTCTGACGAGGGTTCCGATTCTCAGGAGGAAAGCGTGGCTCTCATCAGATTTATTCAGCGACAGGATGAGCGGCATGTCGACTATCTGTCTTTCATAGGCCTGCCATTTTTCCTCTATTTCTGCAGCATCCATGGCGCTTCCCACCCGGGCCTGGATACCGCGTTCCTTCTATCGGTCGCCTTTGGGGTTGGCCTGATCCGGGCCGTGCGTTTCCCGCGCTTGCGGGACGCTATCATCAGTCCTCTCCTCGGATATTCGATCGGGGCTACGACCGGCGGCATCGTAACGCTCCTGAATCCCGGACTGGGTCATCCGCAATCCTGGGACCATCTCGGTTTGGCCGTGGGCTTCACGTTTTGCATCGCCGCCTGGCCGCTCGCCGTGCTTCGACTCAGCGATGATCAAGAACTCTTCCCGAGATTAAGGCGTGGCCTTTGGCGATCATTTGATCGGCTTGGCGCGGTCTTGCGTCGCATTCAGACTCGATAGCGTACATTCCTCTGGCTTGGCCCATTTGGGGCAGGGGGCCAGGAGGAGCCGATCCGCGGTGCGTGGTGTGCATCGCAAGGCCGCTTCAAACTTGGCCGTCGACGCTCTACAGGTCATCAGGGCGGGCGTAGCGGGAATGGTTCGATCGATATGAAGTTTCGGGCGTTGGGAATCGCGGCCCTGGCTTTGTTGCTGGGCGCTCCCGTTTTTTCCGCGCCTGCATTGGCCGCGGTTCCCGTCTACGGCTACCAGGTCGTCCGCGCCTATCCGCATGATCCCCAGGCCTTCACCGAAGGCCTGTTCTATCGCGACGGGGAGCTCTACGAGAGCACCGGCCTGGAAGGCCATTCCTCGATCCGCCAAGTGAGCCTGGAAACCGGCCAGGTGCTGCAGCAGCGCGAGATCGCGCCGCAGTATTTCGGCGAGGGGATCGTCGCCTGGAAGGACCGCCTGGTGGAGCTGACCTGGCAGTCCCACATCGGCTTCGTCTACGATCTCAAGACCTTCTCGCCGATCTCCAGCTTCCAGTATCCGGGTGAGGGATGGGCGCTGACCCGCGACGACCATCGCCTGATCATGAGCGACGGCACGCCCGATATCCGCTTCCTCGACCCCGACACCCTGGCCGAGACCGGGCGCATCCACGTCACCGACGATGGGCGCCCCGTGCGCAACATCAACGAGCTGGAGTGGGTGAAGGGCGAGATCTACGCCAACATCTGGCAGACCGACCTGATCGCGCGCATCGATCCGGAGAGCGGCAAGGTGTTGGGCTGGATCGACCTGCGCGGCCTGCTCAAGCCCGAGGACATCCACGGCCAGGTCGACGTGCTGAACGGTATCGCCTACGACGCCGAGCACGACCGGCTGTTCGTCACCGGCAAGCTGTGGTCCAAGCTGTTCGAGATCAAGCTGGTGCGCCGCAAGCCGCGCGCGTGACATCGGCGCTCACTCAGGGGACACGCCGGACGTTGCGGTAAGCGATCCTGCGTGGCAAAGGTCTGCGACGTCAGAGTCGGGGCGTAGCGCAGCCTGGTAGCGCGGCTGTTTTGGGTGCAGCAGGTCGCTGGTTCGAATCCAGTCGCCCCGACCAACGACGATCCATCGATATGAGGCCATAGGTCAGTCCCATGCTCGCTCGCATCTTCCGCCCTTCGAAGACGGCCATGCAGTCGGGCAAGGCGCGCACGAAGGATTGGGTGCTGGAGTTCGAACCAGCCTCGGCCCGCCACGCGGACCCGCTGATGGGCTGGAGTTCCTCCAGCGACATGAACGACCAGGTGCGGCTGCACTTCGAGACCTCGGACGAGGCCGTGGCCTACGCCACCGCGCACGGCATCCCCTTCCAGCTGCTTGCCGAGCAGCGCCGCAGCCACATCGTCAAGGCCTACGCCGACAACTTCGCCTTCCAGCGTCGCGAGCCCTGGACCCACTGAACCGCCGCCGGGCCGGTCCGGGACAGGCGGCCCGCAAACCTCATCCGGTTCAGGGTCTTGCGCAGGAGTGCTAGACTTGATTCCGGAAGGGTCCAGACCCTTCCGACGCCCCGGTTCGCGCCCTTAGCTCAGTTGGATAGAGCACGTGCCTTCTAAGCATGGGGTCGCAGGTTCGAATCCTGCAGGGCGCGCCAACCCCTTTCCATAATGCATTGATCTAACGGTTCCGCGCTGCGACGGGTCTCCGCGAACGTTTGCAGGCAGGCGCGGCGGCGTCGCCGGGGATGCGTGTCCTGGCGCTTTGTGGAAGCCTGGAACATCGCATGGTGTTGTCCGTTGGACGTCTCGCGGACGGGGGGCCGTTCTACCTCGACATGAAGGAGGGCGTCTCGAGCTGAGAGAAACCAGATCCGGATTGGAGTCTTCCATGGAACAGGTACAGGTTGAGGGAAAAGGCTATGAGATGCCCCCGACGGAAGGGTTCACCGTCTCGCATTTTCTCACCGTTGCTGACATCGAACGATCGGCCCGATTTTACGAAACGGTGTTCGGAGGCCGCATTCTGAGCAGAGGCGACAGCAGCGGCGCACCGGGGTACATCCAGATCGCGAATACGTGGCTCCTCGTCAATGTCGGGGGCGGTCCGACGCCCGACAAGCCATCGGTGACGCTGAGCGTCCCGCCCGATCCCGACTCAGTCAGCAGCTTCATGAATATCCGTGTTGCGGATATTCATGCTTGCTATGAATTGTGGCGGAGCCGAGGGGCTGAATTTATTACAGAGCCCAAGGAAAAGTACGGTGAGACGCGCTGTTACATTCGCGATCCAGATGGCTATATTATAGAAGTGGGGCAGAGAAAGCCGGACTTCACTTACGGTTAGATGGCGTCTTTGGTGGCGGCATATAGCGGTACGGAAGGGTTTCACCGACCAGGGACAGAGGGGCGCTGGAAGTTCAGACATTTTCGTCCAGTGCAGGTTATCTGCGCGCCATGGAAACGCTGGCGTCACCTGCGGGTCCTGTCGACCCGAGATCGCCCGCTTGATCGCCACCTTCCGCCAGAAGGAAATCGCCGACGCCGCCTGAGCGTGCACTCGATGGCGGTCGCGTTCAGGCAAGGCGGCGCCCCCGGTCCGGAAGCTACGGCTTGCGTCGATCAATCGTTATAATATAACGAAACTGCATTCTGATGATCGAGGGACGCGTGAAGGCGGCCGCCAAAATCCTGGTGACGATCCTGGCTGGCCATGGCGAGCGCCAGGCTCCTCGCCCGCAAGATGTAGAAGTTGTAACTCGCCGTCATGCTGCGCCGGCCCCTATACCAAGCGTCACGGTAATTCAGCGCCATTGCGGAAGGGTCTTTGTGAGCGACGTCGCCCTGACCTTGTCTCCTCCGCTTTCCCGACATTCCTCGCCCTTGGCGGCCCGCTAGACCAGATTCATTGAAGGTCCCTGCATGATGTTCTCCCGGCTTGTTTCGGCGTTGCTTTCGACCGCCGCTCCCCTGATCGCGGCGGGCGCCGCCCAGGCCGCCCTTCCGCGCTTTCCCCAGCCCTATGGCGACCGGATCGTGTTCGTGGCGGACGGCAACGTCTGGTCGGTCCCCAAGGCCGGCGGCGTGGCCGAACGCCTGACCAGCGCGCCGGGCCAGGACATGTTTCCGCGGGTGTCCCCCGACGGCAAATGGATCGCCTATACCGAGGCCAGCCGGGCAGGCACGGACATCTGGGTGATCCCCGCCGCGGGCGGGGCTGCGCGACGGCTGACCTATCACCCGACCACGGAAGCGGGAACGGGAGGACGGCACGGGCCGGACAACATGGTGGTCACCTGGACCCCGGATTCCCAGTACGTGGTTTATCTGACCAAGCGGGACCAATGGAACAGCTGGATCCAGTCCATGTACAAGGTCCCGGTCTCCGGCGGCCTGCCGATCCCGATGCCGATCGACACCGCGGTCGGCCTGGCGACCTACGCCCCGGATGGGCGCACCATCGCCTACAACCGCATCTTCTCGAACTTCCGCACCTGGAAGCGGTACAACG
Source organism: Caulobacteraceae bacterium (assembly GCA_049791955.1). Lineage (GTDB taxonomy): Bacteria > Pseudomonadota > Alphaproteobacteria > Caulobacterales > Caulobacteraceae > CAHJWH01. The sequence goes on from JBARAK010000613.1 coordinate 5,651, forward strand.
GCGGCCTTGCCCAGCAGGTCTTCACCTACGACTTCAACACCCGCCAGACCACCCAGGTCACCAACTGGTCGGGAACCAACACCTCGCCGATGTGGTACGGGCGTAAGATCTATTACCTCTCGGATCAGGACGCCCACCGCCGGGCCAATATCTGGGTCTACGACCAGGACTCCAAGCAGTCGCGCGAGATCACCCACTTCACCGACTACGACATCGACTTCCCGGCGCTGGGCGGCGACGCCATCGCCTTCCAGCAGGGGGGCAAGCTCTACCGCCTCGACCTGCCGAGCGAAGAGGTGCACGAGGTCCCGGTCAGCGTGCCGGACGACAATCCCCGCACCCGCCCGCACGTGGAGACGGTGAACGACGAGGTCCGCAGCTCCGATCCGGCGCAGCAGATCGACGTCGCGCTGGCGCCCAACGGCAAGCGCACCCTGTTCTCAGCCCGCGGCGACATCTTCAGCGTCCCCTCCGAGGACGGCGCCACCCGCAACCTGACCGGCACCCAGGGGGTCGACGAGGACCATCCGGTCTGGTCGCCCGATGGCCGCACCATCGCCTACACCACCGACGTCGGCGGCGGCCAACAGGTCGCCATCCGCCCGGCCGAGGGCGGGCCGGAGAAGGTCCTGACCGCCTTCCCGGAGGGCTATTTCTACGGACCGCTGTTCTCGCCGGATGGCAAGACCCTGGCGTTCTCAGACGGCTCCCACCGCCTGTGGACCGTCCGCACCGATGGCGGCGCCCCCAGGCAGGTCGCGCAGGACAAGCTCAGCGAGATCCACGACCAGGCCTTCTCGCCGGATGGCCGCTGGCTCGCCTTCAGCATGTCCGCCGTCGGCCGGCGGCGCGACCTGTATCTGTATGAGCTGGCGAGCGGGAAGCTGACCCGTCTTGGCGATGGAAGCGGCATCGACAGCAATCCCGCCTGGTCGCCGGACGGGAAATACCTCTACTTCACCTCCAGCCGCCACGAGAACACCGTTGGTTCGGACGTGGAGTTCGACTTCGCCATCCTGAAGTCCATGGGCATCTATGCCATCCCCCTGACCCGCGAGACCGCGTCGCCGGTCGCCCCGCGCTCGGACGAGGCCGACACCGGTCCGGACAAGGACGCCAAGGCTCCGGAGGGCGAGGACGCCCGGCGCAAGAAGGCCGGCGCGGCGGTGAAGGACGCCAAGGGCCGCCCGGCGGATGAGAAGCTGCCGCCCGATCGCACCGGCGCGACCCCGCCGATCGAGATCGACCTCGACGGCATGATGGCGCGCGCCGTGGCCCTTCCCGTCGACCCGGCCAACATCGGCCAGATGGACGTGCGCGGGCAGCGGATCTTCTACCTGACCCAGCCGATCAGCCTGATCGACGGCAACCTGAAGGGCGAGAAGTCGGCGCTGCACTTCTACGACCTGAAGAAGCGCAAGGACTCCGTCGTCACCGAGGACGTGGACGGCTATTCGCTCTCCCTCGACGGCGAGCGGGTGCTGATCAAGCACGACAAGGACTACACGGTGCTCGACACCAAGGCGGACGCCGCCAAGGACGACGAGACCAAGAAGAAGCTCGACCTCAGCCACATGCGCATGGTCGTCGATCCGTCCCAGGAGTGGGCGGAGATGTTCGAGAACGCCTGGCGGCTGGAGCGGGACCTGTTCTACTCGCCGGTTATGAACGGCCAGGACTGGAAGGCGGTGCACGACAACTACGCCAAGCTCGTGCCGCTGCTGGGCTCACGTGAGGACCTGAACTACCTGATCGGCCAGGTGATCGGCGAGATCGGCAACTCGCACACCTATGTCGGCGGCGGCGACGACGGCGACAGTACGCCCAAGGTCCACACCGCGCTGCTGGGCGTGGACTGGGCCCTGGACCAGGCTTCGGGCCGCTATCGCATCGCCACCATCTATCCGGGCGACAACACCCGCGACGACTACCGCAGCCCGCTCGCCGAGCCGGGGCTGAACGTGAAGGCCGGGGACTACGTCCTGGCGGTGAACGGGGTTGAGCTTCGCGCGCCCGCCGATCCCGACAGCCTGATGCAGCTCGCCGACACGGACACCACCGTCGACCTCACCGTCGCCGACACGCCCAACGGCGTGCGCCGCCATGTGGTGGTGAAGCCGATCGGCGCGGAGCTCAGCCTGCGCGAAGCGGCCTGGATCGCCCATAACCGCGCCGTGGTGGACAAGCTCTCCGGCGGCAAGGTCGGCTACGTCTACATGTCGGACATGGAGCAACTGGGCCTGCAGCAGTTCGTGCGCCAGTTCTACGCCCAGCTCGACAAGCAGGCGCTGATCATGGACGACCGCTGGAACGGCGGCGGGTTCGTCGCTCCGGTGGCCCTGGAGCGGCTGCGCCGGATGCTGGTGACGCTCGGAACCAACCGGGAGTCCGGCGTCAGCACCGAGCCGCAGGAAGTCCTGAACGGCCCCAAGGTGACGCTGCTGAACCACTGGTCGGCGTCGGATGGGGACATCTTCCCCTACCTGTTCCACCTCTATGGCCTGGGCAAGCTGGTGGGCACCCGCTCCTGGGGCGGGGTGCGCGGCATCCGTGGCAACTGGCAGATGATGGACGGCGGCTACATCACCATCCCGGAAGACGCGCTCTACACGCCCGACCGGGTCTGGTCGGTGGAGAACCACGGGGTCGATCCGGACATCGAGATCGAGAACCAGCCCGCCGACCTGCTGGCCGGCCACGACGCGCAGCTGGAGACGGCGGTCGACTTGATGATGAAGGCCATCGCTGGCCGGCCGACCGGACTGCCGCAGCCCCCGCCGCTGCTGCCGGCCTATCCGCCGAGCGGCATCGTGCAGCCGCAGCCCTAGAGCCTTTCCCGTTCAAATGGACTCATTCGAACGGGATAAAAAGGCTCTAAATCATATGGTTAGAGCGTGATGGCCGCCGCAACCGGCTTCCACTTGCGGCTATCACGCTCTAGCACGTGGATGGCCGCCGCAAGCAAAAGCTGGTTGCGGCGGCCAACGGGATCAATTGGTGCTTTCGATTTAGCGCCGGCGCGCCTGCGCGACGGTGAGCCAGACGGCTGAGACGAGGAAATAGAGGGCGCCGAACACCGCATAGGGCGCGATGTCCATGATGGTGACGGGGGGCTTGCCGATCGCCTGCTTGATGAAGTAGGCGCCGACGAGCGCGGATTGGGCCCCCGCCAGGATCATCGTCCCCTGCGCCCCGATCTTCCATCGGCGCACGCCAGTGATGAGTTGAAGCAGGCCCGCCACGATGGCCCACGTCCCGAACACGCCGATCACCACATTCAGATTGCGGGTGAGCGCACATACGACCGCGACCGCAGCCAGGACGCTGACGCCGACATTGACTTGCTGGCTGAGGTTGAGCTTGGGGCCGCCGCTGCGTTGGGCGTCGAGGTAGTTGGCCAGCGCGTCCCAGGCCGGATAGACGACCAGGAGCGCGGCGGCGATCGCGGGGTTGGTCCTGCCGACGGCGAAGGCGGCGACGAACCAGGCCGCCGCGACGGCGGCGCGGGTGAAGTAGTAGGATCGCAGCCAGTGCGATGCCGCGGCGCGTTCCGGCGCCTGAAGCGTTTGACCGTTCATTGTGGGTATCCTGTCCTGACAGAGGAAGGCGATGGGCGGGCGGGTCCGCCCATCGCCCTTTGGATCACTGGCCGTTGGCGGCCTGTTCGATGAGGTCGGCGACCTCTTGGGGATGTGAGACCGGGGAGGCGTGGCTCGACTGCAGGGTGACGGTCTTGGCCTTCATGCGCTGGGCGAAGAAGCCCTCGGCCTGGGGCGGCAGCATCAGGTCGTTGGCCGAGATCGCGTAGTAGGTCGGCTTGACGTTCCAGGCGGCGACGGTGGCCTTGGCGGCGAAGGCGGCGCCGCTGATCGGCATCTGCGCCTTGGCCAGCTCGGCGCCTTCCTCGGCCGGCACGTCGCCGGCGAAGACGTGGGGCAGCGCGTCGGGATCGAGCGACAGGAAGCCCTTGTCGTCGGGACGCACGGCCTTCAGGCCTTCGGTGGGCGGGCCGTTGGCGGAGAGCGCCTGGACGCTCTCGCCCTTGTCGGGGGCGAAGGCGGCGACATAGACCAGCGCCTTGACCTTGGGGTCGTCACCGGCTTCGCCGATCACCACCCCGCCCCAGGAGTGACCCACCAGCACCACCGGGCCCTTCTGGGCGTCGATGACCTTGCGGGTCGCGGCCACGTCGTCGTCCAGCGAGGTCAGGGGGTTTTGGACCTCGGTGACCTTGAAGCCCTTTTGGCGCAGCAGGCCCGCGACCTTGTCCCAGCTGGAGGGGCCGGCGAAGGCGCCGTGGACGAGCACCACGTTGCGAACGGTGGCGGCGGACGCGGCCTGGGGGCTGGCGGTAGCGAGGAGGGCGGCGAGCGCGGCCGTGGCGGCGAAGATCTTCATGGGATGTCCCTTTGCGAAGGTGGCCCTCGGGCCGGTTAATCTGCAAACTCTGGTCTGGGTCTCGCCAGGTGCCGGCGGGTCCGGATGTCGTTCAGAAGGTCCGTAATGTCATTGACATGCGTGCTTTCATGACGAGGAATGTAGCTTCGGAGGACAGAGGCAGCCATGACGGAAACACTGGAAAACTTGATCATTCATCCGGAACTGGAGGGGCGCAGCGGCGATTCCGGCGACCTGCTGTCCCACGTGCTGGCGCAGGTCCGCCTGACGGGCGACCGGGTCTATTCCTGCGTGGTGGGGGAGGCGGGGCGTCTCGAACTGGAGACGGGCGCGGCCCACCTGCTGGTGGTCACCCAGGGCGCGCTGCGGATCGAAGCGGATGAGCAGGCGCCCATCGCGGTCGACACGGGCGATCTTCTCCTGCTGCCCCGCGGACCGGGCGACCTGCAGCTATTGGCGGGCGATGGGCCTGCGGCTGCGGTGGTCTGCCGCTTCTGGTTCGATCCGGACAGTCTTCGCGGCATGATCTTCGCCCTGCCGCAGTGCATTCACATCCGGCGCGCTGAGGGCGCGGGATGGCTGGAGGGGATCGTGCATTTCATGATGCTCGAAGCCGGGGATGTTCAGCCGGGGGCCGCCCTGATGATCTCCCGGCTGATCGACCTGATCGTTATCCGCGCCCTTCGGACCTGGGTCCACCTGGGACGTTCATCCGGTTGGCTGGGCGGCCTGTCCGACGCGCGCATCGCCCGCGTGCTCAAGGCTATTCACGAGAAGCCGATGGCGCGGTGGAGCATCGAGGCGCTCGCCGGCCTGGCGGGCATGTCCCGTTCGAGTTTTTGCGAGCGGTTCACCGTCCTCGTGGGCCGCTCACCGCTGCGCTACCACAACGAGTGGCGTCTCACGCTGGCGCGAGAGCTACTGGTCAAGCGCGACGCCCGGGTGGGTGAGATCGGATTGAGCATAGGCTACGAGTCCGAAGCCGCGTTCAGCCGGGCCTATAAGGCGGTCTTCGGCCATTCGCCCCGCGTGGCGTACAAGATGCAAAAGGGCGCTTCGGCGACATAACGTCAGGTTGCAGACCCTTCCTGAACCCGTTGTGCTTCGAGGGCGTGGAGTTCCAGGAGGGCGTCTGCCAAGGTCCGCCCTTCCAGCGCCCGCGATACCGACTGATCCACCTCGACCGCCAGGTTCTCGAAGAACCGCTCGACATTGCAACTGACGAGGCACCGGTGCGGGATGTCGCTACGTCCGGCCCAAAGTTGCTTTTCCCCCATTGTCGCCTTGTAGATTTCGGCGAGCGTGATCGCCCCGGCGTCCATGCTCAGGCTTACGCCTCCGTCGCGCCCCATCGTCGAATGGACAAGGCCCGCCTGGATCAGGGGCGCCAACAATCGCCTGACAAACGTCGGATTGGAGTCGACCCCCTCGGCCAGCTGAGCCGAGCTCAGGCGCTCTACCCCTTCGGCCCGGGCGAACGCCAGGCTGAGCATCATCTGCAGCGCGGTCGGGAACCGGACATCGATCATCATCTGCTCCTGGCTCCACAATATGTATCTTTTATTATTGCATATTGGGAGGTGGATATATATCCATGACGGGCACATATTTCGTCAAGGAGGCCGTCCATGTCCGATGAGCGTGAGGTTCAGCAGGTGTTGGCACGATACGTTCGAGCCGCCGACCATCGCGACGGCGCGGCGATGGCCAGCCTCTTCCTACCCGAAGGTACGGTCGAGCTGTTCTACAACGAGGCCGGCACGCCAGCGCCCATGGGCGAGTTGGTCGGGGCGGCGGCCATTGGCGTAGCCGTCGCCACGATGATGAAGCCGCATCCGCCGCGCGGATGGAGTCATCACACCACTCATGATCCGATCATCGAAGTGGATGGCGATACCGCAACCCTCGACGCCCAATTCGTGGTGTTCAACATCGTCGGCGCCGAAAAGCCTGAAGGCGGTTGGCCGAAAGGGGTCTCCGGCGCGCAAGGAACCATCGTTCCGATCGAAACGGGCTACTATCGGCCGACCCTGAAGAAGGTCGATGGGCGCTGGATGATGGCGCAACACCGCATTTATCTCGATCTCCCGATGGTCTTTTAGGAAAACGCGGGATGAAGGGGGTTTCTTATAGCCGCTTCGGCGGTTCTGAGGTCCTCGCGTACGGAGACCTGCCCGAGCCCAAGCTGTCGCAGAACGCCGTGATCGTCCGCGTGAAGGCCGCGGCGATCAATCCGGCCGATATCGCGTTGCAGGCCGGTCTCGGGCAGAGTCTGATGGAGACTTGGTTTCCGGTCGTACCCGGATGGGACCTCTCCGGCGTGGTCGAGCGCGTGGGCGCCGGTGTCGTCGAGTTCCAGCCAGGCGATGAAGTCATCGCCTATACACACCAGGAAATCCTGCACAGCGGCGCCTACGCTGAGCTTGCGAGCGTCCCGGTGGACCGCTTATGGCGCAAGCCCAGGAACGCGTCGTGGAGCGAAGCGGCCGGGCTCCCGCTCGCCGGCCTGACGGCCTATCGCACGGTGATTCATACGCTCGGCGTGTCCGATGCTGACATCGTTCTCGTGCTCGGGGCTTCAGGCGGCGTCGGCTCGCTGGCGGTCCAACTGGCGGTGGCGTCCGGCGCGACCGTGATTGGAAGCGCCACCGCTCCACACCACGCTTACGTGAAATCGATTGGCGCGGAGCCAGTCCAGTCCGGCGACGACATTGCTGAACAGGTCAGGAAGCACGCGCCCGCGGGCGTGACCTGCATCGTGGATTGCGCGGGACACGGTGGACTGGCGAAGGCCAGGGCCGCGGCGGCTCCGGGGGCGAGGGTCTGCTCCATAGCGGACGGCGGTCCCGGGGTGACAACTGTGTTCGCCCGACCAGATGCCGGGATTCTGGCCCGGCTGGTTGATCTGGTTGAAGCCGGGTCGCTCCAGGTGACGGTTGCAGCTCCGTTCGCCTTGGCCGATGCCGCAATCGCTCAAGAGGCGTTGAAGGCAAGGGCCTGCGGACCAGGAAAGATCGTCCTCGTTCCCGACCTTATCTAAAGTCCGCTTTCGCCTGCCGGTACGTTCACCTCTGCGTCTCCACCTTCGGCAGCAGGGCCGCCAGCAGGCCGATCAGGGGCAGGAAGGCGCAGCAACGGTAGACCACCTCAATGCTGGTCGCGTCCGCCAGCCAGCCCAGGGCGGCGGCGCCGAGGCCGCCCATGCCGAACGAGAAGCCGAAGAACAGGCCGGAGATCATGCCGACCTTTCCCGGCACCAGCTCCTGGGCGAACACCACGATGGCGGGAAAGGCGGAGGCCAGGATCAGGCCGATCATGACCGTCAGCGGCCCGGTCCAGAACAGGCTGGCCAGCGGCAGCAGCAGGGTGAAGGGCAGGGCGCCCAGGATCGAGAACCAGATCACGTACTTGCGCCCGAACCGGTCGCCCAGCGGGCCGCCGAGCAGGGTGCCGACGGCGACCGCGGCCAGGAACACGAACAGGTGGAGCTGGGCGTTCTGCACCGACACGTGGAAACGGTGGATCAGGTAGAAGGTGAAATAGCTCGTCAGGCTGGCCAGGTAGACGTACTTGGAGAAGATCATGGCCAGCAGCACCGCGATGCCGGCTACGGCCTTGCCGCGCGGCAGGGCGACGTGAAGCGCCTTGCGCGCCGCGCCGCGGCCCAGCCGGGCGAGACCGTGATGCTTGTACCAGACCCCGACGTTCCACAGGATCGCGCCTGACAACAGGGCGAGCAGGGAAAAGGCGGTCAGGCTCGACTGCCCCCAGCGGACCACGATCAGCGCCGCAGCCAGCGGGCCGAGCGCCTGGCCCGCGTTGCCGCCGACCTGGAAC
>JBARAK010000614.1:0-4596 GCA_049791955.1 Caulobacteraceae bacterium
CTCCATGGCCCCCGCAGCCCGGCCGGCGCACGGCGCCCACCTCCCTCTGGAACCGTTTTGCTGCGCTGCGGTTCAGATCAAAATTCAGAAAGCGTCGCGATGACGCCCACCAGCGACGGGGAGGACACCCTCCATTTCCACAGGATGACCAGCGCCGCGCTCATTTCCGACCTGCGTCGGCCCAAACCGCTCCGCCTGGACGGGACCAGCCTGTTCCTCGACATCGACGGGACGCTCGCGGCCTTTGAGGCCACTCCCGACGCGGTGTTCCCCACCCCCCGCCGAACCGCCCTGCTGCAAAGGCTCGGTCTGCGCCTGGGCGGCCGGCTGGCCGCGATCAGCGGACGTGATCTCGCCTCCATCGACCGCATCCTCGCAGCCAGCGTCCGGGCCGCGGCGGGGGTGCATGGGCTGGAGCGCCGCCGCCCCGACGGCGAGGTGTTGAAGGCGTCCGCCCATCCTGCCCTGGCTTCGGCCAGGATGCAGGCCGAAACGTTCGCCGCCACCCGGCCCGGCGTGCTGGTCGAGGACAAGGGTCTGGCTTTCGCACTGCACTATCGCCAGGCGCCCGATATGGCCGGGGCCGCCCTGGCGCTGGCGGCGCGCCTCGCCGAGGAGGGCCTGGCGGTCCAGCCCGGCGACGGCGTGGTGGAGCTGAAGACCCCCGGCGCCGACAAGGGCGTCTCCGTCCGCGCCTTCATGGGCGAAGCGCCATTCTCGACCGGCGCGCCGGTCTTCGTCGGCGACGACCTGACCGACGAGGACGCCTTCGCCGCGGTCGAGGCGCTCGGCGGTTTCGGCGTGCTGGTCGGTGAACCCCGACCCACCCTGGCCCGCTATCGACTGACCGGAGTCGAGGACGTGCTGGCCTGGCTCGAACACAGCCTGGAGACATGATGTCCCTGTCGCCCACCCTGCCCGCTTCCCTTTCCACAGCCCCCGCGCCGGTCATCGCGCTCCGCGAGGCGCCGCCGAGGCCGAGCCACGACCTGGACCTCGCGCCGATCGGCAACTGCGCGGTCAGCGCCCTCATCGACCGGCAGGGGAACTACGTCTGGGCCTGCGCCCCGCGCGTGGACAGCGACCCGTTCTTCTCCAGCCTGCTCAGCGGCGTCGCCCCGGAGGCCGAGGAGGCGCGGGGCATGTGGTCCATCGACGCCGAGGACAGGGTGGAGGCGCGCCAGGCCTATCTGCGCAACACCGCGGTGCTGCGCACCGAACTGACCTGCGAGGACGGCGCATCGCTGGAGATCATCGACTTCTGCCCGCGCTTCCGCCGCCACAACCGGATCTATAGGCCGACCGCGTTCGTGCGCATCGTGCGCCCGATCTCCGGCGCGCCCCGCATCCGGGTGCGGTTGAAACCCACCGCCGAATGGGGCTCGGAACTGGCCGAACGGACCTCCGGCTCCAACCACATCCGTTACATCGGCTCGGATGTGACGCTCAGGCTCTCGACCAACTGTCCGGTCAGCCATGTTACGGAAGGACGGACCTTCCGCCTGGAAGGCCCCATGGCCTTCTTCCTCGGCCCCGACGAAGGCTTTGCGGGCGGCGTGCTGAGCACCTGCCTGCAGATGCTGGAGGACACCCAGAATTCGTGGCGGGAATGGGTGCGCAGCCTGAGTGTGCCGCTGGAGTGGCAGGAGGCGGTGATCCGCGCCGCCATCGCCCTGAAGATCTGCGCCTATGAGGAGACCGGCGCCATCGCCGCCGCCCTCACCACCTCGATCCCCGAGGCGCCCGACAGCGGCCGCAACTGGGACTACCGCTACTGCTGGCTGCGCGACGGCTACTACGTGGTCCAGGCGCTGAACCGGCTGGGCGCCGCCGATATCCTGGAGAACTATCTCGGCTACCTGCGCAACATCGTCAGCCAGTCGCGCGGCGGCCACGTGCAGCCGGTCTACGGCGTCGGCATGGAGCCGGCGATCTACGAGCGCACGGTGGACGGACTGCCCGGCTATCGCGGCATGGGGCCGGTGCGGGTCGGCAACCAAGCCTACGAACACCACCAGCACGACGTCTACGGGCAGATCATCCTGCCGTTGGTGCAGGCCTTCCACGACCAGCGCTTCCTGCGCGAGGCGACGGTGGCGGACTTCGAGGCGCTGGAGAAGGTCGGCGAGCGCGCCTTCGCCGTCCATGACCAGCCGGACGCCGGGCTGTGGGAGTTCCGCACCATCGCGCGGGTCCACACCTACTCCTCGGTGATGTGCTGGGCGGCCTGCGACCGGCTCGCCAAGACCGCCGAGGCGCTCGGCCTGAGCGAGCGGCGCAACCACTGGCGGGGCCGGGCCCTGACCATCCATGCCCGCATCGAGAAAGAGGCGTTCGACCCCGAACTCGGCCACTTCACCGGCAGCTTCGGCGGCAAGGAGCTGGACGCCAGCCTGCTGCAGCTGGTCGACCTGCAGTTCATGACCGCCGATGACCCCCGCTTCCAGGCCACGGTCGCGGCGGTCGAGGCCGACCTGCGGCGGGGCCCCTACATGTTTCGCTACGCCGAGCCCGACGATTTCGGCACGCCGGAAACCGCGTTCAACTTCTGCACCTTCTGGTTCATCGAGGCCCTGTACGAAGTGGGCCGGATCGAGGAGGCGCGGGAGCTGTTCGACGAGATGCTGGCCCGCCGCACCCACGCCGGCCTGCTGACCGAGGACATCGGGCTGAACGACCGGGCCCTGTGGGGCAACTACCCCCAGACCTACTCGCTGGTCGGCCTGATCAACTGCGCCGTGCTGCTCAGCCGCCCCTGGTCCTCGGTGCGGTGAGAACTCAAGATCATTTAGAAAATAGAGCGTGATCGTCGCCGAAACCGGCATCCACTTTCGGCTATCACGCTCTAGCCGATGAACGGCCCGATCGGCTTGGGCGTGAAGGGACCACACGCCACGAAGCCCGGATTGAAGAAGCCCGGCTTGCCGTAAACCAGCGGCGTCCCGTCCGGACCGAACACCGCGCCCCCGGCTGCGGCCAGCACGGCGTGACCGGCCGCGGTGTCCCACTCGCTGGTGGGCGAAGGCCGCGGATACAGGTCCGCCTCTCCCGCCGCCACCAGGCAGAACTTCAGCGACGAACCGACCGAGATGCGCGACTCCACCTCGCAGTCGGACAGATAGGTCTCGGTCCCCGGCGTCGGGTGGGACTTGGACGCGACCACGACATAGGCCTCGCCCGGCGTGCGGACCCGCAGCGGCGTCCGCGCGCCCAGACGGTCGTCCGACACATCCGCCGCCCAGGCCGCGCCGGCGCGCACGTCGGCGGCGTACAGCCGTCCCCGCACGGGCGGATAGACCACGCCGAGCGTCGGGCGCCCCTGCTCGATCAGGGCCACGTTCACGGTGAAGTCGCCACGGCGCTGGACGAACTCCTTGGTGCCGTCGAGCGGGTCGACCAGGAAGAACATCTCGCCGACCTGGGGCGTGCGGCCCGCCGCGACCTCTTCCTCCGCCACCACCGGAACGCCGGGCGCCAGGCGCGCCAGGGCCGCCAGGATGATGGCCTCGGCCGCGGTGTCCGCCTCGGTCACCGGCGAGGCGTCGGGCTTCACCTGCACGGCGAAGTCGGACTGGTAGATGTCCAGGATCGCGCGGCCGGCCCGCAGCGCGGCCTCCACCACGCCCTCGAGCAGGGCGGTGCGATCGAGCTCAGTCATTCCAGCATCCCGGTCCAGATATCGACGCCCGGCTTGTGTCACGGATCAGGCCCGTTCGCGATGGGCCTTGTGCGACAGCATGAAGGCCAGTTCGTCGATCGAGACCGGCTTGCCGAACAGGTAGCCCTGCATGGCGTGGACCCCGGCGACCTTGAGGAATTTTCGCTGGGTGTCGGTCTCCACCCCCTCGGCGATCACCTTCATCCCCAGCGCGCGGCCGATGCTCACCACGGCGTGGACGATGGTGGCGGCCTGCATGTCGCGCGAGCAGTCGGTGATGAACTCCCGGTCGATCTTGAGCTTGTCGAACGGGTAGCGGCGCAGGTGGCCCAGGCTCGAATAGCCCGCGCCGAAGTCGTCCAGCGCGACCCGCATCCCGGCCGCGCGCAGCTGATCGATGTTGCGGCGCACCGCGGTCTCGTTCTGCAGGATGGCGGTCTCGGTGATCTCCACCTCCAGGCGCCGGGGGTCGTAGCCGTGGCGCTCGATCAGGCCCAGCAGCCGCTCCACGAAGCCCGGCTCGGAGAACTCGATGGCGGAGACGTTGAAGGCGATCTGCAGTCCGTTCAGATAGCGGGTCTCGGCCAGCAGACGCTCGACCACCCAGTTGGTGATGCGCGGGATCAGGCCGTAGCGCTCGGCGACCGGGATGAAGGTGGCGGGGCTGATCGGCCCCTTGGTCGGATGGGTCCAGCGGATCAGCGCCTCGACGCCCACCACGCGCTCCCCGTCGCGGTCGACCTGGGGCTGGTAGACCAGGCTCATCTGGTCGTCGGCCAGCCCTTTTTCCATCTCGGCCAGCAGCTCGGAATCCGCGCCCGGGATGGACAGCACGTGTTCGGCCCGGAGCACCGGCTCCATGCCGCCGTTCAGACGGCCCAGGGTGGCGGCCAGCAGGTTCTGCAGCTCGGCGAGCGCCAGGGCGCTGGGCGTGGCGC
>JBARAK010000615.1:0-2121 GCA_049791955.1 Caulobacteraceae bacterium
GGGTTCGAGCGCCTGGACGCCTCGCTCCAGGCGGTGATGACCGAGTTGCGGGCGGCGATGTCCGGGCCTACGGAACCTTCCCTCGACACCTTCCTATGGAGTCTCGGCATGAAGACCAGCGCGCGTAACGCCTTTCGGGGCGTGGTGTCCGCCGTCCACGAAGGGGCGGTCAACTGCGAGGTGACGCTAAAGGTCAGCGACGCCGTCGAGATCATCGCCCTGGTGACCAAGGCCAGCCTTGCGGAGCTGGAGCTTGAGGTCGGCAAGCCGGCGGTGGCGCTGGTGAAGTCGAGCTTCGTGATCCTGGCCCCCGGCGACGAGCCGCTGCGCACCTCCGCCCGCAACCGCCTGGTCGGAGTGGTGGTGCAGCACGAGACCGGCGCGGTGAACGACGAGATCGTGCTGGAGCTCGACACCGGCAAGACCCTGACCGCCACGGTCACCCGCGAGAGCGGCGAGACCCTGCCGCTGAAGGTCGGCGACAAGGCCCAGGCCCTGATCAAGGCCTCCCACGTCATCCTGGCGGTGGAGTAGGCCTGCTTCCCTCTCCCACTTGCGGGAGAGGGAGGGGCCCATCGCTTGCGATGGGAGGGTGAGGGGTCGCGCTACGCTGTCAGCGATCCCTTAGGGCCATCGTCGCGAGACCCCTCAACCTTCCCAGCTTCGCTGGGCCCCTTCCTTCTCCCGCAGGGGGAGAAGGAGAATTAAGCCTCGACCTTCACCACGCCGCGGCGGATCTGGTCGAGTTCGATCGACTCGAACAGGGCCTGGAAGTTGCCGTTGCCGAAGCCCTGGTTGCCCTTGCGCTGGATGATCTCGAAGAAGATCGGGCCGAACAGGTTCTCGGTGAAGATCTGCAGCAGCAGGCCTTCGCCGTGCACGTCGCCGTCGATCAGGATGCGGTTCCTGCGCATCCGCTCCAGGTCCTCGCCGTGGCCGGGCACGCGGGTGTCGACCAGTTCGTAGTAGGTCTCGATGGTGTCCTGCAGCTTCACGCCCCGGGCGCGCAGGCGCTCGACGGTGTCGAAGATGTCGGGGGTGGTCAGGGCCAGGTGCTGGATGCCCTCGCCGTTGTACTCGCGGATGAACTCCTCGATCTGGGAGTTCTCGTCCTGGCTTTCGTTCAGCGGGATGCGGATCGCCTTGTCCGGCGCGATCATGGCCTGGCTGAACAGGGCGGTCGCCTTGCCCTTGATGTCGAAGTACTTCTGCTCTTCGAAGCCGAAGATCTGGTTGTAGAAGCTCGACCAGACGCGCATCTGGCCGCGCTTCACGTTGTGGGTCAGGTGGTCGAGGATATCCAGGCCGACGCTGTTCTCGGCCTCGGCTTCGGCCGCGCCCGGGACCGGCTCCCAGGTATCGTAGATCGAGCCGCGCTCGCCGAAGCGGTCGACCAGGTAGAGCAGGCTGCCGCCGATGCCTTCCAGCACCAGGGCGCCGTCGCCCAGCGCGCTCGACGCCGCGTCGGCCGGCTTGGCCCCGCGCTTGATCGCCTCGGCATAGGCGGCCTTGGCGTCATGCACCCGGAAGGCCATGCCGTTGGCCGACGGACCGTGGGCGGCGCGGAACGCCGCCGCCTGGCCGGTGGGCGTGCGGTTGACCAGCAGGTTGATGCGGCCCTGCTTGTAGCGGACGATGTCGCGCTCGCGATGGCGCGAGGCGGCGACGAAGCCGAGCTGCTCCAGCAGGCCGATCATGCGGTCCGGGTCGGGACTGGTGAACTCGACGAACTCGAAGCCGTCCAGGCCGAGGAAGTTATCGTTCTGACTCATTACGCGATCTCTCCAGGCGGTCGGCGCGGCGGTTCCCCGTAGGGCCGGCGGTGCGCACGAATTGACGCCAATATAATCGCGAAGGCCGGGATTTATGCCCTGTCGGCGCAAAAAATCGTGATGGCCTTGCCCCCGCCCGGGGTCAGCGGTTTCGGCCGAGCCAGTTGGCCAGGCGCTGCAGGCCTTCGTCGAGGGCGTCGGGCGCGGCGGCGAAGCACCAGCGCAGCCAGCCTTCCCCGTGTGGCCCGAAGGCGGCCCCGGGAGCCAGTCCCAGGCCGGCCTCGGCGATCAGCCGCTTGGCCAGGGCGACCGACCCGGTCTGCCCCGCCACGCGGAAGAAGGCGTACAT
>JBARAK010000616.1:0-3708 GCA_049791955.1 Caulobacteraceae bacterium
GTCCCCAACGGCCTGGCCCCCGGCGGCCTCGCGCCCGTGGCCAATCCGACGCTGGCCGCCAACGATCCCACCGGCCTGAACACCTGGCAGGGCGCCAACCTGCCGACGCAGAGCGTGGCCGCCAACGGGGCGGTGACGGTGGACGTGCAGCAGACCGCCTCGCGCGCGATCCTGGACTGGACCACCTTCAACGTCGGCGCCAACACCACCCTGAACTTCGACCAGAGCCAGAACGGCGTGGCCCAGCCGGGCTGGGTGGTGCTGAACCGGGTGGTCGGCCAGCTCGACCCCACCACCGGCCTGCGCAATCCGAACCTGGCCCCCGCCCCCAGCCAGATCCTGGGCTCGATCAAGGCACAGGGCACGGTGCTGGTGATCAACCAGAACGGCATCCTGTTCGGCCCCACCGCCCAGGTGAACACCAACTCCCTGATCGCCACCAGCCTGGAGATCGGATCTCAGCTGAATCTGCTGGGAGGGAGCAATGGGGCCTCCACCATCGCCAATCGCGACCAGGCGTTCCTAACCGACGGCCTGCTGATTTCGGGCGCGGACAGCGAAACCTTCTCGGGTCAGGCCATTACGACCTCGGTCGGGAATAATCCGGTCACCACCGCCGACCCGATGCTGGAAGGCGCCGTCACCGTACAAGCCGGCGCCCAGATCACCAGCGGGCAAGGCGGCTACATCATCCTCGCGGCTCCCCAGGTGACCAATTCAGGCGCCCTGACCTCGTCACAGGGGCAGGTCAGCCTGGTTTCCGGCCGCATCGTGACCCTGACGGCATCGGATGGAACCTCCGACAACGGCAACAATCCCAACATCCGCGGCCTGGCCATCTCGTCCGTAGACGAGGCGGACCAGGTGAACTCGAGCTTCACCTCCGACTATGTCGACAACACCGCGACGGGATTGATCCAGTCCTCCGAGGGCTACGCCTCCCTTACCGGCACGGCCAGTGGCTCGATCATCAACGCCGGAACCATCACCGCCACCACCAGCGTCTCGCGCAACGGCTTCATCCAGCTCGGCGGCGCCAACATCGTGCTGGCCCCGACCAGCGTCATCGCCATCACCCCCGACGACGACGCCACTATTCCCCAGGACCCCACGTCCCTGGCCGATTTCAAGCCGTCGCAGATCAGCATCGGCGGCGTTCTCCCCACCACCGGCGCCCTCGGCCCGGGCGCCAACATCGATATCGCCTCGGGCAGCCTGATCTATGCGCCCAGCGCCAACATCTACATCGGCGCCGATCCAGGCCTGCCCACCTCCACCGCGTCCGGCGGGCGGGTGTTCATCGACAGCGGGGCGGTGATCGACGCCTCGGGGCTCAAGAACGTCCAGGTCGCCGCCTCGACCAACGAGGTGACCATCGAGCCGGTGACCGCCAACGACACCGCCGACACCCCCACCCAGCGCGGCCTGGACGGGATCACGGTGACGGTCGACCCGCGGCTGTCCGGGGTGCTGGCGGATGGGGTGACCTGGGTCGGCTCGCCGCTGATCCCGGCCCAGGCCTTCGCCCAGCAGGTCGGCGTCACCGCCTCGCAGCTGATGACCAAGGGCGGCAACGTGGTGATCGGCGCCCCCGGCAACGGCAGCGGTAGCGGAACGCCCGATGTGATCATCAAGCCCGGCGCGGTGATCGACATCTCCGGCGGGTGGGAGACTTTCCAGGCCGGCTGGGTGCAGACCACCCAACTGATCGCGGCGGACGGAACCATCGTCAACATCGGCAGCGCCGACCCCGACCAAGTCTACCTCGGCGTCTACAACGGGTTCACCGCCGTCCAGCCGCGCTACGGCATCAGCCAGACCTTCGCCAACCCCCTGCTCTCCGGCGGCCACTTCGAGAACGCCTACACCCAGGGTTCGGACGCAGGATCGCTGACCATCGTCAGCTCCGAGCCGAGCCTGCAGGGCACCGTCTACGCCGACGCCTTCCCCGGCCCGGTGCAGAAGGAGACCGCCCAGCCCGGCACCGGGACGCCGACGGTGTTCGGCGACCAGCGCCAGGTCCAGGCCGTGGGCTCGCAGTTGCCGGTGGGCGGCTTCCTCTCGATCATCGAGGCAGCCGGCAACGGCGGCGACACCGCCAACAGCGCGACACTCGCCGGCGGCGACATCGACATCGTCAGCGGCCCGACCCCGACCAGCACCGCCAACCTCAGCTACGGCCCGACCGCCTCGGTGAACGGCTCCGGCGGCCTCGTTCCGCCGGCGACGGCGCGGGCGGCCGACACCACCCTGTCCACCGCCGACCAGCAGACCCTGGTGCTGTCGGCCTCGGCCCTGGACGACATGGGGCTGGGACAGCTGTCGCTGTACACCTCCGGCTCGCTGACAGTGGAGAGCGGGGCCGACCTGACCCTGGCGCCGAGCGGGGTGTTCACCGCCATCACCGGGCGCGCGATCACCATCAACGGCTCCATCACCGCACCCGCCGGGACCATCAGCGTGGCCACGGTGAACTCGCTGACCGGCTCGATCTTCAACCCGACCGCGCCCGTGGCCGGCGACTACGACGTGGTGGTGAACGGCCAGCTCTCGGCGGCGGGGCTGTGGAGCAACGACCTGGGCGCCACGCCCGGATCGTTCGTGGGGCCGGCCTATATCAACGGCGGCAGCGTCAACATCTCGGTGGCGCCGCGCGAGGACCTGCTGGGCTTCAGCGCCAACCCCGGCGCGGGCGACATCGGCACCGTGGCCCAGACCAAGGCGGGGAACGACCCGACCAGCACCACCGACATCAGCGGCAGCATCCTGATCGACGGACCCAATTCGCTGGTGGACGTGTCGGCCGGCGGCTACGTGGCCCCGAACGGCGCCCTGACCCTGACCGGCAAGGGCGGCAGCGTCGCCCTGGTCGACTACACTGCCTATTTCCCGTTCCAATTGAACACCCCAAAAGGCGAAAACGGTGTCGCCACAGGCACCGGCTACATCCCAGGCTTCCGGGTGAATGGAATCCCGAACGGGGCGATCCCGATCAATCCGGGCGCGATCACCTCGCAGGTGGCGATCGGCGACGGGACGATCCGCGGCTACGGCTTCGCCGGCGGCGGCGGGACCTTCTCGCTGATCACCCCCTCGATCGCGTTCGGCAACGGCATAGCTGCCAACGGGACCGAGCTGCCGCTGGACTTCTTCTCCCAGGCCGGGTTCGGGACCTACAACATCACCTCCTACGCCACCGACCTGCTGCCCAACACCTTCAGCAATGGGCTCGGCGGCTTCAACGCCGTGCTGGCGACCCAGATCCTGACCGTCCAGAACGGCCAGACCCTGAATCTGACCCAGAGCGGCTATTCCAACCACCTGAACGGCCAGCAGATCGCGGCGCTGAAGGCCCTGGCCACCGGCGGACAGATCGCCGGCGTGCTGTCGCCGGTGATCCAGGCGGACGCCTTCGACCAGGCCCCGATCAGCCTGAACTTCGGCGGCCTGATCGAGTTCGAGGTGGCGCCCGGCGGCCAGGTCACCGGGGCGGCCGGGGCCGCCCTGTCCGCGGCCCAGATCTACAACCAGGGGACCATCCGCCTGCCCGGCGGCACGCTGAGCCAGTCCGAGATCCTGCCCAGCATCTACTCCGGCACCGACAACAGCGTCACCGTGATCACGACTGGCGCGGGCGAGTCTTTGGCTAACGTCGACATCGCGGTGGTCAGCGGCCAGAGCCTCTCGGACATCTTCAGCATCAACGCC
>JBARAK010000617.1:0-1730 GCA_049791955.1 Caulobacteraceae bacterium
CATGGAGCCGGTCGAAGCGATCTGCACCCTGTCGGCGGCGGCGCTCAAGTCCCTGGCGCTGGGGCCGGGACAGGTGAAGGCGCTGGGCTGGAAGTGGCCCCGGCGCTGGATCACCAGCCCGGCCTGATCAGGCTCAGCTCCGCGCCAAAGCCTCCGCGACGCTCCGCGCCAGCGGCGTGGTCGGGCGTCCGATCAGGCGGCTGAGTTCGCGGCTGTCGTCGAACAGCACGCCCCTGGATGCGCCGACGTGACTGTCGGCCAGCAGCTTCGCAACCTCTTCCGGCAGGCCGGCTCCGACCAGGGCCGCCGCATAGTCGGCCTCCGGCAGGTCGCGGTAGGGGATGGGCCTGCCGGTCTGGCGCCCGATCTCTGTGGCGAACTCGGCCAGGGTGTGGCCGGCGTCGCCGGCCAGTTCGAAGACGCGGCCGTTCAGGTCCTCCTGCGAGGTGAGCACGGCGGCGGCCGCGGCGGCGTAGTCGGCCCGCGCGGTGAACGAGATCCGCCCGTCCCCCGCGCTGCCGATCACCGCGCCGTGCGCCAGGATGGCGGGCATGGCTGCGGTGTAGTTCTCGGCGTACCAGCCGTTGCGCAGGATCACGAACGGCAGGCCGGACGCCTTCAGGGCCGCCTCGGTCGGGCGGTGCTCTTCGGCCAGGCCCAGCGGCGAGGCGTCGGCGTGCAGGATGCTGGTGTAGGCGAGCAGGCCCACGCCAGCCCGGGCCGCGGCGCGGATCACGTTGTCGTGCTGGGCGACGCGCTGGCCCAGGGCGTTGGAAGAGATCAGCAGCACGCGGTCGCCTGGCTGGAAGGCGGTGTCCAAGGTCTCGGGGCGGGCGTAGTCGGCGGCGCGGATTTGCACGCCGCGCGCGGCCAGGCCCTCGACGGTCTGGAGATTGCGGGCGAGGGCCACGATGCGGCCTGCGGGGACGGTTTCGAGCAGGCGCTCCACGACCAGGGCGCCCAGCTGTCCGCTGGCGCCGGTGACGATGAGGCGAGGCTGGTGGTCGGCCATGGGGAGGGTCCTTTATGGTCTCCAATTGAGACTTCGTCTTGTATAAGAACCTATGACGCCGTACGTAAGGAGGCGGTTTTTTGTGTTCAGGTGAGCTGGAGGTAACCTCGATGACTGGCGATGCGCCGATGGCGACCCGCTTCGGCGACTGGCGGGATCAGGGCTTCGACGCGGCGGCCTGCCCGATCCGCAACGTGCTCGACCGCATCGGGGACAAGTGGACCCTGCTGGTCCTGGCCGCCCTGGCGGAGACGCCCCGCCGCTTCAGCGAGCTGCACCGGATCATCCCCGACATCTCCAAGCGGATGCTGACCCAGACCCTGCGCGATCTGGAGCGCGACGGCTTGGCCACCCGCCACGTGTTCCCGACCAAGCCGCCGAGCGTGGAGTACCGGCTGTCCGCCATGGGCCAGTCGGCCATGGCCCCGCTGGCCGGCCTGGTCGAATGGGCGGAGGCGAATTTCCCCACCATCCGCGAGGCGCGCACCAGGTTTGACGCCGCTGCCTGATGGCGATTCTGAAATCTTACGGCTGCAACCGGCCACAGTTCGGTGCGACAGGAGTGCTGTAATTTCTGCGGGTTGACCGTTACAGGGCGCGGATGCGGGGAAGACCGGGGTCAGGGCTGGTGGTGATCGCGTCGGTCGGGGCCGTCGTGGCCGGCTGCCAGTCCGCGCCTGTGCAATATGCCGGCGAGGGCGCCCACGCCACCTACCAG
>JBARAK010000618.1:0-12260 GCA_049791955.1 Caulobacteraceae bacterium
GTCGAGGCCAGCGCCCTGGCGGGCGCGGGCGCGGTCGAGGCCCCCCGGCGCGTGCTGGTCGACTTCGGCGGCCCCAATGTCGCCAAGCCCATGCACGTGGGCCACCTGCGCGCCTCCATCATCGGCGAATCGCTGAAGCGCATCTTCCGCTTCCGCGGCGACGAGGTGCTGGGCGACGCCCACTTCGGCGACTGGGGCTTCCAGATGGGGCTGCTGATCACCGCCCTGGGCGAGGCCGATCCCGCTTCGCCATTCCTGGCGGGAGGCGAAGGCCCCTTTCCCGCGGAGAGCCCGGTCACCCTGGAGGACCTGGAGCGCCTGTATCCGCAGGCCGCCGCCCGCGCCAAGTCCGAGCCCGAGTTCCGCGACCGCGCCCGCCGCGCCACCGCCGAGCTGCAGGCCGGCCGTCAAGGTTATCGCGCCCTGTGGGCTCATTTCGTGGCGGTCAGCCGCTCGGCCCTGCAGCGTGAGTTCCATGCGCTCGGCGTGGATTTCGACCTCTGGAAGGGCGAGAGCGACGCCGACCCGCTGATCCCGGAGATGGTCCGGACCCTGGCCGACAAGGGCCTGCTGGTCGAGGATCAGGGCGCCCGGATCGTGCGCGTGGCCCGTGAGGGCGACAAGCGCGAGCTGCCGCCCCTGCTGGTGATCTCGTCCGAAGGCTCGGCCATGTACGGCACCACCGACCTGGCCACCATCGTCGACCGTCGCGCCAGCTTCGACCCGCAGCTGATCCTCTATGTGGTGGACCAGCGCCAGGCCGATCACTTCGAGCAGGTGTTTCGCGCCGCCTACCTCGCCGGCTACGCCCAGGACGGGACGCTGGAGCACATCGGCTTCGGCACCATGAACGGCGCCGATGGCAAGCCCTTCAAGACCCGCGAAGGCGGGGTGCTGAAGCTGCACGACCTGATCCAGACCGCCACCGCCAAGGCCCGCGACCGCCTGCATGAGGCCGGCTTGGGCGGCGAGCTCGGCGAGGCGGAGTTCGAGGCCACTGCGCACAAGGTGGCGGTGGCGGCGCTGAAGTTCGCCGACCTCTCGAACTTCCGGGGCACCAGCTACGTCTTCGACCTCGACCGCTTCACCAGCTTCGAGGGCAAGACCGGGCCGTACCTGCTGTACCAGGCGGTGCGGATCAAGAGCCTGCTGCGCAAGGCCGAGGACCAGGGCGCCGCGCCCGGTCAGATCGCCATCGTGGAGCCCGCGGAACGTGAACTGGCCCTGGTGCTCGACGCCTTCGACACGGCCGTGCAGGAGGCCTACGACAAGCGCGCGCCGAGCTTCGTGGCCGAGCACGCCTACCGCCTGGCCCAGAGCTTCTCGCGGTTCTACGCCGCCTGCCCGGTGTTGGCCGTCGGCTCCGAAGCCACGCGGGGATCGCGTATCGCCCTTTGCCGAGCTGCAATGAAACAGCTTATGTGCGCTTTGGAACTTCTCGGCATAGAGACGCCGGAACGGATGTGACGTTGCGCGCCCGCTTGCGCGCCGAACCAGGGGATGACGATGCGATTCACCAAGGACCACGAGTGGGTGCAGGTCGTAGGCGACGTGGCCAGCGTGGGGATCACGGCCTACGCCGCGGAGCAGCTTGGCGACGTCGTGTTCGTCGAACTGCCCGAGGTCGGCAAGCAGGTGAAGGCCGGCGACAACCTGGCCGTGGTGGAGAGCGTGAAGGCCGCCTCGGACATCTACGCCCCGGTTTCGGGCGAGGTGGTGGAAGCCAACACCGGGCTGGGCGATACGCCCGAAACGGTCAGCGAGGCGCCGGAAGGCAATGGCTGGTTCGCCAAGCTCAAGCTGTCGGACCCCGCCGAAGTCGAGAAGCTGATGGACAAGGCCGCCTACGAGGCGTTCCTACAAACCCTCTGAGGGTTCGAGGCGCGGACGGCTGCGCGGCGCCCAGCCGATGATCCACCGCCTGAAGCGTCTGCTGCGTGGCGTCATCGTCGCCTTTGGCTTCGTGCTTATGCTGGTGGGTTTGGTTGGCGCGTTCCTGCCGACCCATCTGCTGGGCTTCCTGCTGGTGCTGGGTCTGATCCTGGTGCTGAGGAATTCCATCCGCTGGCGGCGCAGGTTCATCGTCATGCAGCGCCGCTATCCGCGCTACGGCTACCCCCTGCGCCGCCTGCTGCGGGGCGAGGTGTGGCCGGTGATCTGGCACGAGCTCCTGCGCAGCGAGCGGGTGTTCATTCCCCGCCGTTTCCATCGCCTGCGCCGCTGGCGCCTTTCGCTCCGCCGGAGGCGCCGCCCGTCCTGAGCCGCTTTCGCGCGGTGAACGCTTGTCGCCGCCCGTTGCTGGGATAGGGTGACGTCGTTCGAACGGGGAGGGCGAGAATGCACAGGTTGTTTGCCGCTGCGGCCATGGCTGCGGCGTTGTCCGGTTTGGCGTTTTCCGGGTCGGCTTCGGCGCAGGGCGGCGACGCCGCGGCGCGGACGTTCCAGCCCAAGGACCTGTTCGCGCTGGAGTATGCGGCGGACCCCCAGATCCGCCCTGACGGCGGCGTGGTCGCCTACGTGCGCACCAGCTACGACATCATGACCGATCGGGCGCGACGCTCGATCTGGCTGGTCGATGCGGCCACCGGCGCCCAGCAGCCGCTGGCCAGCAACACCACCTCGCAATCCCGCCCGCGATGGTCGCCCGATGGCAAGCGCCTGGCCTATGTCGCCGCCGGCGAGGATGGCCATCCCCAGCTGTTCGTGCGCTGGATCGCCACCGGTGCGGTCGCGCGGGTCGCCAACCTGCCCGAAGCGCCCGGCGACATCGCCTGGTCGCCGGATGGAAGCCGGCTGGCCTTCACCATGCTGGTGGCCAGCGATCCGGTCCGCCTGGGCGCGCCCCTGGCCAAGCCCGAGGGCGCCAAGTGGGCCGAGCCGCTGAAGATCATCACCCGCGTCCACTACCGCGAGGACGACGTGGGCTACCTCAAGCCCGGCTACGACCACCTGTTCATCGTCTCCGCCGAGGGGGGCTCGCCCGAGCAGCTCACCTTCGGGGACTATGACGACAGCGGTCCGATCTCGTTCACCCCGGATGGCCGCAGCCTGATCTTCTCCGCCCAGCGGGAGAAGAACTGGGAGCTGGACCCGATGAATTCGGAGGTGTTCCGGTTGTCCATCGCCGATGGCGGCCTGAAGGCGCTCACCCACCGGGTGGGCCCCGATCGCGCGCCCACGGTGTCGCCGGACGGCAAGCGCATCGCCTGGGTCGGCTATGACGACAAGCAGCGCGGCTACGAGAACAGCCGCCTCTACGTCATGGACCTGGACGGGGGGACGCCGAAGTCGCTCACCGACGGGTTCGACCGTTCGGTGGAGCGGCCGCGCTGGGCCGCCGACGGGCGCAGCCTGTTCTTCGGCTATGCCGACCATGGGGTGACCAAGGTCGCCAGGATCGGCCTGGACGGCCACATGCAGACCATCGCCGAGGGGCTCGGCGGCCAGGAGCTGGACCGGCCGTACAACGGTGGCGCCTTCACCGTGGCCGACAACGGGACGGTCGCCTTCACCATGGGCGACGCGGCCCATCCCACCGACGTGGGTGTGGCGCATACGGGCGGCTCGCCCAAGCGCCTGACCGCGCTGAATGCGGACCTGTTCGCCGGCAAGACCCTGGCCAATGTCGAGCACATGACCGTGGCTTCCAGCTACGACAAGCGCCCGATCGACGCCTGGGTGATGACGCCGCCCGGCTTCGACCCGTCGCGCAAGTACCCGATGATCCTGGAGATCCACGGCGGTCCGTTCTCGGCCTACGGACCCAACTTCGCCTCCGAGCTGCAGCTCTACGCCTCGGCGGGCTATGTGGTGGTCTACGCCAACCCGCGCGGCTCGACCTCGTACGGCGACGAGTTCGCCAATCTGATCAACGACAACTATCCGAGCCAGGATTACGACGACCTGATGAGCACGGTCGACGCCGTGATCGCCAAGGGCTTCGTCGATCCCAACAACCTGTTCGTCACCGGCGGGTCGGGCGGCGGCCTGCTCACCTCCTGGATCGTCGGCAAGACCACGCGCTTCAAGGCGGCGGTGGCGCAGAAGCCGGTGATCAACTGGACCAGCGAAGTGCTGACCGTGGACGGCTACACCTTCATGGCCAAGTACTGGTTCGGGAAGATGCCGTGGGAGGACCCCCAGTACTACTGGCGGCGTTCGCCCCTGTCGCTGGTCGGCAATGTGAGCACGCCCACCATGCTGATGGTCGGCGAGGAGGATCACCGCACGCCGTCGAGCGAGGCGGAGCAGTTCTTCGACGCCCTGCAGCTGCGCGGCGTCCCCACCGCCATGATCCGGGTGCCGGGCGCCTCCCACGAAGCCCTGGCGGAGCGGCCTTCGCAGGAAGCGGCGGAAGCGGCGGCGATCATGGCGTGGTTCGGCCGCTACCGGACGGACACGGCGCACTAGGCAAGCCGCGCTTCAGCCGCCGCGGCGTGCGTGGTCCTGCGGCGTATTGATATTATCGAAAGCGTGGGGGTCGTCGAAGACGGCCTCCACCGCATCGAGCGCATCCAGCACCGAGCGGGTCGACGGGTGTCGCCCCTCCGCGAGGGCCGCCTGTATCGTTTCCAGGCGGTCGCAGCGCCACACCGCGCATAGTGGCTGGAGGCCCTCCGACGTTCGCGCCACGGCCGCGCCCGAGGTTTGCGTCAGGGCGCTCACCAGCCTGGACACGAGGTCCGGCGGCAGGAAGGGCGTGTCGCAGGGCGTGGTCACCAGCAGGTCCGCGCCGGCGGCCTTAGCCCAGACAAGACCCGCCTTCACCCCCGAGAGCGGGCCGTCGGGATCGCCCGGTGCGTCCGGAAGCAGCGGCAGGCCACGTTCGCGGGCGAAACCGGCCGACCAACGGTCCGGCGGCGCATTGACCGCAAGCGCCGAGACGTGGGGCGCCAGCACTTCGGCGATCCGTTCCAGCATCGGACGGCCATCGATCTCTGCGGCGGCCTTTTCGCGACCGAACCGGCTCGACCGTCCGCCGGCCAGGATCAGGCCCAGGACCTGGGGCGGAGGGATCACGGGAAGGCGATCCGCTCGGGATGGGTGAAGACCTCGAACCCATCCGGCCGCGCCACCGCAACCAGGGTCACGCCGGCGGCCTCGGCGGTGCGCACGGCGAACTCGGTCGGGGCCGAGACGGCGATCAGGATCGGGGCGCCGATCACCGCGGTCTTCTGCACCATCTCCACCGACACCCGGCTGGTCAGCAGCACCGCGCCCTCCGATCCGGCCTGGCCCAGGCGTGCGAGCGCGCCGGCCAGCTTATCGAGCGCATTGTGCCGGCCGACGTCCTCGCGCAGGGCGACCAGGCCCTGGGCTGGCGTCCAGAAGCCGGCGGCGTGGACGGCGCGGGTGCGCTCGCCCAGGACCTGGGCCGGCGAGAGGGCGGCCATGGCCTGGAGGATGTCCTGGGGCGAAAGGCGCAGCTCGCCCTTCACCTTCGGTGGATTGCGCGCCGCCTCGGTCAGGCTGTCGATCCCGCACAGGCCGCAGCCGGTGGGGCCCGCGATCCGGCGGCGGCGGTTGGCCAGGGCCTCCCGGTGGCCCGGCGCCAGCCACATCCGCGCCTCGACGCCGAGTTCGCTATGGACGATCTCGATGTCGCGGATATCGGCGGCTGAGGCCACCACGCCTTCGGTCAGGCTGAGCCCGAGCGCGAAATCTTCAAGGTCCTGGGGCGTGGCCATCATCACCGCATAGGTGGAGGCGTCGTAGGTCAGGGCGACGGGCGTCTCGTCGGGGATATCCCGTTCACCCGCCGTCGCCTGTCCATCGCGCCAGCGGAGGCGGGGCCAGGGGGTTGCGCCGTTCATCAGCCTCGACCATGCTGGGGGTGCGAGTTAGGGGGTAAGTTCCGCGCAAAGACGGTTTGCCGCGGCAAGTCATACCCCGCGCTCCCGCAAAATTGCTTTGCGTGGGGAAAAATTCCCCTATTTCTCGCCGGTTCGCAGTCCATAGTTCTTTACGCGCGCGAGGCCATCATGACCCAACGCATGTCCGAGTTCGTCACTGTCATCCAGCATAGCCCCAATAAACGGGCCGTGAGCGAACGTGCGCGCGACTTCTCCGAGATTTACGCCGGCTTCACGCCGCCGCAAGGGGGCAAACAGGCTTCGCGCTGCTCGCAGTGCGGCGTGCCGTTCTGCCAGACCGGCTGCCCGCTGCAGAACAACATCCCGGACTGGCTGCGCCTGGCCGCCGACGGGCGGATGCAGGATGCGTGGCGGCTGTCCGAGGCCACCAGCGCCTTGCCGGAGATATGTGGCCGTATCTGCCCGCAGGACCGCCTGTGCGAAGACGCCTGCGTGCTGGAGCAATCGGGCTGGGAGAGCGTCACTATCGGCGCGGTCGAGCGCCACATCAGCGACACCGCCTGGGAACAGGGCTGGATCGAGCCGATCGTCCCGTCGGAGGAGAAGTCACAGTCCGTGGGGATCATCGGGTCCGGGCCGGCCGGAATCGCGGCGGCCGACTGGCTGCGGCGACTGGGCTACCAGGTGACGATCTACGACCGCTACGACCGCGCCGGCGGCTTGCTCACCTATGGCATCCCGGGCTTCAAGCTCGAAAAACCGGTGGTGGCGCGCCGCACCCAGCGTCTGGCCGACAGCGGCGTGAGCTTCGTGCTGAACTTCGAGGTCGGGCGCGACGCCAGCCTGGAGGAGCTGCGCGAGCGCCACGCGGCGGTGTTCGTCGCCACGGGCGTCTACAATGCGCGCCGCCTGACCGGGCCGGGCGTCGGCTCCGACAGCGTGGTGCGGGCCCTGGACTACCTGATCGCCTCCAACCGGCTGGGCTTCGGCGACGAGGTCCCGGAGTTCGACAGCGGCCGCCTGGACGCCGCGGGCAAGGACGTGGTGGTGGTCGGCGGCGGCGACACCGCCATGGACTGCGTGCGCACCGCCGTGCGCCAGGGCGCCCGCTCGGTCACCTGCCTGTACCGGCGCGACCGGGGCAATATGCCGGGCTCGCACCGCGAGGTGACCCACGCCGAGGAGGAGGGCGTGCGCTTCGAATGGCTGGCCGCGCCCAAGGCCATCCACGGCGACGCCCAGAGCGTGGACCATGTCCGCGCCGTGCGCATGCACCTGGGGCCGCCCGACGCCAGCGGGCGCCGTTCGGTCGAGGAGGCCCACGGCGAGGAGTTCGACGTACCGGCTCAACTGGTGATCGAGGCCCTGGGCTTCGAGCCCGAGGACCTGCCCGGTCTGTTTGGGGCGCCCGAACTGCGCGTCAGCCGTTACGGCACGTTGACGGTGGACGAGAACAACATGACCAGCCTGCCCGGTGTATTCGCGGGCGGTGATATCGTACGCGGGGCCTCCCTGGTGGTCTGGGGCGTGAAGGACGGCCAGGACGCCGCCCTGTCCATCGATCGCTATATCCGTGGCGAGACCGCCGAACAGTCGCTCCGCGACGCCGAATTCCAAGGGGTGGCGGCATGAGCCACGACGTCGAGCAATACCTGGCCAACCGCGAACAGCTGATCGCGGGCCACGCCTATGATCCGGCCTCCGAGCGCGACGCCTGTGGCGTGGGCCTGGTCTGCGCCATCGACGGCAAGCCCCGCCGCGAGGTGGTGGAGCTGGCCATCTCCGCCCTGAAGGCCGTCTGGCACCGGGGCGCGGTGGACGCCGACGGCAAGACCGGCGACGGCGCGGGCGTGATGGTCAGCGTGCCCCAGGCCTTCTTCGCCGAGCATGTGGCCCGCATCAGCCACAAGCTGCGGCGCGGCCCGATCGTGGTGGGGATGATCTTCCTGCCGCGCACCGACATCGGGGCGCAGGAACTGGCGCGCACCATCGTCGAGACCGAGGTGCTGCGCTTCGGCTTCTACATCTACGGCTGGCGCCAGGCCCCCATCGACTCCTCGGTGCTGGGCGAGCGCGCGGCGGCCGTGCGGCCCGAGATCGAGCAGATCATGCTGGCCCCGCCGGACGGCTTGGACGGGGAGGCGCTGGAGCGCGCCTTGTACCTGTGCCGCCGCCGGATCGAGCAGCGGGTCGAGCAGGTCAAGCTGCCGGGCTTCTACATCTGCTCGCTGTCGGCCAAGGCCCTGATCTACAAGGGCATGTTCCGCTGCGGCGATGTCGACGCCTTCTATCCCGACCTGCGCGATCCGCGGTTCGAGGCGGCGGTGGCGATCTTCCACGCCCGCTACTCCACCAACACCTTCCCAGAGTGGCGTCTCGCCCAGCCGTTCCGGATGCTGGCCCACAACGGCGAGATCAACACCGTGCGCGGCAACATCAACTGGATGCGCAGCCACGAGATCCGCATGGCGGCGGACGCCTTCGGCGAGCATGGCGAGATCGTCAAGCCGGTGGTGCAGACAGGCGGCTCGGACTCCGCGGCGCTCGACAACGTCTACGAGATGCTGGTGCGCGCCGGCCGTCCCGCGCCCATGGTCAAGGCGCTGCTGATGCCCGAGGCCTGGTCCTCGGACGCGGCGGGCGGAACCATGAGCACCGAGCACCAGGCGCTCTACGCCTACTGCAATGCGGTGATGGAGCCCTGGGACGGACCGGCGGCGGTGTGCGCCACCGACGGCCGCTGGGTCGTGGCCGGCAAGGACCGCAACGGCCTGCGTCCGCTGCGCGTCACCGAAACCGTCGACGGCCTGCTGATCGTGGGTTCGGAAGCCGGCATGACCGGGGTCGGCGATGACCGCGTCTTGCGTCGCATGCACGTCTCGCCCGGCCGCATGATCGCGGTCGACATGCAGGCGGGCCGGCTGTTCGGCGAGATCGAACTGATGGACGAACTCGCCAACGCCCACCCGTTCACCCGCTGGCTGGAGAACATGGTCGACCTGGAGGCCATGGTCGGGCCCGGGCCCGAGCCGCGCCGCTTCCAGGGCGAGGCGCTGGGACGTCGTCAGGCCGCCGCCGGCATGACGCTCGAGCAGATCGAGATGATCCTCGACGCCATGGCGATGGACGGCAAGGAGGCCATCGGCTCGATGGGCGACGACAGCCCGCTGGCGGTGCTGTCCAACCGTCCCCGGCCGCTGAGCGACTTCTTCCGCCAGAACTTCGCCCAGGTGACCAACCCGCCAATCGATCCGCTGCGGGAAGCGGCGGGGATGAGCCTGAAGACCCGGTTCAAGAACCTCGGCAACATCCTGGCCCAGGACGAGACCCAGACCGAGGTGTTCGTTCTGGACAGCCCGGTGATCACCACCGGCATGTACGAGCGCATGCTGGCCATGTTCGGCCAGAGCCGCGTCTCGGTGATCGACTGCACCATGCCGGTCCCCGCGCCCGAGGCCCGGCCCGGCGACGCGCTGCGCGCCGCGCTGGACCGCATCCGCAACGAGGCGGTCCACGCCATCCGCAACGGCGCCGTGCAGATCGTGCTGACCGACGAGAAGGGCGACGCCGAGCGCATCCCCCTGCCGATGATCCTGGCCACCGGCGGCGTGCACGCGCGCCTGGTCGACGAGGGCCTGCGCTCGTACGTGTCGATCATCGTGCGTTCGGCCGGCGTGTTCGACAGCCACCAGCATGCGGTGATGGTCGGCGTGGGCGCCACGGCGGTGAACGCCTACCTGGCCCAGGAGACCATCCAGGACCGGCTGGAGCGGGGCCTCTACCCCGGCCGGACGCTGCGCGACGTGGTGCTGAACTTCAAGCACGCCATCGAAGCTGGACTGCTCAAGATATTGGCCAAGAAGGGGATTTCGGTCATCTCCTCATACCGCGGCGCCTATGAGTTCGAGGCCGTCGGCCTGTCCCGGGCGCTGGTGGCGGAATACTTCCCCGGCATGAGCTCCCGCATCTCCGGCATCGGCCTGGCCGGTTTGGAGGCTCGGATGCTCGAGGAGCGCGCCGCGGCCTGGACGCCGCCGCAGGCGGCCATCCCGATCGGGGGCTTCTACAAGGTGCGTGCCTCGGGCGAGCCCCACGCCTATGAAGCGGCGCTGATCCATCGCTTGCAGCACGCGTGCAACACGGGCGATTTCAAGGCCTTCAAGGCCTATTCGAAGATGACGCGCGAGGTCGGGCCGGTGTCCCTGCGCGACCTGCTGGCCTGGCGTTCGGATCGCAAGCCCGGACCGATCGAGGCGGTGGAGAGCGTCAACGGCATCCGCAAGCGCTTCGTCACCCCCGGCATGTCCCTGGGTGCGCTGTCGCCCGAGGCCCACGAGACGCTGAACATCGCCATGAACCGGATCGGCGCCCGCTCGGTCTCCGGCGAGGGCGGCGAGGACCCTGAGCGCTACCAGCGCCGCAGCAACGGCGACAACGCCAACTCGGCGGTGAAGCAGATCGCCTCGGGCCGTTTCGGCGTCACGGCCGAGTACCTGAACCAGTGCCGCGAGATCGAGATCAAGGTGGCCCAGGGCGCCAAGCCCGGGGAGGGCGGCCAGCTGCCCGCCTTCAAGGTCACCGAGTTCATCGCCCGGATGCGGCACTCCACGCCCGGCGTGGGCCTGATCTCGCCGCCGCCGCACCACGACATCTACTCGATCGAGGACTTGGCCCAGCTCATCTACGACCTGAAGCAGATCAATCCCGACGCCCGGGTCACAGTGAAGCTGGTGTCGATGTCGGGCATCGGGGCGGTGGCGGCGGGCGTCGCCAAGGCCAAGGCCGACGTGATCCTGGTTTCCGGCAATGTCGGCGGCACCGGCGCCTCGCCCCAGAGCTCGATCAAGCAGGCGGGCTGTCCGTGGGAGATCGGCCTGGCCGAGGCCCATCAGGTGTTGACCCTGAACGGACTGCGCCATCGGGTGCGGCTGCGCACCGATGGGCTGATCCGCACCGGCCGCGACGTGGTGATCGCCGCCATGCTGGGCGCGGAGGAGTTCGGCATCGGCACGGCCTCGCTGATCGCGGTGGGCTGCCTGATGGTGCGCCAGTGCCACTCCAACACCTGCCCGGTGGGGGTCTGCACCCAGGACGAGAAGCTGCGCGCCAAGTTCACCGGCACGCCCGAGAAGGTCATCAACCTTTTCACCCACATCGCCGAGGAGGTGCGCGAGATCCTGGCCGAGCTTGGGTTCAGCCGTCTAGACGAGATCGTCGGCCGCACCGATCTGCTCACCCAGGTCAGCCGCGGCGAGGCTTATCTCGACGACCTGGACCTGAACCCGCTGCTGGTGAAGGTCGAGGGCGCGGCGCGCGAGCCCTATGGCGTGAAGCTCTACCAGGCTCTGCCGGAGGACACCCTCGACGCCCAGATCATCGCGGACGCCGGGCCCCTGCTGGAGCGGGGCGAGAAGATGCAGCTCACCTACTCGGTGGCCAACACCATGCGCACCATCGGTACGCGGACCTCTTCGGCCATCGTACGCAAGTTCGGCTCTTCGCTGCAGGCCGACACCCTGCGGCTCGAACTGCGCGGGGCGGCGGGCCAGAGCCTGGGGGCCTTCGCGGTCAAGGGCCTGCGCATCGACCTCCGCGGCGAGGCCAATGACTATGTGGGCAAGGGGCTGTCGGGCGGGACCATCACCGTGCGGCCGCCGCGGTTCGGGGCCAGTCCGGGCGCGGACGCCCTGGTGGGCAACACCTGCCTGTATGGCGCGACCTCGGGCCGGTTGCTGGTGGCCGGCAGTGCGGGCGAACGGTTCGCAGTCCGCAACTCCGGCGCCGACGCGGTGGTGGAGGGCTGTGGCGCGCACGGGTGCGAGTACATGACCGGCGGCCTGGTGGTGATCCTGGGGGTCACCGGCGCCAACTTCGCCGCCGGCATGACCGGGGGCGAGGCGTTCGTCTACGACCACGACCGGCTGTTCGCCACGCGGATCAATCCCGACAGCGTGGTGACCGGCGCGCTGGAACCCCGTGACGAGCCGGCGGTGAAGGCCCTGATCGAGGCGCACCTAGCGGCCACGGGCTCGCCCAGGGCGCGGGAGCTGCTGGAGACCTGGACAAGCGCGCGGACCCACTTTGTCCGCGTGACGCCCAAGGACATGCTGGCGCGCCGCCAGGAAGCGGACCTGAGGATGGGAGCGTAGATGGCTTTCGATCCGGCGCGGAGAGGGTTAAACTACGCCCCATGACCAGCATGTCCAAAGGCGCGGTTTCGTTGGCCGCCATCGCCCTGGTGGTGAGCGCGGGCCTGGGTTCGTATCTCGGCTACAGCCGTGCAGCGGCGGCTCCGGGCGGCGACGCGGAGAACGTGGGCTCCAGCACGCCGGCCCTGGCCGCCAAGACCGCCAGCGCCATTCCCGACGCCGCCACCGCGGCCCCGGACGAGGCGTTCATCCGCAAGATCGCCCAGGAAGAACTGCAGGCGGCCCTGCATCCCAAGCG
>JBARAK010000619.1:0-6725 GCA_049791955.1 Caulobacteraceae bacterium
GGGCCCACGCGATCGACGGGCCGGCGACCATCGCCAGCGCCGCCA
The DNA here is from genome assembly GCA_049791955.1 of Caulobacteraceae bacterium. Classification (GTDB taxonomy): domain Bacteria; phylum Pseudomonadota; class Alphaproteobacteria; order Caulobacterales; family Caulobacteraceae; genus CAHJWH01. The sequence continues at coordinate 46 of JBARAK010000619.1, forward strand.
GGGAGGGGGCGAGCCGCCACGCCCTGCGTGGACGGCCGCCGGTCTTTTCCCGCTCGAACATTACTTCCTCCCCATCGCCAGAGCTCACTTGAACGGCCCCGGTCGACTTTCATTTTTGGCGAACATTTCGCCGATTTATTTATGATTTACTGCGCACAAACGACTCCACGCGATACGAAACAAAGCATCTACAAATCAGATCTGGTCGAGGAAATGGGCGAACTTCTGCTTCACCTCGGCCAGCAGGGTCGGCGACGCGCGCGCCACCTTCGGGAAGTCCCCCAGGCGGTGATAAGGCCGGCAGGCGTCGATCACCGCGCGCGAGTTGTAGTTGCCCTTCGATCCATGCGGCACCAGCGGATCGAGCGGCCCGCTCCACATCTTGCGGATGATGTCGATGTCCTCGGCCGGATCGCAGCGGGTGCACATCGCCCACAGCACGTCGAAGATGTCGGTGGGGTCCACGTCGTCGTCGACCACCACCGTGAAGCGGCCGAGATAGGCGCCGCCCTGGCAGGTCGAGGCCAGCATCCCGGCCTGGCGCGAATGGCCCGCATAGCCCTGCTTGATCGAGATCACGTTGAACATGCGCGAGATGCCGGCCTCGTGGCACCACACGCCCTTCACCCCCGACAGGCCCGCGCGCTCGACCTCGTCCCAGATCATCCCGGCCTTGACGATGCACTTGGCGAAGGAGAGGTCGGTCGGCGGCCGCATGGGCGTCGCCATCGTCAGGATCGGGTCGTTGCGGTAGTAGACGCGGTTGATGCGCACCACCGGCTGGTTGCTCTGGGGACTGGCGTAATAGCCGGTGAACTCCCCGAACGGACCCTCGGTGTGGTTGTCGCCCGGCAGCATCTCGCCCTCCAGGACGATCTCGGCGTGGGCGGGCATGGGCAGGCCATGGACCTCGCTCATCACCACGTCGTACGGCAGGCCGCGGTGGCCGCCGGCGTAGTCGAACTCCGACAGGCCGTAGCGGACCTCCTGGCTGGCGGCCAGGAACAGCACCGGGTCGTGGCCGCAGCAGATCAGCACCGGACAGGGCTTGCCGGCGTTGTGGTACTTGTCGCGGATCTGGCGGCCCTGCTTGCCGGGCGAGATCCACAGGCCGGTGGTGTTCCTGCTGTGCACCTGCACGCGATAGGTGGCGGCGTTGACCCAGCCCTCGTCCGGGTCGCGCATGATCACCAGGTCGTCAGTGCCGATATAGCGGCCGCCATCCTCCTCGTGGATCTTGGGGACCGGGAACTTGGACAGGTCGACGTCCTCGTCGCGGTCGATGTTCTCGAAGATCGGGCCGGTCTCCACCGTGCGCGGCGGGATCGGGGTGTGGGTCTTCATCCGTCCGCGATAGGCGCGCACCAGATCGAGCAGGGTGTGGGCCTCCGGCAGGCCCAGCAGCATGGCCAGGCGCTTCTTGGAATTGGTCCCGCCGGAAAACACCCGGAAGCCCTTGGGGAACCCGGGCACGTCCTCGAACAGGACCGCCGGCGCCTCCAGCTTCTTGTGGGCCACGGCCTCGGCCAGCGCGCCCATCTCCAGGTCGCGGTCCGCGCCCTGGATCCTCAGCAGTTCGCCGGCCTTCTCCGCCCGCGCGATGAAGTCGCGCAGGTCCACGTGCGGCGTGTCGTATTCCCCGTGATAGGCCGCGCTCTTCTCGATGTCCGACACGTCGCACTCCTCAACAGATCAACGATTTCCGCGGCGCCAGCGCCCCGTTTGACAAGGGTGCGAAACCGCGTATGTTCACATATGAACATTATGTTCAAAGATTAGGTCGAGGCGCTTGCGCCTGTCAATCCACGTGCGGGACGTCATGGAAAACAGCGAAGCGGACGGCGGCGCGGACAGCCCCTACCTCGTGCCGGCGGTGGACCGGGCCATGCGGCTGCTGGCCCTGCTGTCCCAGACCCGGCGCGAGATGTCCCTGGCCGAACTCACCCGGGACCTGAAACTGCCGCACGCCACCGCGTTCCGCCTGGCCTTCACGCTGGAGCGCCACGGCCTGATCCGCCGCACCCCGGTAGGCTACGAGATCGGCCCACGCGTCCTGACCCTGGGCTTCGAGTACCTGGCTTCGCAGGACCTGGTGACGGTGGCCCGTCCGGAACTGACGGCGCTGCGCGACCTGGCCGGGGTCTCGGCCAACCTCGCGGTGCTGGACGGACGCGAGGTGATCTATCTGTGCCACGTCGCTTCGCGCGGCGCGATCACCTCACGGGTCGAGGTCGGCAGCCGCCTGCCCGCCCACGCCGCCTCGATCGGCCGCATCCTGCTGAGCGCCATGAGCGAGGAGGCCCTGGTCCAGCTCTATACCGGCGTCGACCTCCCGCCCCTGCCCGACACCGTCGACACGCCCAAGGGTCTCGTCGCCCAGGCGGCGGCGGACCGGGCGCGCGGCTGGGTGTACAAGCACGGGGTGTTCGAGCGCGACCTGGTGGCGATCGCGGCGCCGGTCTTCGACGGGGCCGGCCAGATGGTCGCCGCCATCAACCTCAGCGGCCCGGCCAGCGCCATGGGCGAGGACGACGACCGCAACGAGAAGATCCCCCAGCTGCTGGCCTGCGCCCGGACGCTCTCGAAGCGCCTGGGCTTCCGAGGGTGAAACCGTCGACGATATGAATGCAAGACCTCGCCATCGCCCAAGCGGATCGAGCGATGACGAGGCCGGATTTTCCTGACTGTATTTTACGTAACTAGAACGCGTAGGTGGCGCCGAAGGTGAAGGTGCGGCCACTGTTGGTATAGACCTCCGGCCGATGGGCGTGGATGTCGAGGAACTGGACGATCGGCTGGTTGGTGATGTTGATGCCCTCGACCACCAGCTTCAGGTGCTTGCTGACGTTGTAGTGGGCGGAGAAGTCGACGTTGTTGCTGGCCTCGACGCCCTCCCCGACGTTGCCGCTCGACCCGGCGCTGTCCAGGTATTGCGAGCGATAGGCCTCCGAGATGCGGACGCCCCAGCGATCGGTCTCGTAATAGAGCGTGGCGTTGGCGGAGTATTTCGACAGGTTGATCAGCGGCAGGTTGAAGGTCTGCCCGTTGATCAGCACGTCCTGGTCGCCATCCGCATAGGTCACGTTGGTCACCATGCCCAGATGGTCGAACGGCGCCGGCAGGAAGTTGAAGTCATGCTGGAACGCCGCCTCGATCCCCTTGATGCTGGCGCCCGGGCCATTGATCGGCCGGCTGAAGTTGTAGGGCACCGTACCGTCCTGGCCCGGTAGCAGGAACGACACCGGATAGCCGGTGGCGCTGTAGGGCTCCACCGTGGTCTCGGTGGTGATGAAGGAGTCCATGTCCTTGAAGAACACGCCCAGCGAGGCGTAGCCGTTGTGGTCGAAGTAGTATTCCGCCGAGCCCTCGACCGAGGTGGCCTTGTAGGGCTTCAGGTAGGGATTGCCGACGCTGATGCTGCCGCCGAACGGCGCGGTGGTCAGGGTGCCGGCCGCGGCCAGGTCGGACAGCGGCGCGCGGTTGACGTTGCGGTTGACGCTGGCCCGCAGGATGAAGTCATCGGTCACGTTCACCGCCAGGTTCGCGGCCGGCAGCCAGCCACGATCGTTGTTCTTGATCGACACGGGCGAGAGCGTGGTTCCGGTGTTCAGCTCGCCCGACGAGGTCGTATCGGTGGTGTAGTAGCGCACGCCGACGTTGGCCCGCGTACGGTAGCCGAACAGGTGGGTGTCGAGGTCGTACTGGATATAGGCGGCGACCGTCTTCTCCTCGACCTGGTAGTCCGAGCCCGGCGACAGGTCGCTGGCGGGCATGGTGAGCGACTGGCCGATATAGGCGTAGGTCTGGTTGACGTTGCCGACGATGTAGGGGAACAGCGTGTCGACCGGCACCGATGACTTGAGCGAATTCGGCAGCTGGGTCAGGGTCGGCGCATTGTAGAAGACCTTGTTGTTGTACTGGGCGCCGGAGTTGGTGAAGTCCTTGTACTCGCCACCTACCTTGAGGGTCGAAGTGGTGTTGAAGGCGTAGGCGATGTCGCCCTTGCCGTTGACGTACTGGCTGTCGATGGTGTTCGCCTGGGTGTCCAGACGCATCAATTGCCACGCATTCGGATCGTTGACGTTGAAGCCATAGGTGTTGACCGGGACGGTCGGACGGTCGTCGAAGCTGAACGCCTGGTTTTGCGCCTCCAGGAAGACCTTGTCGAAGAACGGCTGCTCGTAGTTCGAACGCTGATAGCCGCCCAGCAGGCTGACGGTCAGCTGGTCGTTGGGGGTCCAGGCGCTGTTCAGCACCGCCTGGTAGAAGTCGGTGGAGTCGTCCTGGATGTTGTGTTCGGAGCGCAGGTCCACGCCGGTATAGCTGCCGGCGACCAGGCTGTTCCCGTCAACCACCGCGGACTGGATCACCTGGGTGCCGCTGACGTTGCCGGTCAGGGCGTTGGTGCCGCCGGCCGAGATCGCATAGTCGTCCCGGTTGTTGGTCAGCCGCCCGTAGAGCAGGTCCAGGCCCACGTGCAGGTGCGAATCCGGCTGGTACTGCAGGGCGGCGGTCACGCCCAGCCGCTTGCGGTCGGTATACCAGCTCGAAGGCGATTCCGCCTGGGGCGCGTAGAGCTGGCCGGGGCCGGTGGCTTCCAGCTGGGCGGCGGTGGCGGGGCTGATCCCGGGCCCGACGTTGGCGGGGTTGTACTGGACCTGGCCCCAGCCCCAGTTGCGGTAGCCGTACTCGTTGCTCTTGATCTCGCTGTAGGCCACCGACACCAGGGCGCCGAACGGGCCCCAGCGATCGGAGGCCAGGGCCACCACGCGTGGCGTAACCCCACTGGTGTTGGTGTTGGTCTGGCCCTTGGCCGAGAGCACGAATTCCGCGCCCGGATAGTCGAACGGCTTGGCCGTGTAGAGCTGCACCGTGCCGGCGATGCCGCCCTCGTCCTGCTCGGCGGCGTAGGACTTCTGCACCGAGACCTTGTCGAACAGCTCCGACGCGAACAGGCTGAAGTCGAACGAGCGGGTGCGGCTGACGTTACCCCGGTTGTCCATGCCCGAAGCGGTGTTGCCCAGCACCTCCATGCCGTTGAGGTCGGTGCGGGTGAAGTCGGGCCCCAGGCCTCGCAGGGTGATCTGGCGGCCCTCCCCCGCGTCGCGGGTGATGGCGATGCCGGGAATGCGCTGCAGCGACTCGGCCAGGTTCAGGTCGGGAAAGGCGGCGATGTCCTGGGCCAGGATGTCGTCCTCCGAGCCCACGGCCATGCGCTTGAGGTCCTGGGCCTTCTGCAGGCTCTGGCGGTAGCCGGTGACCACCACCTCGGAGACCTGGGCCGGCGCATCGCCGCTGGCTTGCTCGATGCCGGTGACGGGCGGGGAGATCGACACACGGGTCGGACGGGGCGGATCGCGCTCGGGCGGCGTCGCCTTGATCACCGCCACCGCATTGTTCAGCGAGAAGCCGAGGCCCGCGCCCTTCAGCAGCTGGGTCAGTCCCTGCGAGACGGTGTATTCGCCATGCACGCCGCCGGTGCGCCGCCCGGCGACCAGGGCGGGGTCGGCCACGATCTGCAGGCCGGACGCCCGCGAGAACGCGGAGATACCGTCGCGCAGGTCGCCCGAGGCGATGTTCAGCGCCACCTTGCGCGAAGCATAGGACGCGCCCGTGGCCTGCGCATGGGCCAGGACCGGCAGGGCCGAGCCGGCCAAGGCGGCCGCAAGCGCGATGGGCGATGCGCCCGGAAAGCGTTTCATGAAGTCCCCCGTTCGGCGCGTCGCTGCGCCGGCGCTGGGAAGACGTTCCGGGCTGTACTTCCCGGACACAGATTCTGTTTGAATTGTTTTCGACGGAGCCGCGTCAGTTCGATGACACGACTTTCAGTCACCCATTATCCATTCGGCGCCAGCAACAGGCGACCACCGTGCCGGATGACCCGGAAGTCGTAGGACTGGCCGAGCGCCTCCAGCAGTTGGTCGGGATCGTTCAGCTTGAAGCGCCCGCTGATCCGGATCGCGGCGATGCGAGGCGTCTGGCTGACGATGTAGGGGCCAGCCCGCCGGTTCAGTTCCTCCACCAGGCGCCCCAGGCTGATCCCATCGGTGTCGAGCCAGCCCTGGCGCCAGTCCTCCTGGGTGGCGTCGAAGCGGCTCAGCGGGCCCGGAGCCTGGTCCCACAGCACCGTGCGCCGCCCGGCGTCGACGTCCACCGTGGCGACGGACTGGGCCACGGAACCGAAACGCACCCGGCCACGATAGACCGACAGCTCCACGCCGCGGCGCGTGAGGTCCAGGTCGAAGGCCGTACCCAGCACCACCGCCCTTGATCTGACGGTGCGGACCTCGAACGGACGTTGCGCCTCATGCACCACGTCGAAGAAGGCCTGGCCGCGATGCAGCGACACCAGCCGGCCGCGGCGTCCGATCTGCACGTCGAGGCTGGTGTTCCCGTTCAGCTCCACCCGCGAGCCGTCCGCCAGCCGCACCGACAGCATCTGCCCCCGCGCCGTTTCGAAATGACGGGTGGGAAGGGTCTCCGGACCATAGGCGCGCCAGAGCACGCCGCCCCCCACCACCAGCACCGCCGCGCAGGCCGCCATGGCGAAGGTCGGCGCCCAGCCGCTCCCGAACACCAGGGCGGATCGCTTGCGGACCGCCGTACGCTGGCCCGCCGGGCAGGCGGCCAGGGCTTCCCTCAGCGCCGGATCGTCAAGGGTGCCGGCCACTTCGTGATAG
>JBARAK010000620.1:0-4586 GCA_049791955.1 Caulobacteraceae bacterium
GCCATCGCCTTCTCGCGCGCCAGGCGTTCGGCCAGGCGGCGGGGCGTCTCGTCGCGATGCGGGGTTTCGTCCAGGTCGGCCGGATCGCAGGCGTCGGGTTCGATTCCGACCTGGCGCAGGAGATCGAGTCGCCGGGGGCTGGCGCTGGCGAGGACAAGGATAGGACGGGACGGCGCCAGGGGCTCAGCCTCCAAAGGTCGTTGGGCTTGGGAACCGCGCCCGCAGCCTCTGGTCCAGCTCGTCGCGCATCCGGCGATAGGCGTCCAGGCGCTGGTCGCGCGAGCCGGTGTCCAGGGTCGGGTCGGCGATGGGCCAGTACTCGAAATCCACCGAACGCGCGCGCGACATCTCGGCCGCGCGGTGATGGGCTTCCGGCGTCAGCGAGATGATCAGGTCGAAGGAGCCGTCCTCCAGCTCGGAAAAGCCCTTGGCGCGGTGCCGCGACAGGTCCTCGCCCCACTCGGCCATCACCGCGGCGGCGAAGGGGTCGATCTCGGCTTCGTCCGGGCGCAGGCCGCAGCTGTCGATGAAGATGCGCGCCCCGAATCGGCGGCGCAGCAGGGCGGCGGCCACAGGAGACCGCACCCGATTCAGGTTGCAGGCGAACAGGATCGCGTCGGGAACGTCGACCATGCCTCAGGGATGCCGGTAGAGGGCGCAGATCAGCGTGAACAGACGCCGCGCGGTGTCGAAGTCGAGCTCGACCTTGCCGGTCAGGCGTTCGCGCAGGCGCTCGGAGCCCTCGTTGTGGACGCCGCGCCGGCCCATGTCGATCGCCTCGATCTGGGAGGGAGAGGCGTGGCGGATGGCCTCGTAATAGCTCTCGCAGATCATGAAGTAGTCGCGGATCACGCTCTTGAACGGGGTCAGCGACAGCAGGTGTCGCCGCTCGCCTTCATCGCCCGAGATGTCCAGGGCGAGCCGCCCGTCCATCAGCGCGATCTTCAGGGTGTAGGGCCCCTCCCCCACGCCGGCGGGGTCGAAGTCGTTCTCTTCCAGCAGGTCGAAGATCGCGACCTGGCGCTCATGCTCCACGTCACGCGACGCGGGCGCGAGCGATTCCTCGTCGATCTCGACCGCCTGCAAGCGGCGGCGGGACCGGTCCTCGCTCATGGCCGGCCCTCATTCATGGCCGATCCCCACTCATGGACTGGCGCTCATCGGCGAAGGGAGCCAAGCCGGACGGCGGCGGCGTGGGCGTGGGCGGGCAGCCCTTCGGCGCGCGCCAGGGCCACGGTGGGCGGCCCCAGTTCGGCGAAGGCTCGTGCGTCGCAGCGGGCGATCGAGGTGCGCTTCAGGAAATCATAGATCGACAGGCCGGACGAGAACCGCGCCGAGCGGCTGGTGGGCAGCACGTGGTTCGATCCCGCCACGTAGTCGCCCAGCGCCTCGGGAGTGTAGCGGCCAAGGAAGATCGCGCCGGCGTGCCTGACCCGATCGGCCAGCGTGTCCGGATCGGCGACAGCGAACTCCACGTGCTCCGGCGCGATGCGGTCCACCAGTCCCGGCGCGGCGTCGAGCGGCGCGATGACCACGGCGCCGTGGACATCCCAGGATTCGCGCGCCGTGGTGCGTGTGACCAGATTCTGGAGCTGACGCTCCATCGCCGCCTCGACCGCGGCGGCGAAACCCGGCGAATCGGTGATCAGGATCGACTGGGCGGCAGGGTCGTGCTCGGCCTGGGACAGCAGGTCGGCGGCGATCCAGTCCGGATCGTTGTCCGCATCGGCCACCACCACGATTTCGGAAGGACCGGCCAGGGCGTCGATGCCGACCACGCCGTACAACCTGCGCTTGGCGGCGGTGACATAGGCGTTGCCGGGGCCGACGATCTTGTCCACCGGCCGGATCGGACCGGCCCCGTAAGCCAGGGCGGCGACGCCGTGCGCCCCGCCCAGCCGCCAGATCTCACTCACGCCCGCCTCATAGGCGGCGGCCAGCACCGCCGGTTCGATCCGGCCCGGCGGGGTGGTCATGGCGATGCGGTCCACGCCCGCGACCTGAGCGGGCACCGCGTTCATCAGCACGGTCGAGGGATAGGCCGCGCGGCCGCCGGGAACATAGACGCCCACCGATTCCAGGGCGGTCCAGCGCCAGCCGAGCTCGACCCCCGCCTCGTCCACGAAGCGTGCATCGGCCGGACGCTGGCGCTCGTGATAGGTACGGATGCGCCGCGCCGCGAAGGCGATGGCCTCGCGCACCTCGGTCTCGCAGGCTCGCGCCCCCGCCTCGATCTCCTCGGGCGATACGCGTACGGTGTCCTCGGTCAGCTCGGCGCGATCGAACCGGCGGGCATAGCCGAGGGCGGCGGCGAGGCCGCCCTGGCGCACCCCCTCGATGATCTCCGCCGCCGCCGCGTCCACATCGGCGGGCGATCCGCGCCGCTCATCCAGGAACGTGTCGAAGGCGGCGTCGAACCCGGGACTCGCGTGGCTGAAGCGACGCACCCGTCAGACCTTTTCCGTCGGGGCGGCGTCGACCGGGGCGACGTCGAGATGATCGGGCGCACGGGAAGCGGGCCAGGGATCGGACACGTCGGCCAGGATCGCATCGATGCAATCCACCTCGACCCTCAGGTCGCCGCCGTGACAGAACCGGAACAGCACCGCGCCACCGGGCGCTTCGCACGGCTCGAAATCCATCGCCAGGCACGACACCAGCGCGCCCGGATCCTCGCTGCCCATGCCGCGCTGGCGCACGCGGGAGACATCACCCAGTTGCAGGGCCGAGGCCACCCGCTCGCCGCAGCCGCCTTCGCATTCGCCCGCTTCCCAGCGGTAGCGGTTGAACAGCATGGTGATGCGCCGGGCGCTCGGCTCGTAGCGGATGTCGCCTACATGAGCGATCGCGTCCTGCAGGGCGGCGGAAACCACCTGCAGATCATCCTTGTCCAGCGCGAGCAAACGGAGCGGTTCGCAGCCGGTCTGGCCTTCCTGGTCCATGTCAGCCCTCCTCGCCGTCTTCACGGATGCGGCGGATTTCAGCTCCGCACGCGCCCAGCTTCTCTTCCAGGCGCTCGAAGCCCCGGTCCAGATGGTAGACCCGGTTGACCACGGTTTCACCCTTCGCCGCCAGTCCGGCGATCACAAGGCTGACCGAAGCGCGCAGGTCGGTGGCCATGACCTGGGCGCCGTTCAGGGCGTCGACGCCCCGCACCCTCGCCTCGCCGCCGTGGACGGTGATGTCCGCGCCCAGCCGGGAGAGTTCCGGCACGTGCATGAAACGGTTCTCGAACACGGTTTCGCGGATCACGCTTTCCCCGTCGGCCAGGCTCATCAGGGCCATGAACTGGGCCTGGAGATCGGTGGCGAAGCCGGGATAGGGATCGGTCGACAGGTCCACCGCCTTCAGCCGCGCGCCATTGCGCTTCAGGGTGACGGTGTCGGCGCCGTGGGCGACCTCGACCCCGGCCTCGGCCAGCTTGTCGAGCAGGGCCGAGATGTGCGCGGGCCGCACCCCCGTCAGCTGCACCTCGCCTCCGGCCATGGCGGCGGCCATGGCGTAGGTGCCCGCCTCGATCCGGTCCGGCACGACCGCGTGGGTCGCGCCGTGCAACGAGGACACGCCGACGACGCGGATCACATTGGTGCCCGCCCCTTCCACCTTCGCGCCCATGGCGTTGAGGCAGTCGGCCAGGTCGACGATCTCGGGCTCGCGGGCGGCGTTGCGGATCACCGTCTCGCCGGACGCCAGGGTCGAGGCCAGCAGGGTGTGCTCGGTCGCGCCGACGGAGACGAACGGGAACTCGATCTCCGCGCCCTGCAGCCCGCGCGGGGCCTGGGCGTAGACGTAACCTTCGTGCAGGTCGATGCGCGCGCCGAGCGCCTCCAGCGCCTTGAGATGCAGGTCCACCGGACGCGCGCCGATGCTGCACCCGCCGGGCAGGCTGACCTTGGCGTGGCCGGTGCGCGCGATCAGCGGTCCCAGCACGTTGAACGAGGCGCGCATCTTGCGCACCAGGTCGTATGGCGCGAGCGCGCTGGTGATCTCAGGCGCGTGCAGCACGGTTTCCGGACCGTCGGGGCCGTCCGACTCGGTCACCTGGACGCCCAGGCGCGACAGCAGACGCCCAAGGAAACGGGTGTCGGCCAGACGCGGCATGTTGGTCAGGCGCAGGGGCTGATCGGTGAGCAGGCTGGCCGCCATCAGCTTGATGGCGGAATTCTTGGCGCCGCTGATGGGGATCGTCCCCTCAAGGCGTGCGCCGCCGACGATGGAGATACGGTCCATGGGGCCCCGCGACAAAGGGGGACGGTTCTACAGCAGCCCCAGCATCGCGCAAGACGAGGGTTCAGCGGCCGGGCGGGTCCTCTTCGACGAAGTCCTGGACGAACTCCGGCGCGTCGCCGTCCTCAAGCGGATCTTCCGCCTCCCCGTCCCCGCCGGGGGTGGGCACGCTGAAGCCGGGCGGCAGGTCCAGGCTCAACAGGCCGGCGGCCTTCATCTCGGCGGCGCCCGGCAGGTCGGAGAGCGCCGCCAGGCCGAAATGCTCCAGGAAGCCGTCGGTGGTGCCGAAGGTCACCGGCCGGCCGGGGCTGCGGCGGCGGCCGCGCATGCGCACCCAGCCGACCTCGAGCAGCACGTCC
>JBARAK010000621.1:0-2479 GCA_049791955.1 Caulobacteraceae bacterium
GTGCAGGCCAGCATCCAGCGCCACGCGCCGGAATGGTGCGGCAGCACCAGGGTGCTCGCCAGCGCCGCGCCGACGAAGCCGAAGGAGAAGAAGCTCGCCAGGGCCCCGGCGAACAGCCCGCGATAGCGGCTGGAGACGAACTCGGTCAGGAACGGCGCCACGATGGCGCTCTGGGCGCCGACGCCCACCCCCGCCAGCAGCCGCGCGGCCATGAAGCCGCGCCAGTCCCCGCACAGGGCGCTGAGCAGGGAGAAGGCGGTATAGATCGCCAGCGCCGCCAGCATTACCCGCCGACGTCCGATGCGGTCGGCGATCAAGCCGGCGCCCGCCGCCCCGAAGAAGTAGCCGACGAAGGTGGCCGAGCCGATCACGCCCACCAGCGGGGCGTCCAGCCGCCAGAGCCTGGCCAGGATGGGATAGACGAAGCCGAGCATGGCCACGTCGAACCCGTCGAAGCTGTAGGCCAGGCCGCCCATCCACAGCAGCCGGCGGTGGAACCGGCCATAGGGCATGGCTTCCAGACGGCCGGCGACGCTCATGCGGTCATCCCGCGCTCCCCATGCTGGAAATATACCGTATACGGGACAACGTGGCAGGCAAGCTTGTCGCGCTCGCGGCGCCAGTCCAGTGTGCGGCCAATTCGGGGGGGATCACGCAATGAATATCCTGGCGATCATCGGCGGCGCCGCCGTGCTGGCCGCGAGCACCCTGGCGCCGCATCCGGCCGACGGAAGCGCGGACGCCAGGCTCAGGGCGATCTACACCACCGAATGGCAGTGGCGGCAGGCCCAGGCCGACGACGACGAGGAGGGCGGCCGCGCGATGGCCATCCACCTGGAGAAGGTCGACCCCGCCTCCCAGGAGATGCGCCGCAAGTACTGGGTGGACACCCTGGCCCAGGTCGACGCCATCCCCGACGACCAGCTGTCGCCCGCCGAGCGCGTCAACCGCGCCATCTACCGCGAGCAACTCCAGACCCTGATCGCCGACCAGACCTTCAAGCTGTACGAGATGCCGTTCAACAGCGACTCGTCGTTCTGGTCGGGGCTGGCCTCCGGCGCCCGGCGCCCGTTCCACTCGGCGGCGGAATACCGCGCCTACATCTCCCGCCTGAACGACATCCCGCGCTACTACCGTGAGCAGATCGCCAACATGCGCGCCGGGCTGAAGCGCGGCTTCAGCGTGCCGCGCGAGACCCTGGCGGGGCGCGACGGGTCGATCCTGGCGGCGGCCGATCCGGCCAAGCCCCAGGACAACCCCTTCTTCCAGCCCTTCAAGAGCTTCCCCGCCGCCATCCCCGCCGCCGACCAGGCCAGCCTGCGCGAGGCCGGGCTGAAGGCGGTGCAGGCGTCGGTGATCCCGGCCCACCAGGAGCTGCTGGCCTTCTACCGCAACGAATACCTGCCGGGCGCGCGCACTACCCTGGCGGCCGAAGCCATGCCGGACGGCGCGGCCTTCTATCGCTCGCAGATCAAGGAATACACCACCCTCGACCTGTCCCCCGAGCAGATCCACGAGATGGGCCTGAAGGAGGTCGCGCGCATCCACGCCGAGATGCTGGCCACCATGAAGGCCAGCGGCTTCAAGGGGACCTTCCCCGAGTTCCTGCAGTTCCTGCGCACCGACCCGCGCTTCTACGCCAAGACTGGCGACGAGCTGCTGATGCGCGCGGCCTGGATCTCCAAGAAGCAGGACGGCAAGATCGGCCGCTGGATCGGCCACCTGTCGCGGGAACGGTTCGGCATCGACCCCGTGCCCCTCAGCATCGCGCCCTTCTACACCTCGGGCCGCGGCGGCCGGGACGGCTGCCTGATGAACACCTACGACCTGCCCTCGCGCCCGCTCTACAACCTGACCTCGCTGGTGCTGCACGAATGCTCGCCGGGCCACTCGCTGCAACTGCAACTGGCCAGCGAGCAGAAGGGCCTGCCCGAGTTCCGCCGCAACAGCTACATCTCGGCCTACGGCGAAGGCTGGGCGCTGTACGTGGAGAAGCTCGGCCGCGAGATGGGCATGTACGAGACGCCCTACGACGAGTTCGGCCGCGAGACCTTCGAGATGTGGCGCGCCTGCCGCCTGGTGGTCGACACCGGCCTGCACCACTACGGCTGGACCCGCCAGCAGGCCATCGACTACCTGAAGACCAACACCGCGCTCGCGCCCCACGACATCGAGATCGAGGTGGACCGCTACATCACCTGGCCGGGCCAGGCCCTGTCCTACAAGCTGGGCGAGATGGACATCGAGCGGCTGCGCGCCAAGGCCGAGCAGGCGCTGGGGCCGAAGTTCGACATCCGCACCTTCCACGACGCCATCCTGGCCACCGGCGCGGTCCCCCTGCCGGTGCTCGACGACCAGATCGACCAGTACATCGCCCTCGGCGGCAAGGTCCCACAGACCCTGCCGAACTGAGACGGGGCGCTCAGCCTACCCCTCGAAGAACGCCGCCAGCGCGCCGTCCGCCCCCATCCGGTCCAGG
>JBARAK010000622.1:0-19268 GCA_049791955.1 Caulobacteraceae bacterium
GGCCTGGGCCGCGGAGATGGCCCCCAGCGCGCCCGCGCCCGCCAGCTTCAGCAGGGTGCGGCGACCGGGCTTCCGCGCGGTGTCTTCGGCGCTCATCCGAACACCTCCTCAGATGCGGGAACCGGGGTGTAGAGCCGGCGCGAGGCGTCGATGGTCAGGTGCAGCAGGGCCGCCACCACCGCCAGGCCGGCCACCACCCAGAAGGCGGCGCCCCAGCCGGCCGCCTTGACCACGTAGGAGGTGACGACCGCAGCCAGGAAGGCGCCGATATTGCCGCTGGTGTTCATCACCGCGGAGACGGAGCCGGCGAACTCCGCGCCCACGTCCAGCGCCATGGCCCAGGAGACGCCCACCGTCAGCTCCAACCCGAACACCGCGAGGCCGAAGAAGCCGACGCTGACCAGAGGCGCCTGGGCCTGGACCGCGGCGGGGATGGCCACCGCCGTCAGGCCGAACCCGACGACGGCCATTATCCGCCGCGCCAGCTTGAGGTTGCCGGTGCGCTTCAAGATCATGTCGGAGCACATGCCGCCGCAGATATCGCCGACCAGGCCGGCCAGCAGCGGCAAGCTGGCGTACATGCCCATGTGCTTGAGATCGAGGTGGCGCGCCGCGTTCAAATACTTGGGGAACCACGCCAGGAACATGGTGATGGCGTAACCGTAGCAGAAGTACATGGCCGACAGCAGCCACATCTGAGGATTGCTCAGGATCTGCCCCCACGGCTCCTTTCGCCGCCCCGGCGGGACCGAGCCCAGCCCCTGGGCGATGCGGTCCCGCTCGGCCGGATTGACGGCGGGGTGCTCGCCCGGCGTGTTGCGGTAGAACCTGAACCAGGCCAGCGCCCAGATCACGCCGAGCACCGCGAAGCTGAAAAAGGGCGAGCGCCATCCGAAGCTGGTGATCAGCAACACGGCCACGAACGGCGTCAACGCCCCGCCCAGCCGCGATCCCGCGTGGGTGATACCCTGGGCGAACCCGCGCTCGGCCGGCAGGACCCAGCGCGACAGGGCGCGGGTGGAGATCGGAAAAGCCCCCGCCTCCCCCATCCCGAACAGGAACAGGCACACCCCCATCGACATCGCCGACCAGGTCAAGGCGGTGAAGGCGGTGAACGCCGACCACCAGACCACCACGCCGGTCAGCGCCACGCGCGGCCCCAGCCGGTCTCCGAGCCACCCGCCAGGAATCTGGAACAGGGCGTAGGCGAGCTGGTAGCACCCCAGCACCCAGCCCATGGTCTGCAGCGAGAAACCGAACTCCTTCTGGATCGAGGGCGTGGCCGCGGCCAGCAGCACCCGGTCGAGATATGTGATCATATATGCTGCGACGATGAAGCCGAGCACCACGTAGCGGACGTGGGTGGGCGCCTGGGCCCGCTCCTCCGCCCGCGCCTTGGCTATGACAGCGGAACCGACGCTCATTTGACGCCCCCCGACATCACCGGCGCGGTGTCCGGCCCGCCCGTGCAGGCGGTCGCAGGGCGACCCACGCAGGTGGACCAGATCGTGGGCGCGGCGCGTCCCGCGATATAGACGGCGCGGATGGTGCGGGTGTTGGCGATGTCGGCCAGGGGGTCCTTGTCCAGCACCACGAGGTCGGCCTGCTTGCCGGGCTCAAGCGTGCCAAGGTCCTTGGCGCCCATGAAAACGGCGTTGTCGCGGGTTGCGGCGGTGAGCGCCTGCATCGGGGTCAGGCCCGCGCGCACCATCAGCTGCATTTCCCAGTGGGCGAAGTAACCCGGAAACCGGCCGGTCGGCCCGCTGTCGGTGCCCATGCCGTATTTCACGCCGGCGGCGGCTTCGTTGCGGAAGTTGGCCATCGCCCGATCGAAGATCGGGCCATATTGCTTGAAGTGCGGTCCGCCCGCGAGCTTCTGCTGGCGCGCGGGACTGGCCAGCTCCGCCAGGACGTCTGGCGTCACCCCCCGGCTGAAGAAGGGGTCGTTGAGGAACGGCAGACGCGAATAGATGAACGAGGCTTCGCGACTGAGGGTGGCCGCCATCTGCCAGGTTCCACGCGCCTTCATGCCGTCGACCAGGGCCTGGTCGACCGGCTGGTCGCGCACCTCATGGGCGAAGCCGTCGATCCCCTCGCGGACGAGCTCCTTGGCGTTGTCGAGGTAGAAGACGTGGGCGACCACCTTGAGATGATGCTTGTGCCCCTCGTCGATCACCGCCTTGCTGACCGCGTAGGGCATGCGCACCTTGATCGTGCCCAGCTCGTCGTCCATCCAGAGCTTGATCAGGTCGGCGCCGTTGGCGACCTGCCGGTCGACCATGCGCCGCGCCTCGTCGGGCGTGGAGACAGACTGGGGAAGCCCAGCGATGCCGCCGTACGAGCCCTGGAACACCACGCCGCGCCCGGCCGTGAACACCCTGGCCTCTGCGGGCTGGCGGGCATGCTGCTCGCGCACCAAGTCGTAGATCATGTCCTTGTCGGTGCCGAGCACCTGGACGGACGTGATCCCGTAGGCGGCGTAAATCTTCAGCTGAGCGTCGAGGTTCTGCCGCGTGTAGTACCGAAGATCCTGCTTCAGTCCGTTGACCAGCGCAAGATGGACGTGATCGTCGATCAGTCCCGGGATCACGTACTTGCCGCCAAGGTCCAGCGCCTGGGCGCCGGAAGGAACCTTCAGCTTCGCCGCGGGGCCCACCCACTGGACCCGCCCGTCCTGGATCACCATGGCCGCACCGGATACGGGGCGACGCCCCGTACCGTCGATCAGAGTGAAATTCTTCAAAACCGTGGTTTCCGCCCGGGCTGCGGCGGCCGGCAAAACCAAAGCCGCCAATGCGGTGGCGATCAGACGCTTACTGAATTTCATCTTTTCGACATTCCTCCCTCATTCGAGCGCCACTTGTTCGGATCACAGACCCGGCGCTTCATATGTTTGCGCTCCCATGACATCAGACACCGGCCGTCTGTTCAATTCCCCTTCGCACTTTTATCCTCGCGGTCGATTGAAAAGAGCTGGGAGGCCCGCACCGGAGCCTCCCAGCCAAGATTGCTAGAAGTTCGCCCGCATCCCGACCGAGACGATCCGTCCGATCGGATTGGAGACAAAGCCGTCATAACCGTTCGCACCGCCAAGTATTCCGGACGTATTCCCGTTGAAGAAGGGCGGGGTTTCGTTGAACAGGTTTTGCACGTCGATATACAGCTGATCGCCTCGCACCCAGCCGTGCTGGAAGGTGTAGGCCAGGTGGGAGTCCACCGTCGTCTGAGCCCCGACCTTGTCGCCACCACCGATCGGGTTGCCAGCCGTGTTCAAGATGATCGGCGCGGCTGAAGTATTGCTGTAGTTACGATAGGCGCCCACATAGTTGATGAAGAAATCCAGGGTTATCGGGCCGCCGGTCCAGCCGACATTGGCCCGGCTGTGGAACTGGATCGAGGGGAACGTCGTGTTGTATCCGGCGGTATTCAGGACGCTGAAGGTCGGACCGCCGCCAAAGTTCTGGTCGAACTTGGTGAAATAGGAAAATGAATCCCCCACACGGAACGACCCGAACCGCTCCGTGCGGAACTGGTAGCCGATCGTCGAGTCGATGCCCTGGATGTCCAGGTTCAACACATTGCCGGTATCCTGATCGAGCAGATAGTAGACCGACGAGGGCACCGCGCCACTGATGGTCACGCCATTTGCGGTATTCGCGAAGGTATTGATCTGGGCCTGGGTGCAGCCGTTGGGGCAGATCGTGAGCTGGTTGTGCAAGCCGGCCGAATTGACGATCGAATTCGGGTTGGGCGAAGTCACACCTCCGACGAAACGATTGTTGAACAAGGTGACGTTGGCCGCGAAGCCCGGCAGAAACCTGGGCGTGAAATCAACTCCAACCGACCATGCCTCGCCTCGTTCGGGCTGCACGTTGTCGAAGCCACCGCCAAGCTGGCGGCGCAAACCCTGGTTATTGCTGAGACCGAGTTCGCAGGTGGTGGTGGCGTTGGCGCACCCCGGCACCTGGGTGACATTGGGATAGGCCGACACCGGCACGAAGATCGTACTGGCCACGCCGACACTGCCCGAGGCGTACAGGTAGCCCTGGCTGGGATCGCCCACGGCCGCCATTGGCGGCGCCACGAACGAGGTCGAATAGTTGGCCCGGAACGTCAGGCCATCAAAGATCTGCCAGTTCAGCGCGAATTTTGGATTCACGGTGGAGCCGACATCGCTGAACTTGTCATAACGACCGGACAGGTCGACATCCACCTTGCGGATCAACGGTATGCCCATGTCCGCCGAGATCAGCGGAAAGATCGCTTCGCTATAGGCTGAATAGACGTTGCGCGAGAAATTATAGATCCGCTCGGCCGAACCGTTGGTGGTCGGCCCCGTATTGTCCGGCTGGACGATATCCTGGGTGAGTTGGGTCGAGTAGAACTCCCCCCCGACCGCCAGGCGCACATCTCCCGCCGGAAGCTTGAATAGCGGCCCCTGCACCTCCAACTTGCTCTGGTTTGAGGTGTTGTAATTTATATTCGAGGTGTTCGTGGCGTAAAGCTGCTTCAGCACCGACGCCGCAGTGGCGTTCGCTCCCGCCGGCGCCCACACGTTCAGCGCATTGGCGGTAGTCAAAGGCAGGTTCAGCGCAATGACGTTCTGACCGCTGATATCGGATGTGTTCGGATTTCCCGACGTCTGGGCGGTGCCGTTCAAGGCCAGATTGGCGCAGGCCGAGCAGAATACATTGCTTCCGGTCAGGCTGCTGGTGTTCTTGCCATAAGCATCGCTGAAGGTGGCGCTCCAGCGATCGGTGATGTTGTAGTTCGCCACCACCGTCCCGTAGTAGACATCCTCCTCCGACGACGTGACGCCGGCGTTGCTGGTCAGGTTGTCGAGCCAGGTCACCGTTTCCTGGGTAGCGGTGGGCTCGCCCGCCGGCGCCACGAAATAGGGGTTGATCTGGCCGCCCTTGCCGGAGCCCGGCCCGTACACGGTGACGCCGGTGACCGTGCCCGGCGCCGCCGGCGCGCTGGTGTGCAGCTGGTTGTAGACGAAGGTGCCGCTCACCGAGAATTTGTCGGTGAAGTCATGAGTGACCCGCACGAAGAGGTTCTTGCGATCCTCCTCCGGCAACGCGGCGCCATAGATACTGGTGTTGCACGGGGCGTTGGCCTGGACGTTGGCGACCGTCGAGGTGGCGCTGGGCGACAGATAAACATTGTTGCCGCTGGCCGGAGTACGGATCGTCGCCGGCGAACACGCGAAACTGTTCAAATTCGTGCCACCGATCGAGGTGTAGTTTCCAAGCCGGGTGAACGAACGGGCGTTGTTCAACAGCTCGCTCGAACGGGTATATTGTCCCGCGATCACGACATTGGTGTTGTCGTTGTGCGTGCCCCAGACGAAATTGGCGTCGACATTGTCATAGTCATCGGCCCAGCCGCCCTGGGCATTGACCTGCAGACCATCGAAGCTCTTGCGGGTGATATAGTTCACCACCCCCGCGACGGCGTCCGACCCGTAGACCGACGAGGCGCCGTCGGCCAGCACCTCGACCCGCTCGATCGCGCTGATTGGAATGATATTGGGGTCGGTTTCCGAATACTGGGTTCCGCCGCCGGTGGGACGCAGTCCATCGATGATCACCAGGGTGGAATTGCTGGCGCTGCCGCCCAGGGAATGGATCTGCGGCGAGTAGAACGAATAGACGTTTTGACCTTGCGGCGCCGATCCCGACGTGGTGATCGCCGGCACGGTGTTGGTGAGCTGCGAAACGCTGACCGCGCCGGTCGACTTGATCAGATCCTGGCCGATGGTCGTAACGCTGGTTCCGATAGGCGCGACACCCTTGAGGCTGGTGCCGGTGACCACGATTTCCTTCATCTGGGTGACGCCGCTGTTGTCCGTCGCGGACGCCGGCTGCGAACTGATGACCGCCTGGGTGGTGGCGGCGCTGGGCGCGCCCATGGGAACCTGAGGCGCCAGCGGGGTCTCGCCTGTCGCCGGGGTTGCGCCCGACGGATTGGCCGGCGGAGGCGGCTGGCCGGCGACGGCTGGAGCCGCCCCGCTACCCTGTCCCTGCGCGTAAGCCATGGCCCCAAAACTCGAACTCCCTAACAGCACTGCGGCCAGCGAAGCGCCCAGCCGAAATCCCGACGCCAACTCCATCGCCCTACCCCTCCAGTTGCGTTTCCTCGCGCCCTTATTGATCTGATATTATATATGATCTTGGCTTGCGGTTTTCGTACGGCGGTTTGGCGGCGGCGTCAATATGTGCAGGTGAAGTCCCCAACGCCGAACCGTCCGGGCGACAGGAATCCCCCTACCGGCAGTGCGGATGGAAAACCACGGCGCGCACGCCCGCTCCTGGAGCGAACATATTCAAGAACCCGGCGAAGACTACAATATCAAGGGAAGCAATTAAGAGACGGAGGCGCACAGGATGATACGCCCCCTCCCTTGATATTATTCAAATAAATCCAGACTTACTTCGCCTCAGGTCGCCTCGACATCATACGACTCAAGGCGTCGTCCATGCGAACATGGGAACGTTCAAGGTGACGCCGCATGGCGGCTTCCGCGCCCTTCGCGTCGTGAGACAGCAAGGCCTCGATCAGACGCGAATGCTCGGCGGCCGCCTCCTGCGGGGCGTTGGTATTGTAGAGGAAACGGAAGATGTGAAGATGCACGTGCAGGCGGTCGATGGTGTCGGCGATCAACTGATTGCCGCTGCCAACCGCGACCAGCCGATGCAAGGTGGCGTCCGCATCGGCGAAGCGAGCGTAAGCAAGTCCGGCGCCCGCGTCCTGGATATGATGCATCTCCTTGCCGATCTCGGCGGCCAGGCGAAGCTGCTCGTCGTTCATGCCCTTCGCCGCCTGGGCGGCGGCATAGGGCTCAAGCAGAAGCCGCAGCACGAACAGATCATTGATCTCCTGCCGGGTCATCTGCGCGCTGGCGCGATAACCGACGTTGGGCATCTTGAGCACCAGCCCCTCGGCTTCCAGCCGGCTCAGCGCCTCGCGCACGGGCGTCTGGGAAATGCCGAGCGTGCGCGCGATGGAATCGATCGGTATGCGCGCGCCCGGCGCGATCTCCATCGACAGCAGCATGGAGAGCAGGTGCTCGTGGGACTTCTCCACCAGGGTGGGCACAACCAACGGCTCCACCGGCTGGGCGGCGGGAGCGCTGAACCGGGGCGTCTGACTGATCTGTTTCATTGCTCACCCGAAGGCGCGGACTCTTTAGGAAAAATCATATCATATAGGTTGGACGATCGGATTGCATCCACCTGCCCATTGCGTCCGCCAAAATAATATATGATATGATTTATCACCTTCCCGCACGAGGAAGCGCTGGCTGTCCTGGCGGCCTGCATAAGCGAGGCGGTCTTCCGCCCACCCATAGGCAGGAGACGAAAGATGCGTGTGTCAAAGCTCGCCCAAGCGGCCATTGTCGCAACGGCGATCGCCGCGATGGCGGACGTTTCAACCGCAGCCCAGGCGCAGGACGCGCCGGCGGCCTCCGCACAGCCACCTCCTCCCGCCGCGCGTCCGCCCCGCCCCGCGCCGATCTTCGCCTGGGCCCCCAAGAAGGATCCCTTCCAGCCCTACGATCCGCCCAATCGGCCGCTCTGGCGGCTCTCGGACGTCCTGGCCATGCATTCCGGTCAGGCGAACTGGAGCCAGCCGATCGTGCGCAACAAGGATCTGGCCGCGGATTGGCGGCAGATGGCGCCCGGCGGCAAGACGGATCGGCTCGAGTATCCCGACAATCGGGTGGGCCTGATCGTCTGGGACGGCCAGCTGCGCGTCAGCATCGAAGGCCAGCAACCGTTCATCGCCTCAAAAGGGTTCGAGATCGACGTGCCCTTCCGCACCCCGTTCACCCTGGAAGCTATGGGCGATAAGCCTGCGCTCTGGTTCGAAGTGCATCAGGCCGACGACCTGCCGATCTATCCGGCCGACACCACGCCGACCAAGCCCAAGGATGTGAAGGGCTACACCTATCACAGGGTGATCCTGTCGGGTGGAGCGGGCGTCTGGGACGAGCACAACAAGCCTTATCTCGACTATTACAAGGATGTTGTTCAAGGCGGCGAGCGCGCGGGCGCATTTATCGCCAGCGACCATATGTTCATCAACAATATCCGGGGCGCTGCAAAACCGACGCCGCCGCCTTCCGACCTGGGACATTACCATGTCGATTTCAGCGAATTCTGGTTCACCATGGAAGGCGCGATCGATTACCAGATAGAGGGCGTTCCCTTCCTGACCGCCCATCCCGGCGATATCGTCACCGCGCAAATGGGACGCTGGCACCGCGCCAGCTTTGGCGGTCCCGTAGGTCAGATGGACACCCGCGTCGCGATCAACCCCTTCCCCCGCGGCCTGCATGACTTCCCCGAAGACTCGGGCGGGCGCCAATAGCGCGGCTTATCTTCTAAGATTGGCCCGCAGGCGGCCCAGACACGGGGGAGCTTGCGCTACGCCACAGCCTCCGTCTGGACCCGGACGCCGAATGCGCGCAGGCGGGCGGTCGCGCGGTGCGGGTCGATGGCCCGCTCCGGGAACACCAGGCCGGCGGCTGGCGGCGGCGCCCCATCCAGCCCAAGCAGGCGCTCGGCCCCGACCAGGACGCCCAGCGCGGTCAGGTGGGCCTGGCCATGGGGATCGCTCACCAGCATGCGCTGGCGGACCAGCCGGCCCTGCGGGTCCTCGCCCGCCAGGTCGATGTAGATGTCGTGCGAGGCGTCGCCCCCGGCGGCGGCTCCGATGGACTGGCCCAGGCCGATGTCGAAACGGACATCGCGGGCGCCGGTCATCACCTGCAGGCCCGCCACGTCCAGCACGCCCATCGGCTGGGCCATGAACGCCGGCAGGTCCCCACGCTCGATCTCCCGGATATTGTCGGCCTGGGCGACCCGATCCCAGGCCCCGTCACGGCGCATCAGCGCGCGTGTGAAGAAGGCGCCGCTGTCCCGGGTGGCCATAGGGCCGGCGCGGTCGGTGGGATCGAACAGGGCGGCGATCGCGATCTGGTCCACCCGCCGCAAGGCGCTCGCCGCGGCCAGGGCGGCGAATGTGGTAACCCCGGCCTGCCAATGGCCCAGCAGAAGAGCCGGCCGTTGGGCCAGGATCGAACAGGCCATGGCGGTCGGGCCCAGGTTGTCGAGCTTGCGGACGACGCCGACATAGGCCGACCCGGCGCGCAGCGCGGCGTTCAGGAGGTTGTCGTCGGGGTCCTGCAGGGCGCAGATGACCAGGTCAAAGGCGCCCGCCCTGGCTAGGCCGTCCGCCGCATCGTCGCTGTCGAGCGCGACCACGCCCGCCTTGAGTTCAGCTGCGAGCGCGGCCCCGCTTTCCGGCGTCCGCCCCCCCAGCACGAGGTCGATGTCGTGGCCGGCCGCGCGGAGGTGGCGGGCGATCCACCCGCCAACCACGCCATAGCCCCCAGCGATGAGGACACGCGTCATGATCTCGATCCTTCAGGCTGCGATCGCGACCCGGCCAGGGGCGAAGCGGTCCACGGACCGCCCACCCACTCGCGGCGTCGCCCGGCGATAAGCTACGACTCGTAAGTTATCGTTCGTAGTTTACGAGTCAAGCATCGCGCCCAGCATGATCCGGCGGATCGCCTTGATGGCGTCCGCCCGGCTGATACGCCCCGCCGTGACCTCGCGGGCGAGCGCCTCGGCCGCGCCGATGACGCCCAGCATCACCGTGACGCCTTCATCCGCCGCCATGGGAACGAACCGCTCCAGCGCCGCCAGATAGATCCGCGCGTAGCGCTCCCTTCCGGCCCGGAGCAACGCCTCGGCCTCGGGGAAGGTCGATAGCGCGGCGGTGATCGTGCCGTATTCCCCGCCGATGTGCAGGACGCAGTCGACATAGGACGCCGCCAGGATCTCGACCGCCTTTTCGAGGGTCTCGGCCCGGGCCTCCACGGCCGCACGCGCCGCCTCGCACTGCTGCGCGTCCACCCGCAGGTAGAGGGCGTGCAGGAGTCCGGCGCGGGTCCCGAAGTGGTCATAGGCGATCGGCTTGCTGACCCCGGCCTCCTCGGCGACACGGGCGAGCGTCAACGCGTCGGCGCCCTCGGCGCGCACGATGGCCGCGGCCGTGTCCAGCAGCTGGACGCGCCGGTTCTCGTGGGAAAGCCGCTTGCGCGGCGCCGTCATCGTCGGTGTCGCCATTCGCAATAAGCTACCATTGGAAGCTTACGGCTGCACGCGGCCGACGGCGGCGGCCCCTGCCACACGCGGCGATCAAGGCGCCTTAGCCTTCGACCAGCCGGGGGCTTTGCGATCGCCTGCGGGAGACCCAGTTCGCGGCCCGGTCTATGAATATGTAGACCACCGGCGTGCTGAACAGCGTCAACACCTGGGACACGGCCAGCCCCCCGACGATCGCCCATCCCAGCGGCTGGCGGAACTCCGACCCCGTGCCGTGCTGCAGGATCATCGGCAGGCCGCCCAGCAGCGAGCACACCGTCGTCATCAGGATCGGACGCAGACGGCGCTTGGAGGCCTCCACCGCGGCCGCCTCGCAGCTCATCCCCTCCTCGCGCTCCAGTTTGAGCGCGACGTCGACGATCATGATCCCGTTCTTCTTCACGATCCCGATCAGCAGGATGATCGCGATGATGCCGATGACGTTGAGGTCCATCCCCGCGATCCGCAGGGCGAACAGGGCGCCCACCCCCGCCGACGGCAAGGTGGAGAGGATGGTCAGCGGATGGGTGTAGCTCTCGTACAGGACGCCCAGGATCACGTAGACCGACAGCAGGGCCGCCACGATCAGCACGGGCATGGTGGATAGCGACTGCTGGAAGGCCTGCGCCGTTCCCTGGAAGGCGCCGCTGAGGCTCTCCGGCGCCCCGAGCGAGGCCCGCTCCCTGGCGATGGCTTCCGTCGCGTCGCCCAGCGAGACGCCGGGCGCGAGGTTGAAGGATATGGTGACCGCCGGCAGCTCGCCCTGGTGGCTGATCGACAGGGGCCTCACCCGGCTGTCGTCCATCCGGGTGAAGGTGGAAAGCGCCACCGGCTGGGAAGTGCTGGGCGAGTTTATGTAGATCTTGTCGAACAGATCGGCGGTCGCCTGCGACGCGGGCGGCGCTTCCATGATGACATGGTAGGCGTTCAGCTGCGTGAAATACTGGGCGATCTCATGACTGCCGATCTGGTTGTAGATCGCCGCATCTATATCGGCCGGCGCGATGTCGAAGCGCGCCGCCGCCTCCCTGTTGATGGTCAGGGTCATGCTGGGGGCGCTGGACTGCTGGTCGCTGTTGACGTCGCGGATCTGGGGCAATCGCGCCATGGCGGCCGTCATGCGCGGCGCCCACAGGTTGAGCTCGTCCAGGTCGTTGTCCGACAGGGTGTACTGGTACTGGGCCCGCGTCCCGCGCGCGCCGATGCTGATGTCCTGGTTGGAGCGCAGCACCGTGGTGGAGCCCACCAGCCGCGCCAGCCGGGGACGCAGCCGGCCGATGATCTCGTCCGGGCTGGCGGTGCGGCCGCTTTCCCTGGGCCGCAGGGTGACGTTCAGCTCCGCGCTCGTGACGTTCCCGGCGATGCTGTAGTGGGTCTCCACCACGTCCGGATCGGCGGCGATGATGCGCACCGCCTCGCGGGCCTTGGCGTCGGTCTCGGCGTAGGACGCGCTTTGCTGGGTCTGCAGGGCGCCTTGCAGGAAGCCGGTGTCCTGCTGGGGAAAGAAGCCGGTCGCCGAGGTCGCGAACAGCCATCCCGACAGGGCCAGGGTCGCCAGGAACAGCGCGAAGGTCCAGGCCTTGTGCTCCATGACGTCGCCAAGGCCGCGGGCGTAGGCCCTCTCCAGCGCCGCGAAGCCACGCTCCAGGCCCTCGATCAGCGGGTTCGCACGCAGCGCCGGCGGTTTCAGGAAGCGCGCACAGAGCATGGGCGTGAAGGTGAGCGACAGCACCACCGAGACCAGCACCGCGGCGCTCACCGTCAGGGCGAACTCCCGCATCAGCCGCCCGACCACGCCGCCCATGAACATCAGCGGCGTGAACACCGCCACCAGCGACAGCGAGATCGACAGCACGGTGAAACCGATCTCGGCCGCGCCGTTCAGGGCGGCCTGGAACGGCGGCTCCCCGTGCTCGATCCGCCGCCAGATCGCCTCCACCATGACGATGACGTCGTCCACCACGAACCCGACCGCGATGGTCAGCGCCATCAGCGAAAGGTTGTCGAGGCTGAAGCCCGCAGCCAGCATGACGGCGGCGGTGGCGAGCAGCGACAGCGGGATGATGGCGCTGGGGATCAGGGTCGCGCGCAGGTCGCGGAGGAACAGGAAGATCACCACCACCAGCAGCACGATGGTGATCGCCAGGGTGAACTCGACGTCGGCGACCGAAGCGCGGATCGTGCCGGTCTTGTCCTTGATGACGTGCAGGTCGATGCCCGGCGGCAGCGCGGCGCGGAAGCGGGGAAGCGCCGCGCGGATGGCCTCCACCGTATGGATGACATTGGCGCCGGGCGACTTGGTCACGTTGATGTTGATGGTCTGGCCGGCGGTCAGGGTGGGGTCCCGGTTGGCCGCGCCTGGCTGGGAATAGGCGCCGGACTGGTCGTCCTCCGCGCCGTCGATCGCCCCGCCGACATCGCGAACGCGGATCGCCGCCCCCGACTTGTAGCCGATGATCAGGTCGTTCCAGGGGGCCGCGTTCAGCACCTGGTCGTTGGCGTAGACGGTCAGGGCGGCGTGCCGGCCGATCAGGTTGCCCTTCGGCGCATTGACGGTATTGGCCGCCAGGGCGGCGCGGACGGTGTCGAGTTGCAGGCCCAGCGAGGCCGCGCGCTGGGGGTCGACGCGGATGCGCACCGCGGGCTTCTGCGCGCCCCCCACGGTCACCAGCCCCACCCCGTCCATGCGCGAAATCTGCTGGGCGACGACGTTGTCGGCGTAGTCGCTGACCCGCTCGATCGGCAGGACGCGCGAGGACAGCGACAGGACCACGATCGGCGCGTCGGCCGGATTGACCTTGCGCACCGTGGGCGGCGACGGGAGGTTGTTGGGAAGCTGGCCCGCCGAGGCGTTGATCGCCGCCTGTACGTCCTGGGCCGCGCCGTCGATATTGCGATCCAGCTTGAACTGCAGGGTTATGCTGGTCGAACCGAAGGCGCTGGTCGACGTCATCTCGGTGACGCCGGGGATCAGCGACATCTGGCGTTCGAGCGGGGACGCCACGTTGGAGGCCATGGTCTCCGGGCTGGCCCCGGGCAGGCTGGCGGTGACCAGCAGGGTGGGATAGTCCACCTGAGGCAAGGCCGACACCGGCAGCCGGAAACAGCAGACCACGCCGATGATGAAGCAGGCGGCGGCCAGCAGCGAGGTCGCCACCGGCCTGCGGACGAAGGGCGCGGAGAAATTCACCCGTGGCCCTTCGCGGCGCCGGCATGCCCAGCGCCCGCGCGCCCCACGTCGGACTTCACCCGCACCTTGGCGCCCGGCTTCAATTCGAGCTGGCCGTCGGTCACCACGATGTCTCCAGGTCTGAGCCCGGTTTCAACCCGGGCCGCCGCGCCGTCGCTCATCACCCCGGAGACGTGCTGGAGCTTGGCCTTACCGTTGCGGACCAGATAGACGTAGGGCCCATCCGGCCCCTGGTTGATCGCCGTCTGGGGCGCCACCAGCGCATGGGCGATGGTCTGCAACTGCAAGCGCACGTCGACGAACTGGCCGGGCCACAGCCTTCCATCCGGATTGGCGAACCAGGCCTTCATCTTCACCGTCCCCGTCGAGGCGTCGACATGGTTGTCGGTGACCACCAGCCGCCCCTCTTCCAGGGGTTCTCCGGTCTCCTGGCTGAAGGCCCGGGTCAGGAGCGGTTTCCTGAAATGATCGGACGCCCTGTCCAGGCGGGCGAACTCGCCTTCGGGGACGCTGAAGGTGACGGCGATCGGGCTCACCTGGTCGATGGTGATGATCCCGGTCGTGTCGGTGGAGGCGACCAGGTTGCCCGGATCCACCAGCCGCACCCCGACCTGCCCGTTCAGCGGCGACAGGATACGGGTCCGGTCCAAGTTGACCTGGGCGGCGTCCAGCGCGCCCTGGTCGAGCATGACGACGCCCACATCCTGCTGGACCAGGGCGCGCTGGGTGTCGAGCTGCTGCTGGGCGATCGAGTCCTGGCGACCGAGCGTCTCGAAACGCTGCAGGTCGACGCGGGCGTTCGCCAGCAGCGCCTTGTCGCGGATCAGGGCGCCGTTGGCCTGCAGCACCGCCGCCTTGAAGGGCGCGGGATCTATCTCGGCCACCAGCTGGCCGGCCTTGACCTGGCCGCCCTCCTTGACCGCCACGCGCTGTAGCAAGCCGCTGACCTGGGCGTGGATGGTGACCGCTTGCCAGGGCTGGGCCGCGCCGATCACCGAAATATCGACCGGAAAATCCTGAATCCGAACGGGTGCGACCATTACGGGGGTGCTACGGGCCTGTTTCGCGGCCTTTGGAGTCGAGCCCTGCGAAGCCAGCCAGAGGCCCGCCCCAACCACGGCAAGCAGCGGAATTATCAGGCCCAGCGGAGGTCCGCGCCGCCGGGACGGAAGCGTTGCGCCGCCCAGGTCAGGCGCTACACCCCCGACCGCCCCCCTCGTACTTGTGTTATTATTATATAACATAACATAAAGTCATAGGGCGGGCCGGGCGCTGGAGTCAAACGCGGGCGACGGCTTTATGCGGTCGCCCGCCGCCAGAGCAGCGCCATGAAATATCTCGTGGCCATCGTCACAGCTCCGCAAGCCGACGACGCGTGCGAGGCCCTGCTAGCGGTCGAGCACTGAACGCGCGCTCCGCGTTGGCGCTGAATAGAGGCGTCGCGCCGCCTGCGCATCAAGTTAATTTTCCGCAGAAAAACTTGCCTTATATTGCACATTCCACTTGCAATAACTTTCAATAATAACACAAAAGTAATCTGGAAATACCTATACAACATTACTTCGCCAAAATGATCGACCTCGCTCACATCCTATACATCTATATACAGCTAGATTCATTGCTCATGGAAAATGCGTGAATCCATAAAAGAATAAGCTCAATCACTTATCAGTGGAGATTGCGCCCTAAAAATTCGCGCACCGGCCGCGCGGCAAAGGCAGCCGCATAAATGCGACGCATAGGCTCGGGCGCTTCTGGGACTTCACGGGCAGATAAAAAGACTTTCGATCAAGCTGCACGCTGCACTTCCATAAATATGGAGCATCTCATAACGCCAATAGGCAACATTCCTCCATCAACATATCAATCTATTGGCGAACATAGATCCATCTCCGGCGCAGCCATGAAAGGCACACAAAGAATCCGATCCCAGTGGACACCTAAGAGGCTCCCCTATCGACCTCATGGGCACATTCAATTCGTCGCCATTTATGATATATATTCATCGCATGGATAACGGAGCGCGGACAGCGCCGTGTTATCGGGCCACGCGATGGATATTGAATCGATCGACCTCGACCTTCTGCGGGCTCTAGATGCCTTAACAGCGGAACCAAATGTTACGAGCGCAGCTGCTCGCCTCGGCATCAGCCAACCCGCCATGTCCGCGCGGCTCGCACGTTTGCGTCGGGTGTTTGACGACCCCCTTCTGGTGCCGACGGTAAAGGGCCTCGGCCTTGTGCTCACCCCCAGAGCCGAAGAGTTGAAGGCGCCTCTGCGCCACGCTCTGGCGGCGCTCGCAAACGCGATCAGCCGCCCACCCTCATTCGACCCCCAGACCAGCCAACGCACATTTTCGATCGCGGCCAGCGACAACGCAGCCGAGCGCTTCTGTATTCCTCTCATCGCTAGCCTGTCGCGGGCAGGAATGGAGGGTCTCAGCTTCGCCATTCACCACCCCCACCTCGCGCGCATTACTGAGGAGATGGAGAGCGGAGCCGTAGATCTACTTATCGCCAACGTACGAGACGTCGACGAGCGTCTGATCGCTCGTCCATTTACCGCAGAAACCCTGGTGATGGCCCAGCGCAAGCACCACCCGCGCGGCCCCATCCCCCTCACCCTCGACGCCTATTGCGCGCTCGGGCACGTGACAGTGGCGGCGACCGAAGATGCCTCCAGCTCGGTCGAAGAGCAGCTCGAAGCGGCGGGGCGGCGACGCCAGACGGTCGCATCGCTGCAAAGCTGCCTTCTCGTCCCCAGCCTGCTGGCGAAAACTGATCTGGTATCGACATTGCCGGAACGGTTTCTCAGGGGCTTCGCCGATACGCTGGACCTGTTCTCGTTGCCATTCCCACTTCCGGCATCGGGATTTTCGGCCATCTGGCACATGCGATGCCAACACGACCCAGCCCACATTTGGTTGAGACAACACCTGTTCGAACTTATGGACGAGCAATCAGGCAAGCAAAGATCAGCACCACAGAACACGAGTTCGCTTTTAACGCCACCTATGATTTGAATAAATATAAATGCACTCGATATACACAGATCCATTCTTAGGTTCATATGCGCCAAACCTCTTCTTCTAGCCCCAAAGCTCAATGAGGGAGCAATGTCCACATCAGATCCATTCCCAGCTCCTGCCCTACCGATTCCTCCGGTAGCGATGTTCAGCGCCCCGGGACATCCCGACACCCTCTGGTCAGATGTCAAAGGTAGCGTCGCTCAATCCCGAGAAATTCGATGGTCTGGCGGCACCGCAGCGACACACAGAATCAATAAAGTATCTGGCGCGGCTGAAATTCGAACCCACTCTGTTGAATTGCATTTCTCGTGGAATTCTGGATTTGTTGAAGCTGAGGCAAAATCCAGCAAGCGGATTCGGCCGTACGAAAATAGATCTCGTTATGGCATCATCCTCCCCCCCGGAACTGATGTGGAATTTCGGATTAAAGAAAAATCTAATTATAAATTTCTAGCGATGGAATTCGAGCCAAATTATATCTTGAAAACATCCGAACTCGCCCATCTAAATACGATTGAATTCATCGAGACGTGGGAACATGACGACCCATTGACCTGGCATTTGGCGCAAGTTATTTCGGACGAATGTGAAAGCGGCGCGCGCCAAGGCCTTCTTTATTCCGAAACCGCGATCGCCCTCCTGGCGCTACACGCCGTCCGCTTCCTCTCAAATCACGTCAAGCCATTGAATTTCTTTGTTCGCGGCGGCCTTCCGCCTGCAGTCCTTCGTCGAGCGTGCGACTACATGATCAACCGCCTTGGCGATGACATCTCGCTCTCGGAAATAGCCTTGACCAGCGGCCTTTCCACTGGGCACTTTGCATTCGCGTTCAAGCGATCCATGGGGCTCGCCCCACACGCCTGGTTACGCCGGCAGCGGATTGACGCTGCGATAACGCTCCTTCGCAACCAGGATTTAAGTCTGAAGCACATCGCCGCTAGCGTTGGCTTCGCCAATCAGAGCGCCTTCGGCGTCGCATTCCGTAAGGAGACTGGAATGACTCCGACGGCCTGGCGGCAACAGCATTTGCTTTGACCTGCAGGCGGGCCGCGCCGGCTGAAAAGGCCGGCCGCCCAGCCATCGATCGTCCGCGGAATTAAATCCG
The DNA here is from genome assembly GCA_049791955.1 of Caulobacteraceae bacterium. Taxonomy (GTDB): domain Bacteria; phylum Pseudomonadota; class Alphaproteobacteria; order Caulobacterales; family Caulobacteraceae; genus CAHJWH01. The sequence goes on from JBARAK010000622.1 coordinate 17,484, forward strand.
TCGCGTCGCGTGAAGCCTCGCGCCTGGACACGCATGATCCACAAGCTTCTCGTCACCGCCTGCCGCGCACCGGAAGGCGATCAATGACGCCGCGCCCGCCATCCGCTTTCACGTCCGAAACGCAGATGTTCTTCAAAAACCACGATAAAGCGACCTCGCCCCGAGGAAGCGGCTTCCCAGGAAGAAAAGCGGCGGCGTAGTAGTAATTATCCCATTGGGATTCCTGTCATTTTTAGGAAGGCCAGCTCATACAATAGCAACCACAGCCGACGGTTGACTCTGGTAAATGCGCCGAGGCGGAGCGGGGCGAATACCTTAGAGGCGAATACTTAATTTTCAGGCCCAAGAGGCGGGCAGCATCAGGCGCCATTTGCGACGTAGGCGCGTATAGTTCACCAAGGACAGAGATATGATCCGCTCCCTCGCCGATCTTGGCGAATGCCCGCGCGCGCCCTCCACGCCGCCCACTCCCCATCAACCGAGGCAGGCAAGCTTAAAGCTGACACCGCGCCAACGAGCCTCTTGGCTCGCGCATCTGGCCAAAGCGGTGACCCAGCAACATCACAAAAACCTGCGTGATCTTTTCCAACCCTATATTCCCCAAAAGGCCGTGGTGATTGATGTCGGCGCCCATGCCGGCCAGTTCTCGAAGCTGTTCGCCCGCCTCGCTGTCGACGGTGCGATCTACGCGATAGAACCTTCCATTTACGCTCGCTCGATTCTCGAACGCGCCGTCCGCTGGAATCGCTTCGCCAATATAAAGATATTCCCTGTTGGCTTCTCCGACATGCCGGGCGAGGCGACGCTCCATACTCCGCTGACCCGAAGTGGCTCGCTGGGATTTGGGCGAGCTCATTTCGCGAAAACAGCCGACACAACTTCGAATATTTCTCAGATCGTCGCCCTGCACACGCTGGATGATTTTGTGAAATCAGAGCGAATTGAACGGCTGGATTTTATCAAGGCGGACGTTGAGGGATGGGAAGTCCATGTCCTGCGAGGAGGTTTGGAAACCATTCGCCAGTTCAAACCCACCCTTTACCTGGAGGTTTCCAAGGAGTGGCTGGCTGGAGCGGGCGAGACACCCGAGGCGCTTTGGCAGATGCTTAAGCCGCTCGGCTATGCGGCGTCTCGCGTTGATTGCGTCGCCTACGGGATGCCAGCGGTAACACCTGCTCCCCGTTATACGGGCGCTGGCGATTATCTCTTCATAGCGAGTTGATGTTGGTTTGCATGCTTTGCGTCGACTTGGAAGGCGCTCCGCCCTCTTCACAGCCACTGCTATCCGTTCGCGATCTTGATTGTAACAAAGCAGCGGGCCTCTACGTGGAAGAAGAACGATGTCGGACGGCGACTGGGGCTTGCTCATGTCCGCGGCTCAAGCGGGCGACAGCGCGGCCTACGGCGTGCTGTTGCGGGCGCTGGATCCCTGGCTGCGGGACTACTATGCACGCCGCCTGCCGCCAGCGATTGTCGACGACGCGGCGCAGGACGCCATCATCGCCGTCCATGAGAAACGGCATACCTACGACCCGACCCGTCCCTTCAAGCCGTGGCTCAGCGGCATCGCCCGCCACAAGTGGATCGACCGGCTGGAGGCGATGAAGCGCTGGCCGATGGAGTCGCTGAGCGAGGACATCCCGGTCGACGATCATGGGACCGCCGTCATCAGCGCCACCATCCTGGAACACCTGCTCTCCACCCTCAAGCCGACCCAGGCCGAGGTGATCCGGCTGGTCAAGCTGCAGGGCTTCAGCGTGGACGAAGCCTCCGAACGCACCGGCC
>JBARAK010000623.1:0-1643 GCA_049791955.1 Caulobacteraceae bacterium
ATACGTATTTGACCTTTTCTGCCGCCGCAAATGGCGAGCAACTTGCGTCGAATTCGAGACAGATACCAGTATGCGAGCCCGCGTAGTGCCCCCACATGAGTGGAACATCAGGCTTCTCTGAAAGACAATAGATTCGGTATCGGTTGCAGAGAGTTTCATACATAATCTTTTCTGCATTTGCCAAACCGTCCGCTACTTTCGCGGGATTCGATTTGAATTCGTATGCTATTAAGGCTCTCTTCGCCTCACTTATATGTGGATACTTTTTTCGGTGTAATTCCTTCCAGTGCTCTATGATTTTTTCTATCCCGGCGGGGTCTGTGGGAACGTGATAGTGCGCCCGGCAATCCCATGGATCGTTGAATTTGTCCGGTCGCGATAACTTCAATTTTCCTTCTGAGAGAAGGGAAACAAGATGTTCTTCCTTGAAGGTCCGATAATGGAACAACCGATTGGGCGTCATATGATCGGTCACCGTGACTCTTAGTCAGCATCGCTGAGTCTTGAAATCGTGCTCTTGCCCGCGTGGTAGCTGCGCGCGAGTTCGGCACGCATCGTGTCTGTCGCAGGCGCGCCTCGGCTTTCCGGGCGGCCGTCAATCGCGGCGGCCGGCCCATGTGCTGGCTCGGGCCGCTGTGCGCGGCTGCGCCCCTTCCCGGCGGTGCGGGTGCGGATAAGATCTGAGCCTGGGCCGCAGATGACGCTCCGGCCGCCGGGAAGGCGGAGTGGTGCCGGGCGGACCCGGTGGCGGTAGCCGTCGATGCGCAACCGCCTCAAAGACGCATAACGGACAATTACCACCTTTTGAGGGAAAAACACGGCGGGGCGTTCAATCGCTGCGACGCATTTACTCCGGTGTGTCAAATCGGAAAATGCGTCTTGCGAAAATATTCAACGATGCGCCGCAGAACATCAGTAATATTGTGCTCGCTTCCATCATCAAGCATAATTTTTAGTGGGAGCGTGTTCCTTGGCCACGTCTTTGCTACTTCTCGCACCTGGACATCTGATCGGCCCAAGCCGCGATGCTTTCCAGCATCGGCAACATCTCGCAACCATGCGAGCTCCGGGCAATTATTGAAAAACTGCTGCCGAAACTGGTCGTAATCCTTCTTCCTTTTGCGCGTGTCCTCGCCGGGGTTCTGCTCGTGCCATAACCAATCGTGGAGCGGCCATAGCGCCAGACATGCAGCAATGGCATTGCCGCGAGTTTCATCATTCAGAAAGCGCTGATAGGCTGGCTCAGCCACTTCTGCCCAATACTCGCGTACTGTGGTGAACCCGAAATCGACATATCGAACCGTCTTCGCGAGGAGAGGCGGAAAAACCTCAGCATTCGCGGTGAGCGCACCACGCCCGGCCATTAGTGCGCGACTGGATAAGGCCACGAAATTGGCGGAATCATCCACAAATGGCGGCAGATTCTCGGGTGCGCTGTCCGAGGGCTGCGGTTTAGTGATTTCCTCGTCTTTCCGATCATCAGACATATTCGGGGTAGCGCCCTATAATTTGCTGCCGATCTGCATGTCGTATCGGCCTGCGCTTTACGCAAGCTGTTGCAGAGACAGTGCGCTTTTCCAGGTCTATGAAACCTTCCCCTTTTTTGAACCATCCGAAGCCGCCCAATCCGGCCGGTGCCGACG
>JBARAK010000624.1:0-3122 GCA_049791955.1 Caulobacteraceae bacterium
CGTCCAGTCCCCGCAGCCCGCCGCGGACAGGTCGAGCGAATCGGTGCGGCCCACCTCGCCGAACACCGCCGAGGACCCCGCGATCCGCGCGTTCAGCGGCACATGGGCCACGATCACCGGCAGGTCGGCGTAGGCCACCCGTCCGGCCCCGGGCGCGATGACGCCGCGGCTGTCGCGGGTGCTGACCAGCGGACCGGTGTGGGTGGTGGTGTAGGAGCCGACGCACCGGACCCGGTCGATGGTCGCGCCGAACGGTCCTGCATTCAGGCCGCCGTCGACCACCACGCGGTCGCCCTCCTGGCGCACCGTCAGTTCCGGCAGGCGGCTGTTCCCGTGATGGACGGTGACCGAGACATTATTACGGGGCTCGGCGATCACCACGAGGCGAGCCGCCGCATGTTCCACGCGCACCTGCGGCGCTTCGTCGGCATGACAGCCGGTCGCCAGCGCCGCCGATGCGGTCATCGCCGCCACGCCACAAAACAGATACCGGATGTTCATAGCCCGCGCTCCCGCCTGATCTACCCAAGGCGTAGGTTGGGAGCGCAGGCGATACAGCTTAAATCAGTGTCATGACCTCGATTTAATGATCGAGCTGCGATGCATATGTTGGTGCGGACCGGCCCATTCCGGACCAGCCTTCCCACCAACCTGATACGAGGCCTTTTCAGAGTCCCAGGATTGGGACCGCTACCGGCATGAGCGAATTCGTATCAAAATCCCTTTATGCTGGCAAAATCATCACGCCGTTGACAGAGCCGCCCCCTCGCCACCACCTTCCGCGCCGCCATAGGAACCAGCAACTGCATGAACGTCGTCGTCGTCGAGAGCCCCGCCAAGGCCAAGACCATCAACAAGTACCTGGGCTCCGACTATAAGGTGCTGGCCTCGTACGGGCACGTTCGCGACCTGCCGCCCAAGGACGGCTCGGTGCGGCCGGACGAGGATTTCGCCATGAGCTGGGACGTCGATCCCAAGGCGGCGAAGCGGCTGAACGACATCGCCGAGGCCATGAAGGGCGCCGACCGGCTGATCCTGGCCACCGACCCGGATCGCGAGGGTGAGGCCATCTCCTGGCACGTGCTTGAGGTGCTGCAGAAGAAGAAGGCCATCAAGTCGGCCGAGGTGCAGCGGGTGGTGTTCAACGCCATCACCAAGTCCGCCGTCACCGAGGCGATGAAGAACCCGCGCCAGATCGACATGGAGCTGGTCGACGCCTACCTGGCGCGCCGGGCCCTGGACTATCTGGTGGGCTTCACCCTGTCGCCGGTGCTGTGGCGCAAGCTGCCCGGCGCCCGCTCGGCTGGCCGGGTGCAATCGGTGGCGCTGCGGCTGATCGTCGATCGCGAGATGGAGATCGAGGCCTTCAAGACCCAGGAATACTGGAGCGTGGAGGCCGACGTGGCCGCCGGCTCCGACCCGTTCCTGGCCCGGCTGGTCAAGCTCGACGGCAAGGCGCTGAAGAAGTTCGACCTGCCCAACACCGACCTCGCCAACGCCGCCCGCGCGACCGTGGCCGCCTCGGCCTTCACCGTCACCGCGGTGGAGAAGAAGCCGGCCAGGCGCTCGCCCGCCCCGCCCTTCACCACCTCGACCCTGCAGCAGGAGGCCGCGCGCAAGCTGGGCTTCTCGGCCCAGCGCACCATGCAGGCGGCGCAGAAGCTTTATGAAGGCGTCGACGAGAACGGCGGCCTGATCACCTACATGCGGACCGACGGGGTGCAGGCCGCGCCGGAAGCCATCGCCGAGGCGCGCAAGGTCATCGCCGGCCGCTATGGCGACAACTATGTTCCCGCCGACGCGCGCATCTACAAGACCAAGGCCAAGAACGCCCAGGAGGCCCACGAGGCCATCCGCCCGACCTCGCTGGCCCGCCTGCCCTCGCAGCTGCGCCTGGAGGGCGACCTGGGGCGGCTGTACGAGCTGATCTGGAAGCGGATGATCGCCAGCCAGATGGAGTCCGCCCGCATCGAGCGCACCACCGTCGAGCTGGACACCGCCGACGGCAAGACCGGCCTGCGCGCCGTGGGCCAGGTCATCCAGTTCGACGGCTACCTGGCGGTCTATGAAGAAGGCCGCGACGACGCCGAGGACGAGGACAGCCGCCGCCTGCCCGCCATCGCCCAGGGCGCCGGCGCCAAGGTGATCGAGGCCCGCGCCGACCAGCACTTCACCGAACCGCCGCCGCGCTACTCGGAAGCCTCGCTGGTCAAGAAGCTGGAAGAGCTCGGCATCGGCCGGCCCTCCACCTACGCCTCGATCCTGGGCGTGCTGCGCGACCGCGAATACGTGCGGATGGACAAGAACCGCTTCCATCCCGAGGACAAGGGCCGCCTGCTCAGCGCCTTCCTGAAGCAGTTCTTCCTGCGCTACGTGGAGTTCGACTTCACCGCCGACCTGGAGGAGAAGCTCGACAAGGTCTCCGCCGGCGAGCTGGAATACAAGGCGCTGCTGCGCGAGTTCTGGAACGACTTCCAGGCCGCCATCGCCTCGGTCGGCGACCTGCGCGTGGCCCAGGTGCTGGACGCGCTGAACGAGGCGCTGGGGCCGGCCATCTTCCCCGAGCGCGAGGACGGCTCCGACCCGCGCGTCTGCCCGACCTGCCACACCGGCAAGCTCAGCCTGAAGGCCGGCAAGTTCGGGGCCTTCATCGGCTGCTCCAACTATCCGGAGTGCCGCTTCACCCGCCAGCTCGGCGTCGCCGAGGGCGAAGGCGAGGAGCAGCCCTCGGACCGCGAACTGGGTCTCGACCCGGACACCAGCCACAAGGTCTGGCTGAAGAACGGCCGCTTCGGCCCCTATGTCGAGCTGGAGAGCGATCCGGAGGACAAGAAGGCCAAGCCCAAGCGCTCCAGCCTGCCCAAGGGCTGGACGCCGGCCTCGATCGACCTTGAGCGGGCGCTGCGCCTGCTCAGCCTGCCGCGCACGGTGGCGAAGCACCCCGAGGACGGCGAGCTGATCCTGGCCGGGCTCGGACGCTACGGCCCCTACGTCCAGCACAAGGGCACCTACGCCAGCCTGGACGGCATCGACGACGTGTTCGAGGTGGGCGAGAACCGCGCCGTGGCCCTGCTGGCCGAGAAGCGGGCCGGCGGAGCGGGCGGACGCGGCCGGGCCGCCGC
>JBARAK010000625.1:0-5120 GCA_049791955.1 Caulobacteraceae bacterium
CCCTCCGGCGGACGCGCCGCCCCGGCCGCCCGCCTCCGTCTCGGGCGTCACCGTCACCGCGCGCCGGCCCACCACCGTCACCGGCGTCACGGTTGTCGCCGCCGGCTGGTGTCCCAGGCCCGATGCAACCCGCTATCCCGCCGACCATGACCCCACGGTCATGGACAGCTATCCAAGCGAAGGCTCGATCCTGCCCCCCGGCGCAGCGACCGTGCGCGTGACCTTCGACGCGGCCATGTCCTGCGATTGGGAGGTCGGCATCGAGGGCGGGGACGACGATCCCTGCGCCAAGGCGGGCGCATGGGCCCTCCCCGGGCGCAGGACCTTCCTGACCCGCTGCACCTTGGCCCCCAAGACCCACTACGTCTTCCATTTCCGAAAGCGGGACGGGGTGGGTTTCGTCGGCCTCTCGGGCCGACCGGCCGCGGGTTTCGACCTGTCGTTCGACACCTCCGACGCCCGGCCCACGCCACCGAACGCGCCTTCGGCCGATCCGCGCCCCCTGGGCGGTGAGACAGTGAAGGCCTATGTCACCTGCATCGATCTAGATCGGGACGAGGAGGCAGGAGCCTGCCAGAAGGCGTTGATCGATTCGGTGGGGCCGCCCGAAGCGCCCTGACAACGAAGAGGGTGGCGACGAAGAGGGTGGGCCTCAGCCCGCGCTGCGTCCGACGCCGGTATATTTGAACCCGACAGCCTGGACTTCCGAGGGCTGGTAGACGTTGCGCAGGTCGACCAGGATCGGGGTGCGCATGGCGGACTTCAGGCGTTCCAGATCGAGGGCGCGGAACTGGTCCCATTCGGTGACGATCACCACCACGTCGGCGCCTTCGGCCGCTTCGTAGGGGCCGGCGGCGAAATCCACGTTCTGCAGCAGCTTGCCAGCTTCCTTCATCCCCTCGGGATCGAACGCACGGATGCGCGCGCCCCTGGCCTGCAGAGCGGGCACGATGGCGAGCGAAGGGGCGTCGCGCATGTCATCGGTGTTCGGCTTGAAGGTCAGGCCCAACAGGGCGACGACCTTGCCCTCCACCTGCCCGTCCAGCGCCTTGGCCACCTTCTCGGCCATGCGGAGCTTGCGCGCGTCGTTGACCTCGACGGTGGTCTCCACCAGCCGGATCGGCGCGCCGGCGTCGGCGGCGGTGCGCACCAGCGCCAGGGTGTCCTTGGGGAAGCACGACCCGCCATAGCCCGGCCCGGCATGCAGGAACTTCGAGCCGATGCGCCCGTCCAGGCCGATGCCGCGCGAGACCTGCTGCACGTCGGCGCCCACCGCCTCGCACAGGTCGGCCATCTCGTTGATGAAGGTGATCTTCATGGCCAGGAAGGCGTTGGCCGCATACTTGATCAGTTCCGAGGTGCGCCGCTCGGTGAACACGATCGGCGTCTCGTTCAGATACAGCGGCCGATACAGGCCGCGCATCACTTCGCGCGCCCGCTCATCGACGGTCCCGACCACGACCCGGTCCGGCCGCTTGAAGTCGGAGATGGCCGCGCCCTCGCGCAGGAACTCCGGATTGGACACCACCGCCACATCGGCGTCCGGACGCACGCGGCGCAGGATGGCTTCGATCTCGTCGCCGGTGCCGACCGGCACGGTGGACTTGGTGACCACCACGGTGAAGCCGTCGATCAGCCCCGCTACCTCCTCCGCCGCCGCATAGACGTAGGACAGGTCCGCATAGCCGTCGCCGCGCCGCGAGGGCGTGCCCACCGCGATGAACACCGCGTCGGCCTCGCGAACGGCTTCGGCCGCATCGGTGGCGAAGGACAGCCGCCCCTCGCGCATGTTGGAGGCCACGATCTGTTCCAGGCCGGGCTCATAGATCGGAATCTCGCCCCGCTTCAGGCGCGCGATCTTGTCCGCATCCTTGTCGATGCAGGTGACCACATGACCGAAGTCGGCGAAACAGGCGCCGGACACTAGGCCCACATAGCCCGTTCCGATCATCGCTACGCGCATCGACGTCCTTACCTTCCAGCCGCGCCTCCGGCGCAGCCGATCAGCGCCCCCGCAGATTCATCTTTCCAAGGGCTTCTAAAGCAGGATGGCTTCCGGGCAAATCGTTGGCCGGTCGCGTTCGCGCGCAACCGGTATGTAGCCTCAGTCCACGCCCAGGTCGCTGCGCGCCTGAGCCAGGAACAGATCCATCTGATCGCGGACCGCCTGGGGCAGGATGTCGACGCCCTTGTCGGCAAGGTCGCTCAGGACCTTCTCGTAGACATCGTGGTCGCCCGCTTCGCGCAAGTCGGCGCGCACCAGACTGAGGACGTAATTCTCCAACTCGACGTCCTTGAGGCCCATCAGGCCCCCGGCCCACAGTCCAGCCAGCCGGTCCCGCTTCGCATGGACCTTGAAATCCAGTTCCTGCTCAAAAGCGAAATGAGCCTCGAAAGCGTGCTCGCGGTCGTCGAAAGTCGTCATGTGTCTCGTCGGTTCGTTAGTGGAGGGGTCCTGGCTTTCAGAACCCGAGGCAAATGGCCCCCGCTCCGCTCCCACGGGCATGAGGTCGTGGAAACGGCCGTAATCAATCACGCGTCGCCCCTCCTCGTCCATGGTCAGGATGTCGGCGAAGCTTTGATCCCATAGGACCTCGTGCGGCAGATAGGAATGGCGCGCGTAGATTCGCTGGGCGAAGGTCTCATCGGCCCCCGACAGCACGATGATCAGTTCCGCCTGCTCGGCGATCAGCGACTCGTGATCGGCGCCGTAGAGCGGGCTATTCTCGTCGATCACGTGCATAACCGTCCAGCTGAGGGCGAACAGGGGCGAACGGGACCGCACCATCTGCAGATTGTAGAACCCCCGATAACTTATACCTTCGAGGGTGTTCACGGTGCGCGCCAGGTTGACGCTCACCTCCGCCTCCAAAATTTGGTTCGAACGCACATTGGCGGCGCGGAACATCAGGGTCGGAACCCCGTTGCGGGGCGTCACCACGGCATGGCGGCTGAACATCACGCGGGCGGTCGGCCGCGACACCCTGGCGAAGATAAGCCCGGTCCCGACCGCTGTCAGCGCCAGGCTGGAGAACGCCTCCGCCGTCACCAGCAGGTTGGCGAAGGTGCTGTGAGGCGACATCGTCCCGTAGCCGATGGTGCCCAGCGTCTGGACGCTGAAGAAGAAGGCGTCTTCGAACGACCAGGGCCGCGCGTTCAGCACGCCGCCCGGCTGGATCCAGTACAGGACCGCGAAGATCAGGTTCGCGCCCAGATAGATGCATACCCACAGCAGGAAGAACCGCCACCAGCTCAACGTCAGCAGGCGATGGTAGACATCCTGGAACCTGCGCCGCTCCAGGCCCAGCACCTCGATCTGGGGCCGGCCGTTCGTCACAAGCCGCGGATAGAGCGCCCGCGGTCGGCGCGCCGGATCGGCAGCTCCCATGTTTTCCCCGTCCTCCCGTGCGCAAGCGCCGCTGGCCTAGTCAGCTAAGCCTTTCTATATCAGGCGCAACGCCCAGTCCGCCCACCCAGAGACGTTATGCAGAGCCTCAACGACATCCGCAGCGCCTACCTGGACTACTTCCAGGCCAATGGACACCTGGTGGTCCCTTCTGCGCCGCTGGTGCCGCAGAACGACCCAACCCTGCTGTTCGTCAACGCCGGCATGGTGCCGTTCAAGAACATCTTCACCGGGGCCGAAACCCCTCCGGCGCCGCGCGCCACCTCGTCCCAGAAATCGGTGCGGGCCGGCGGCAAGCATAACGACCTGGACAATGTCGGCTACACCGCGCGCCATCACACCTTCTTCGAGATGCTCGGCAACTTCTCGTTCGGCGACTATTTCAAGGAGCGCGCGATCGAGCTGGCCTGGACGCTGGTGACCAAGGAGTTCGGCCTGCCGGCCGAGAAGCTGCTGGTCACTGTCTACGCCGAGGACGACGAGGCCCACGGCCTGTGGAAAAAGATCGCCGGCCTGGACGATCGCCGGATCATCCGCATCCCGACTTCGGACAATTTCTGGTCCATGGGCGACACGGGCCCCTGTGGCCCGTGCTCCGAGATCTTCTACGACCATGGCGAAGCCATTCCAGGCGGCCCGCCGGGCTCGGCCGACGAGGATGGCGACCGGTTCATAGAAATCTGGAACCTGGTGTTCATGCAATATGAGCAGTTCGCCGACGGTCGCCCCCGTCAGTCGCTGCCCAAGCCTTCCATCGACACCGGCATGGGCCTGGAGCGCGTCGCGGCCGTCCTCCAGGGCGTCCACAACAACTACGACATCGACCTGTTCAAGGCCCTGATCGCCGCTTCGGTCGAGCTGACCGGGGTGAAGGCGGAAGGCGAGGCGCAGCCCTCCCATCGGGTCATCGCCGACCACCTGCGCTCCACCTCCTTCCTGGTGGCGGACGGGGTCAGCCCCTCGAACGAGGGACGGGGCTACGTGCTGCGCCGGATCATGCGCCGCGCCATGCGCCACGCCCATCTGCTCGGCGCGCAGGACCCGCTGATGCACCGCCTCGTCCCGGCCCTGGTCCAGCAAATGGGCCAGGCGTACCCCGAACTGGTTCGGGCGGAATCGCTGATCACCGAGACGTTGCGCCAGGAAGAGGTGCGGTTCCGCACCACGCTCGGCCGCGGCATGGGCCTGCTCGAGGACGCCACGCGCGGGCTGGAATCCGGTGGCGTGCTGTCAGGCGACACCGCCTTCAAGCTCTACGACACCTATGGCTTCCCGCTCGACCTGACCCAGGATGCGGTGCGCGCCAAGGGCTTGACCGTGGATCTGGACGGCTTCGACGCCGCCATGGAACGGCAGAAGGCGATGGCGCGGGAGAACTGGGCCGGTTCCGGCGACCGCGCGCAGACGGCCGAATGGTTCAAGCTGCGCGATCGCCTCGGCCCCACCGACTTCGTGGGTTACGAGCAGTCCGAGATCGTGGGCGAAGTGATCGCCCTGGTGCGCGAGGCCGCCGAGATCGACTTGGCCGACGCGAGCCAGATCGCCGGCGCGGCCGACGGGCTGACGGTGGAGGTGCTGTTCGACCGCACCCCCTTCTATGCCGAGAGCGGCGGCCAGGCCTCGGACCTGGGCGAGATCGAGTGGTCGGGCGGCGCAGGCAGGCTTGACGCCGTGACCAAGCAGGCCGGGGAACTGCACGTACACACTCTCACGC
>JBARAK010000626.1:0-11458 GCA_049791955.1 Caulobacteraceae bacterium
GCGCACGCCTGCGCGCGAACGCGCCCAGGTGCTGATGCGCGCCGGCGTGCTGATGCGCGAGCGGGCCAAGGAGATCGGCCAGCTGATGGTGCTTGAGCAGGGCAAGATCCTGGCCGAGGCCGTGGGCGAGACCGAGCGGGTCGAGGACATCAACAACTGGCTGGCCGGCGAGGCGATCCGCATCTACGGCCGCAGCATCTCGCCCCGCAGCGAGAACGTCTCCCAGATGGTGGTGCGCGAGCCCATCGGCGTGGTCGCCGCCTTCACCCCCTGGAACTTCCCGCTCAACCAGCTGGCCCGCAAGGCGGCCGCGGCGCTCGCCGCCGGCTGCGCCATGATCGCCAAGGGCCCGGAGGAAGCGCCCGCCTCCTGCGCCGCCCTGGCCCAGGCCTATGCCGACGCGGGCCTGCCGCCCGGCGTGCTGAACCTGGTCTACGGGACCCCGGCCGAAATCTCGGAATACCTCATCCCGCACCCGCTGGTGCGCAAGGTCTCGTTCACCGGCTCGACCGCGGTGGGCAAGCACCTGGCCTCGCTGGCCGGCAAGCACATGAAGCCCGCCACCATGGAGCTTGGCGGCCACGCGCCGGTGCTGGTGTTCGCCGACGCCGACGTCCAGGCCGCCGCCCGCGCCATCGGGACCGCCAAGTTCCGCAACTGCGGCCAGACCTGCATCACCCCGACCCGCCTGCTGATCGAACGGCCGGCCTACGAACCCTTCGTCGAGGCCTTCACCAAGGTGGCCGAGGCGATCAAGGTCGGCCCCGGCCTGGAGCCCGAGTCCAAGATGGGCGCCTTGGCCAATCCCCGCCGGCTGGAGGCCATGGAGCGGCTGACCGCCAACGCCGTCGAAAAGGGCGCGCGGCTGCACACCGGCGGTCGGCGGCTCGGCAACAGCGGCAACTTCTTCGCCCCCACGGTGCTGTCCGACGTGCCGCTGGACGCCGCCGCGATGAACGAGGAGCCGTTCGGCCCCATGGCCCTGCTGCGTCCGTTCGACAGCCTGGACGAGGCGGTCGCCGAGGCCAACCGCCTGCCCTACGGCCTGGCCGCCTACGCCTTCACCGGCTCCCCGACCACGGCCCAGGCGGTGGCCCGCCGGGTGGAGAGCGGCATGGTCTCGATCAACCACTTCGGCCTGGCCCTGCCCGAGACCCCCTTCGGCGGGGTGAAGGACAGCGGCTACGGCTTTGAAGGCGGCACGGAAGCCATCGAGCCCTACCTGCAGACCCGCTTCGTCACCATCGCGGACCTGTAGGCGCCTTCTGCTTTCCGAGCCCATGGCCCTTCTTCCCCGCGGGAGAAGGGCCCCATTCTGTGGTTCTGCTTAAAAGGGCATGTCGCTCGGCTCGATTATCGGGGGCGGCTCCGGCGCTTACCTTGCCGGCCAGGTTTCAACCGTAACAATCGCGTTGGGACCTTCGCGGAGCGCCGGCCCGGACCCATGTCCGCGGCTCTCCGCACCCGCCATCGGAGACGAACATGCAGACCAAAGCCTACGCCGCCCAGTCGGCGACCACTCCGCTCGCGCCGCACACGATCGACCGGCGCGAGCTGGGCGCCAAGGACGTGGCCATCGACATCCTGTTCTGCGGCGTCTGCCATTCGGACCTGCACACCGCCCGCAGCGAATGGCCCGGCACCCGCTATCCCTGCGTCCCCGGCCACGAGATCGTCGGCCGCGTGACCGCGGTCGGCGGCGGCGTCTCCAAGGTCGCCGACGGCGACCTGGTCGGCGTGGGCTGCATGGTCGACAGCTGCCGCACCTGCGAGTCCTGCGAGGAAGGGCTGGAGCAGTACTGCGAGGGCGAGCACAGCTTCACCGGCACCTACAACGGCTTCGCCAAGGGCGGCGGCGAGAACACCCACGGCGGCTATTCCGCCGCGATCACCGTGGACGAGCACTTCGTGCTGAAGATCCGCCACGGCGAAAAGGACCTGGCCGCGGTGGCTCCGCTGCTGTGCGCCGGCATCACCACCTGGTCGCCGCTGCGCCACTGGAAGGTCGGCCCGGGCAAGAAGGTCGGCGTGGTGGGCATCGGCGGCCTGGGCCACATGGGCGTCAAGCTCGCCCACGCCCTGGGCGCACACGTGGTGGCCTTCACCACCTCCGCTGCCAAGCGGGAAGAGGCCCTGAAGCTGGGCGCCGACGAAGTGGTGGTCTCCACCGACCCGCAGGCCATGGCGGCCCACGCCAACAGCTTCCACTTCATCCTCAACACGGTGTCCGCGTCCCATGACCTGGACATCTACACGGCGCTGCTGAAGCGCGACGGGGCCCTGACCGTGGTCGGCGTGCCGCCCCACCGCCACCCCTCCCCCGACGTCGGCCCGCTGATCATGGGCCGGCGCAGCATCGGCGGCTCGGTGATCGGCGGCATCGCCGAGACCCAGGAGATGCTCGATTTCTGCGCCGAGCACGGCATCGTCTCGGACATCGAGACCATCGCTATGCAGGACATCGAGGCGGCCTACGCCCGCATGCTCAAGAGCGATGTGAAGTATCGCTTCGTGATCGACATGGAGACCCTGAAGGCCGCGGCCTGACGGGACTCGCCCCTCCTTCTCCAGTCGGATGAAGGAGGGGCAATCACGTTCCGATGGGACGGCTCAGGCCACCCACACCATTATGCGCGCGGCCGCTTCCTGGCCCCGTCCGACGCTGAAGCGGCGCTCGACGTCGCCGGTGTAGAGGAAGCCCGCCTTTTCCAGCACGCGCGCGGAAGCCGGGTTGTCGGTGAAGTGGCTGGAGAGCACCGCGCGCTTGCCCCAGCCTTCATGCGCCCACAGCACCGCCGCGCGCGTCGCTTCGGTGGCGAAGCCGCAGCCGCGGAAGGTGCGGCCCAGCCAGTAGCCGATCTCCATCAGCCCCGATGGCCTGTGACGATGGAAGCCGGTCATGCCGATGGGACCGAACTCACGATGTTCGATCAGCAGCGGCCGGTCCTGGCGCTCGTCCCCGGCCGCGACACAGGCGAGGAACGCCTCCGCGTCGGCCAGATGGTAGGGGTGGTGGATGCCGGTGGTCATCCGCGCCACCTCGGCGTCATTGGCCAGTTCGGCGATGTAGACCGCCTCGTGAAGCCCCGGCGGGCGCAGGATCAGCCGTTCCGTCTCGATCCTGGGTTCGTGGTGCAGCGTACACATGTCTCCCCCTCGCCGATCCTGCCGGCGGGCCCGAGGGGGAAACGAAACGGGGGAGCCCGGCGATCCGGACTCCCCCGCGGGACTTCGATGCGATCCGGATCGTCAGGGCGATCCGGTCAAAGGGATCGCAGGTCTATTCGGCAGCTTCGGCGACGACGTTCGTGTCGTTGGCCGGCACGATGCTTACGTAGGTGCGGTCGTTGCGCTTGGTGGTGAACTTCACCGCACCGGTCGCCGTGGCGAAGAGGGTGTGGTCGCGCCCGAGGCCTACGTTGTCGCCCGGCCAGAACTTGGTGCCGCGCTGGCGCACGATGATGTTGCCGGCGAGAGCCTTCTCGCCGCCGAACTTCTTCACGCCCAGGCGCTGGCCGGCCGAGTCGCGGCCGTTGCGGGAGGAGCCGCCGGATTTCTTGTGAGCCATGGTCGCTCTCCTACGGTCTTAAGGGTTCAGACTTCGCCGTCGGTCGCCGCGGCCTTCTTGGCGCGGGACTTGGCGGGCTTCTTTTCTTCGGCGGCGGCTTCGACCGGAGTCGCTTCAGCGCCGGTCTCGACCGCAGCGGTCTCGTCAGCGACAGCCTCGATGGGGGCGACTTCCGTCGCCTCGACTGCGGCCTCGGCCTTGGGGGCCTTGGCGCGAGCCGGCTTCTTGGCGGGCGCTTCGGCCTCGACGGCGGGAGCGGCTTCCACCGCGACCGGAGCCGTGGTGCGGAGCGCCAGGTTGCGAGCGCGTTCACGCAGGGTCGAACGCGGGGTCATGTCGACCTCGCCGTCCCACTTGACGCTCTGGCCGGCGCCTTCCAGGCCGATCACGCGCAGCACGCTCTCGAGCTGGCGATGGCCCTTGGTGCGGCGGTAGCCCTGGCGGCGGATCTTCTTGAGGATCTTGACCTTGTCGCCCTTGCGGGTCTCGATCAGGGTCGCATTGACCACGGCGCCGTCCACGATGGGCGCGCCCACGGTCACTTCGCCATCGGCGCCGCCCAGCATCAGCACCTGGTCGAAGGCGACGTTGGCGCCGACGTCGACGTCCAGCTTCTCCACCACCAGGAGATCGCCGGGTTGCACCCGATACTGCTTTCCGCCGGTCTTGATCACCGCGTACATGGTAACGACGCCCTGAAATTCGGCGCGGGGAACCGCGCAAAAATGAAGCGCCCGCGAACAAGGCCGCGGGCGAGAGCGGCGGACTATATGCATCCAGCCGCCCGAGTCAACGCTGGACTCCCCTCTCCCCGCAGGAAGAAGGGAGTCCCGCGGGTTCAGCCCTTCAGGCTCTCGTCGATGCCCTTGCAGGCTTCGACCAGGCCTTTCACCGACTCGATCGACTTGGCGAACATCGCCTTCTCGGTCGCGTCCATGGGGAATTCGATCACGCGCTCGACGCCGCCAGCGCCGATCACCACCGGCACGCCGACGTAGATGTCGCTCAAGCCGTACTGGCCGCTGAGGTGCGCCGCCGCCGGCAGCACGCGCTTCTTGTCCTTGAGGTAGGAGGTGGCCATGGCGATGGCGCTCTCGGCCGGGGCGTAGAAGGCCGAGCCGGTCTTCAGCAGGGCCACGATCTCGCCGCCGCCGCCACGGGTGCGCTTCACGATGCCGTCCAGGTCTTCCTGCGACAGTGCGCCCTGCTCGACCAGCACGTTCAGCGGCAGGCCGCCCACGGTGGAGTAGCGGGTCATCGGCACCATGTCGTCGCCGTGGCCGCCGAGCGTCCAGGCGTGCACGTCCTCGACCGACACGCCGAGCTTCTCGGCCAGGAAGTAGGCGAAACGGGCGCTGTCCAGCACGCCGGCCATGCCGACCACCTTCTCGGCCTTCAGGCCCGAGAACTCGCGCAGAGCCCACACCATGGCGTCCAGCGGGTTGGTGATGCAGATGACGAAGGCGTTCGGCGCGTGGGCCTTGATGCCCTCGCCCACCGCCTTCATGACCTTCAGGTTGATGCCCAGCAGGTCGTCGCGGCTCATGCCCGGCTTGCGCGGCACGCCGGCGGTGACGATGCAGACGTCCGCGCCGGCGATGTCGGCGTAGGCGTTGGCGCCCTTCAGCGACACGTCGGAGCCGAACACGCTGGTCGCCTCGGCGATATCGAGCGCCTTGCCCTGGGGCACGCCCTCGGCGATGTCGAACAGGATCACGTCGCCCAGCTCCTGGCGGGCGGCCACGTGAGCCAGGGTGCCGCCGATCATGCCGGCGCCGATCAGGGCGATTTTCGCACGAGCCATCGCGTGGGGTCTCCAGAGCCGTTCAGGTTTTGATGGCGGGCGGTCTAGACCCGGCGACATCGGGGGGCAAGCGTCTAGCCGGCGTGGGCGAGCCGATCAGGGTCGCCCGCCGAGTTCCCGCGCGAAGAACTGCAGGTAGGTGCGCCAGAGCTGGAGGGCGCGGTGCTCTCCATCCACGTGGTGGCGCTGGCCGGGATAGAGCATCAGGTCGAACGGCGTCCCCATGCCCTGCAGGGCCGCCATCACCGCCACCGAGTTGGAGAACTGCACGTTGTCGTCGGCCATGCCCTGCAGCAGCAGCAGCCGGCCCGACAGGCTCCCCAACCTCGGCACGACCGCCGAGGCGTCGTAGGCCGCCGCGCGGAGCTCGGGCATGCCCATGTAGCGCTCGGTGTAGTGGGTGTCGTACTCGCGCCAGTCGGTCGGCGGCGCCCCCGAGGCGCCCGCCTGGAAGTGGGTGCGCGGGTCGGTCAGCAGGCGAAGGGTCATGTAGCCGCCGTAGGACCAGCCCGAGACCCCGACCTTGTCCGCCTGCACGAACGGCAGCGAGCGCAGATAGGTCAGGCCCACGACCTGGTCGTCCGCCTCGACCACGCCCAGATGACCCGCGATGGCGCCCTTGAAGCGCATGTCGCGATTGGCCGAACCGCGGTTGTCGAGCTGGAACAGCACATAGCCCGCTTCCAGCAACAGCTTCTCGTTCGGATTGCGCCAGGCCCGCTGCACCGACTGCACGCCCGGGCCGCCATAGACCTGGACGATAGCGGGATACTTGCGGGCCGGGTCGAAGCCGGCCGGCTTCTGCAGGATGTAGTGGAGGTCCTGGCCATCCTCGCTCTTCAGCACGCCGAACTCGGGCTCGGGATAGCGCTTGGCGTAGGGATAGAACGGATGGCCGGCGTCCAGCGCGTTCTGCTCGACCCAGCTCAGGCGACGCCCATCAGCGGCGTATAGCGCGGTCTGGGGCGGGGTGCTCGGATCGGAATAGTAGCCGACGAAGGCCTTGGCCGACTTCGGCATGGTGGCGGTCCACCAGCCGTGGCCGTGGGTGACCGCGACGGGCTCGCCCGGCGTGCGGTAGGAGACGACGTAGAGCTGCCGCTCGATCGGGGTCTCCTTCGACCCCAGGAAGTAGACGAGGCCCTTGTCCTCATCCACGCCCGCCACGCCCGTCGCATGTGCGCCTGCACCCGAGGCGGCCCCGGCCACCTGCCAGTCGCCCTGGGTGACGGCGCGCGCCAGCGTCCCGTCGCGATGGTACAGATACAGGTGGTTGGAGCCCGTGCGCTCCGAACCCCAGATGAAGTCGCCGTTCTTCAGGGCGTAGAAGTCGTCGTTGAGGTCGATCCACGGCGTCTGGCGCTCGGTCAGCACCACCTTGGCGGCGCCGGTGACGGGATCGACGCGCAGCAGGTCCAGGGTCTGCTGGTCGCGGGTCTCGCGCTCGACATAGAGGTCATGCCCGTCGGCCGACCAATGCACCCTCGCCAGGTAGATATCGGGATTGGGTCCGAGATCGACCTTCACCGGCTGCGCGCCGGGCTCGATCCCCTGGACGTAGAGTTCGATGCCGACGTTGGGACGGCCGGCCTTAGGGTAGCGCTGCTCGGTGACCTTGGAGCCCTCGACCCCGATCTCCAGGCGCGGCAAGAGATCGACGGGGCTCTCGTCCACGCGGGCGTAGGCGATGGCCTTGTCGCCGGGCGCCCACCAGTAGCCGGTGTAGCGGTCCATCTCCTCCTGGGCGACGAACTCGGCCGAGCCGTAGCTGACCGGTCCGCGGCCGGCGGTGGTGATCGCCCGCTCCTTCCCGTCGGCGAAGTCGATGACATAGAGGTTCTGGTCGCGCACGTAGCTGGCGTAGCGGCCGAGCGGCGAGACCTTGCCGTCGCTGATGCCGGGACCGCCGGTGGCGAGCTTGGCCACCTGGCCGGTGCCCGCGTCGGCGGCGTACAGGTCTCCGCCCGCCGGGATCAGGATGCGCTTGCCCTGTTCGTCCCAGGTGTAGTCCACCACCCCGGTCAGGGCGGCGACGCGCTGGCGTTCGCGGCGGTTCTTCTCGACCTCGGTGAGTTGCTGGCCCGGCGGCTCGACGGTCTGGCCGGAGACCAGCAGGCGGGCCTTGCCCCCCGCGACCGGGGCGGCCCAGAGGTCGAACCTGTCCTGGTTGTCGGGTTCGGCCTTCAGGTAGGTGACCGTGCGCCCGTCCGGCGACACCTCCACGCCCCGCGCCGCCGGCCCCGAGAGCCCGGGACTGGAAAACACCCGCTCGGGCGTCAGCGCGCCCAACTGGGCTCCAGGCCGAAGCCCCGGCTGGACTTGGGCGGCGGCGAGGGCGGGCAGACCGGCCGCCAAGACGGCGAGAAGGGGCGCTTTCATGACCATTGCTTAGCTGGCCGGACGGCCTGGCGGCAATGGCCTGCTCAGCTCACCGTCCCCACTTCGCGCCCGGCCGCTCGCGCATGGCGTCCCACCAGCGGCGCAGGTTGGGACAGCTCTGCGGGAACTCGTAGCGGATCGCCCGGGCGAAGCCGACCGAGGCCGCGGCCACGATGTCGGCGATGGTCAGCCGTTCGGCCCCCAGGAAGGCGCTCTCGCCCAAGCGGCGCTCGAACAGGGGGAGATAGGCCTCTATCCGCTCCTCGTTGCGGGCCGCCATGTCCGGCGACTGCCGGCCGAGCACGGCGAGGGCGGGCAAGGTGTTGCGCACCACCATCATCAGCGGCGTGGCCAGCAGTTGCTCGGCCCGCCGGGTCCACATCTCGATCACCGCCGTCTCGCGCGGATCACGCCCGAACAGGTTCGGGTCGGGGTGCAGGCTTTCCAGGTAGCGGCAGATGGCGATGGTCTCGGCGATCACGGTTCCGTCGTCCAGTTCCAGCGCCGGAACCAGCGGCAACCCGGCCTTGGCGACATAGTCCGGCGCGCGCTGCTCGCCCTTGATGGTCTCCACGCGCACCAGCTCGATGTCGTCGATCCCCTTTTCGGCCATCAGCCAGAGGACGCGGCGCGGATTGGGCGCGAGCGGATCGCAGTAGAGTTTCATGCCCTAAGCTTTGATCCCGAACAGGGCGCCCGGCAACGCCCCGATCAGGGCGCCGGTCATGCAGGTGGCCAGGAAGCCGGCCATCAGGGCCCGCCAGATCAGGGCGAACACCTCTCCCCGCCGCTCGGGCGCCAGCACACCGAATCCGGCCGCGGTGATGCCGACCGAGGCGATGTTGGCGAAGCCGCAGATCGCATAGGTCAGGATCATGCGCGTGTGGTCGCCGATCACCGTGGCCGGGGTCCTGCCCAGCTGGATGAAGGCGGAGAACTCGGTCAGCACCAGCTTGACCCCGAGCAGCCGCCCCGCCGCGGCCGCCTCGCGCCAGGGCGCCCCCATGGCCCAGGCCAGGGGGGTGAACAGCAGGCCCAGCGCCCGCTCGACCGTCACGGGCTGGCCGCTCCACAACGGCAGCAGGCCCAGCAGGCGGTCGACCAGCGAGACCAGGGCCACGAACACGATCAGGCTGGCCCCCACGTTCAGCGCCACCTGCAGCCCATCGCCGATGCCGCGGATCACCGCGTCGGTGGAGCTGTCGTAGCGGCGGTCCGTGCCGTATTCGCCGGCCTCCGCCTCTTCGCCCGGACGCGGCGGGATCAGCACGCGGGCCAGCAGCACGCCGGCCGGGGCGGAGATCAGCGAGGCGGTCAGCACATGGGCCGCCGCGTTGGGCAGGGTGCCCTTCAGCAGGGCCGCATAGGCGACCATGGTCGATCCCGAGACGCAGCTCAGGCCCACCGTCATCAGGGTGAAAAGTTCCGAGCGGGTCAGCTTGTCGAGATAGGCCCGTACGAAGATCGGCCCCTCGACCTGGCCGAGGAAGATGGTGGCGGCGGTCCCGAGCGCGGGCGCCCCGCGCAGGCCCAGGGTCTTCTGGAACACGAAGCCGAAGGCGCGGGTCACCACCCGCAGCACGCCCCAATGCCAGAGCACCGCGGCCAGGGCGCAGACCACCAGGATCACCGGGATCACCCGGAAGGCGAACAGATAGAGCGGACCGGGGCTGGTGACGCTGAACGGCTGGTCGCCGCCGGCCAGGTAGCCGAACACGAACTCGGTGCCGGTCTGGGTCGAGCCGGCGAGCGCGTCCACGCCCTCCCCCACCGCGTTCAGCAACCCCTGCGCCGGCTTGAAGCCGAACAGCACCAGCACCAGCACCAGCTGGATGCACACCGCGCCGAGCGCCAGCTTGAACGGGAACCGGCGGCGGTCTTCCGACACCGCCCAGCAGACGCCCATGATCCCGAAGAGCCCGATCAGGCTCTGGGCGTTGGCCCAACCGTACATGCCATCCCCCGGGGCGCAGCTTCGAAATCCGTCTGGCCTGTGCGGGTCGCGATGACAAGCGGACGAGCGACGCAGCGGGGTCGCGGGGTGTTACTGCGATTTAACTAGGCTCCTGCGCGGTCCGGCCTTTCACTGGCGCTGTCTTCAACGTCCGCGGGTGAGTGACAGGCCATGTCGCTGGCGCTGAGCACGGTTCTCTTCGAGTGGCGCCGCTATCTGGCGGCGGTGGTGGCCCTGGCCTTCTCCGGCCTGCTGGTGCTGGCCCAGATCGGCATGTTCATGGGCATAGCCCAGGCCTACACCGCCAACATCAACCGCTCGCGCGCCGACATCTTCGTGCTGGCGCCCAAGGCCAACAACCTGTTCGGCGGTCCCTCGGGCCTGCCCCGGCGGATCGGTCCCCTGGTCTACATGGACCCGGAGGTCTTCAACGTCGCCGACATGAACGACAATAACGCCCCCTTCGCCAACCAGGCCCAGAACACCAAGACCCGCAAGCGCGAGTGGGTCGACGTCATCGCCGTCGACACCGAGCGCGGCGCCCTGACCCTGCCCACCGACTTCAGCGAGAAGACGCGCCAGGCGCTGCAGGAGCCCTACGCCGTCGCCATCGACCGGAGCGCCCTGAACCGGCTGGGCGTGAAGCTCGGCGACACCGCCTCGCTGAACAACGAGACCGCCCGGGTGAAGGTGGTCCTGGACAACTACCCCAACATCTCCCAGCCGAACGTCTTCGTCTCGCGCCAGACCTTCCGCCTGCTGAAGCTGGTGCAGAACGACCAGCGCACGGGCCCGTTGATGGTGCAGATCCGCGACCCCAGCCGGGCGCTGATCGTGCGCGACCACCTGAACGCCATGGCGCATGGCCAATACCGCGCCTGGACCAAGGATGAGCTGGGCGAAGCCAACCAGAAGCAGCTGATGCAGGACCAGATCATCGGCGTGATGCTGGGCTTCTCGGTGTTCCTCGGCGTGCTGATCGGGGTGGGCATCACCTCCCAGACCCTGCGCGGGGCGGTGCTGGCCAATATCAAGGAGTTCGCGAGCCTGCGGGCCCTCGGCGTCTCCATGGGCGCGCTCCGGCGCATCGTGGTGGAGCTGGCCTTCTGGGTCGGGGTGGCCGGACTGGCCATGACCGCCGTGCTGGTCTGGGGCGTGACCCTGCTGGCCCAGGCCGGCGGCGTGCCGATGTACTATCCGATCACCAACGTCATCTACGTCGCCATCCTGCTGCTCGGCATCGCCATCGGTTCCGGCATGATGTCGCTGGGCGTCCTGAAAAAGAGCCAGCCCGCGGACCTGCTGCGATGAGCACGCCAGCCCTGCAGGCCAGGGGCCTGCTGAAAAGCTACAAGACCGGACGCACGCGCATCCAGGTGGTCAAGTCGGTGGACTTCGAGGCCGGCGCGGGCGAGCTGACCATGGTCATGGGTCCCTCGGGCTCCGGCAAATCGACCCTGATCGCCATGCTGTCGGGCCTGCTGCGGCCGGACGAGGGCGAGGTGACCGCGCTCGGCCAGCCGCTGTGGAAGCTGTCCTCGGGACGCATCGACAAGTTCCGCCTCGATAATTGCGGCTTCATCTTCCAGGGCTTCAACCTGTTCAATTCGGTGAACGCGCTGGGCCAGGTCTCCATGGTGCTGCGCCACGCCGGCCGCACGCCAGCGGAGGCGAAGCGGAAGGCCGCCGAGGCCCTGTCGGAAGTGGGGCTCAGCCACCGCCTCGGCCTGCGCCCGGCCGAGCTGTCAGGAGG
>JBARAK010000627.1:0-2398 GCA_049791955.1 Caulobacteraceae bacterium
CCGTCGCGCCAGAGCCGGGCGACGCCGTCGACCGACATCTCGACCTGCCATCGCGGCGCGCGGGTGCGACGGCGGCGGATGGCCGGTGGGATGAGGTCGGCGAGTTCGTTCCCCCACCAGGACAGGCCCTGGCGGACCCAGCGGCCGATGGTGGCCATGTCGGCGTTGAGAAGCTGCTGAGGCGTCATCGGACGGCGCACCCGATTCCCGTATTGAGGGTGCAGTCGCTGCCGACGTCGGCCGCCGGATGCACGATCAGGTCTGGCCACCGCCGCCGGTCGCCGGCCGGGAAGCCGACGCGGATGCGCACCAGCGAGGGCAACGCCGCCTGACGCTTCCAGTCCGGCCGCCATGCCGCCGGCTGGTTGGGGGCGACCCGCCCGAAGTAGTCGATGTCCAGCGCCTGCACGCCGCGCATCAGCAGCTGGCTGTCGGTCGGCTGCCTGCGGTCCAGCGCGACGTCGCTGACGGAGTCCAGCGACAGGTCCCCGCCGACGTTCAGCGACAGGCGGTAGCGCTTCAGCGGACCAAGGCCCCTCGCGGCCGGAGGGGGGGCGAGGAACTGGACCCAGTCGGTGGTCCCGTCGAAGTCCGGCCTGGGCTGCAGGAAGTCGTAGATCGTGGTCGGCCAGACATGGCCGAGCCGGTCGGCGAGCACGGCCTGCGCGGCTTCCACGACTTCTCCGGAGCTGGTGTCGCGGTCCATCCGGGCCCAGGCGATGCCGCGTTCGCTGAGGCCGGCTGTCAGCATCAGGCTGAGCATGGCCAGCACGACCAGGCTCGCCAGCAGTTCGACCAGGGTGAACCCGTCGTTGGAGCGGCGGCTGCTGAAGGGCATGATCAGGCCTGGGGCGCCAGCCGGCGGCTGCTCAGGGAGACGAGCGGAGCCTGGCTGTCGGGCCCGCGCACCGAGACGTCCACGCAGTACAGGACGCCGGTCGTGCTCTTGCCCGAACCGCAGGGCGACATTTCCACCCGCCAGGTGTCGTCGCCGTCGCGCCCATCTACGGCCCCGGCCGCGAGCGGAGTGGCGGAGCCGACCGCCGCCAGTTGGGACCGGGCGATCATCAGCGCGTACCGGCGCGCCTCCACCTTCTGGTGACGGGCGGCGCTTTCGCCGATCACCTGGTAGGCGGTCGCCAGCATCATGGCGACGATGGCCGAGGAGACCAGGGCCTCCACCAGGATCGAGCCGTCTTCGGCGGTCCTCATAGCTCGGTCCGGAGCACGCCGGTGGCCGCCTCCACCTCGAAGCGGGCCTGGGCGCGTCCGTTGCTCAAGGCCAGTTCGCCGCCCGAGGCGGAGCCGTCGGGATAGAACAGCACGGCGGGACCGGCGGGGGAGAGGGACAGGCCGCCGACGAGCCCCCGTTCGGGACCTGGCGTCCAGCCGTAGCTGCGCCCGTCGGCCGCGACCTCGATCTGGACCGGTTCGCCGGAGCTGAGCGCCTGTGCGCGGGCGATGCGCAGGTCCGCCCGCACGCCGCTGACGCCTTCGGCGAAGGCGGCCGAGGCCAGCCCCCGCTGCAGCTCCGGGAAGACGATGGCGCCGATCATGGCGCTGATGGAGACGACGACCAGCGCCTCGATCAGCGTCGTCCCGGCCTCACCAGTTGCCGACATCACGCGCCTCGCCGGTGCCGCCCTCGGCCTTGTCGGAACCCAGGGTGTAGACGTCGATCTCGCCGTGCTGGCCGGGGCTGCGGTAGAGGTAGGGCTGGGCCCAGGGGTCCTTGAGGGCGGCGGCCTTCTGCAGGTAGGGGCCGTTCCAGCCCGAGGCGGTGGACGGGGCGGCCACCAGGGCGTTCAGCCCTTCTTCCTGGGTGGGGTAGCGGCCGACGTCCAGCTTGTAGAGCTCCAGCGCCGCGGTGACGTTCTGGATCTGCACCTTGGCGGTCTGGGTGCGCGAGGAGCCGAGGTACTTCAGCACCTGAGGGGCCACGATCGCGGCCAGCAGGCCCATGATCGCCAGCACCACCAGCAGCTCGAGCAGGGTGAAGCCGTCCTCGCGCCGGACCTGGGCGCCCAGCCGGACCCAGCGGCGGCGTCGGGGCGCCGGCGCCGGGAGAGCGGCGGCGGGGGAGAGGTCGGGGATGCGGATGATCATGATGGCAGCGCCAGGTCGTTGAAGCCAAGGATGGCGGACATGATGGAGGCGATGACCCCAGCCACCGCGGCGCCCATCACGATGGTGATGGCGGGCGTCAGCAGCGAGATCAGCCGTTGCAGGGCGGTGCGCACGTCGCGGTCGAGCACGTCGGCCAGCCGGCCGAGCATGAGGGCGAGCTGGGCGGTCTCCTCGCCCGTGCGCAGGAAGCTGATGGCCATGGAGGGGAACAGGCCGGTGGCCGCCAGCGGCCGCGCCAGCCCGCCGCCCTCCTTCAGCCCGACCCCGACCC
>JBARAK010000628.1:0-4067 GCA_049791955.1 Caulobacteraceae bacterium
GCGCTGCGCCAGGCGCCGCCGGACGCGAAGATCCAGGTCGGCGGGGGCGAGATCGACGTGCGCTTCGCCGACGGGGCGCCGGGGCTGGACCGCGCGCCCGTGCTGGCCTGGATCCGCAAGAGCGCCGTGGCGGTCAGCACCTATTTCGGCCGCTACCCGGTCCCGCGCGTGGGCCTGCTGATCGTGGCCGAGGACGACGATCGCATCCGCACCGGGACGACCTTCGGCTTCGACGGCTCGGCTATCCGCGTCCACGTCGGCCGCCACGCCGGAGCGGACGCCTTCGGCAAGGACTGGATCCTGGTCCACGAGATGACCCACCTGGCCCTGCCCACCGTGCCACGCCGCAGCCTTTGGGTGCAGGAGGGCAACGCGGTCTACGTCGAGCCCATCGCCCGCACCCAGGCCGGCCAGCTCGACCCGCACGAGGTCTGGCGCTGGAGCCTGGTCGGCATGCCCAAGGGCCAGCCCGGAGCCGGCGATCCGGGCATGGACCACACCCACGCCTGGGGCCGCACCTACTGGGGCGGAGCGGCGTTCTGGCTGCAGGCCGACGTCGCCATCCGCGAGCGCACCCACGGCCGGCTCGGCCTGCAGACCGCGCTCAGGGCGATCAACCGCCAGAGCGGCGGCAACACCGCCGACTGGAGCGTGGATCAGGTGATGGCCGCAGGCGACGCCGCCACCGGCGGGACCGAGCTGTCGGACCTCTACGCCAGGATGAAGGACGCCCCGGTCCCGATCGACCTCGACGCCCTGTTCGCCCGCCTGGGCGTCAGCCTGAAGGACGGCCAGGCGATGTTCGACGACCACGCCCCGGAAGCCTGGATCAGGCGCGCGATCACGGCGGCGCCTAATCCTCCTCCCCTGCCTTAGCGGGAGAGGTGTCGGCCAAGCCGACGTAGGGGGTCGTGGAGAGCTGGGGGCGGCGGTTCGTCCCAGCCTTCACCGGTCTCTCAAAACCCGCTCATTCCCGCGAAAGCGGGAATCCAGATCAAATCCGCCGGCGTGTGAGAATGAATCTGGATTCCCGCCTTCGCGGGAATGAGCGGGTTCAAGTAAACCGTCCGTGCCTTCGAGCCCTCTCCACCAGGCTTTGCCTGGCCCTCCTCCCCCGCTTCGCAGGGGAGGAGAAGGCGTCCTACCGCGCCGGGACCGGCGTTCCCGCGTAGTCGCGCCCGGTCATGCCCTTGGGCGGGTCGAGGCCGAGCAGGCGGTCCAGCGACCAGGCGCCGCCGCCGCGCGCGATCAGGGGCAGCAGCAGGCCCGCCCAGCTCAGGTGGGTCGGCCAGGCGTCCGGGTAGACGAAGATCTCGATCACCGCGGTCATGCCGAACAGGGCCAGCCCGCCGACCCGGGTGAACAGGCCGATCGCCAGCAGGATCGAGAACAGGTGCTCGGAATAGGTCGCCAGGTGGGCGGCGATCTCGGGCGGGACCAGCGGCAGCTTGTACTCGGTGCGGAACAGCTCGTAGGTGGCCGGGGTGATGGTCAGGATGCCCGACACCTTGGTGCGGCCCGACAGGAAGAACACCGCCGCCACGCCCAGCCGCGCGACCAGCAGCAGCAGCGACCCCGGGATCAGCCGGTCAAGCCACACGCAGGCCTTGGAATAGATGGAGGTCATTGCGGTCCCCTAATGATCATGCCGTCAGGCGAAGGCGCCTGCGGTGATGAGGTTTGCGAACAGAAGCTGCAGGTCGCAGCCCGCCTCGCTGGCGGCCAGGGCGGCTTGGCCCAGCGGCTCGCCGGCGGCGCAGGCGGACAGGAAGGCCAGGGCCCCGGCGTCGATCTCCATGACCTCGACCACCAGGTCGGGCCGGACGACCAGCACAGCCTGGGGCCGCCAGTCGATCTCGCTCAAGGCCGCCTCGTCCACCGCCTCGTCTTCGGCGCGGTGAGCGCTCCAGATGGCCACGGCGGGGCTGTCGAAGGCGGCGAAGCGGGCGGCGGGGTGCAGGCTCAGCGGCGCCTCCAGGTCCAGGCCCGCCGCCAGGGCGGTCCCGTCCAGAGCAGGCGCGTCGGCGGCGAACAGGGCCTCGACATAGAGCCGCTCCAGCGCCGCCACCTCGGCCAGATAGGCCATGCCGTCGGCCGGCGCATAGGTCGAGAGGAAGGCCGGGAACCGCGCCCCATAGGCGTTCAGGCGCGGCTCGCGCGGCGGATCGGCGGCGATGAAGGCCGAGGCGCAGGCGTCGAACGCCTCGTCCCCGCACAGGGCGCGCACCACGGGATAGTTGGCCGCCACCGCGTCCCTGGCCGCCTTGGCCGAGGTGTTGCGGTGGATGGCCAGGGCGCGCGACAAGGCCGGTCCCAGGCCCTCGGGCATGACGCCCTCGAGCATCAGCTCGTCGCCGGCCAGGGCTGCGCCGAAGGCCTGCTGGAACAGGGCGACCTCAGGCGTGGAGAAGGCCTCAGGCATGGGCGGGCTCCTGGCGGCGGCGGGCGGCGTCCAGGATGGCGTGGGCGCGGCCGCGCTCGTCCATCAGCACCTGGAAAGGCGGGATATGGTCGTCGCGCTCGATCAGGGTCGGGCGCGGGCCGATGCGACCGATCAAACGGCGGTACAGGGCCCACACCGCCTCGGCCACCGGCGCGTCGTGGGTGTCGATCAGCAGGCCGCTGGCCAGGTCCGGATCGGGCGAATGGCCGGCCAGGTGGATCTCGCCTACCGCCACGGCCGGGAAGCCGTCGATGCAGGCCGCGGCGTTGATCCCGATGTTGCTGGCGCTGACGAAGACGTTGTTGACGTCCAGCAGCAGGCCGCAGCCGGAGCGCAGCGCCAGTTCGGACAGGAACTCGACCTCGCTCATCTCGTGGCCCGGCAGGTCGACGTAGAGCGAGGGGTTCTCCACCAGCATGGGGCGGCCGAGCGCGGACTGCACGCGGTCGACGTTCTCCACCACCCGGTCCAGGGCGGCGCGGGTGCGCGGGAACGGCAGGAAGTCGGAATGGTGCACGCCTTCCCACCTCTGCCAGGCCAGGTGGTCGGAGACGGCCAGCGGCTGCACCCGCCCGACCAGGGCGCCCAGCCGGCGCAGGTGGTCGGGATCGGGCGGCGCCGAGGAGGCGATCGACAGCCCCACCCCGTGCAGGGAGATCGGATGGCGGTCCCGCAGCGCGCCGAGCGCCGCCAGACGCGGACCGCCATCCACCATGTAGTTCTCGGCATGGACCTCGAACCACAGGCCCTCGGCTCCACACGTCGACGCCTCGTCGAGGTGATCGAGCTTGAAACCGAGGCCTGCGGTGAGGGTCATGGCCGTGCGCCTCAGGCCTTGGGCGTGAGCGAGCCGAAGCCCTTGGGGGTCTTGATCTTGGCGCAGGTGCCGGCCGGGACCAGCTTCCAGGAGTTGCCCTGGTAATCGACCTTGCTGGTGCCCGCGCAGGTGGTGCCGGCGCCGGCCTTGCAGTCGTTCTGGGTGGCCTTGGCCACGCCGTAGCACTTCTCCATGGCCGGGGCCTTGGACTGGGCGTGGGCGGCGCCGGCCGCGAGCGAAGCCATGAGAGAAGCCGCGATGACGGCGCTGGTCGGATTGAAAGCCATGTTTCAGGTCCCCGTATTCGCCTCTCGGACAGGACTCCGGCGAGGGAGAGTGGCGTCGAAGCCGCTGTCCGGTGACCCAAGAGGCGGTGAGGGACGGGTCACAGCGGGGAGTTCGGACATTTATGGGCGACGGTTACACAGCCCGGTCCGCAAGGCGTGGAAAGTTCGCCGCCGCGGGATCATCGACATTACAGAAGATTCATCAATACACCGCGGCGGCATGAACATCTGAATTCAAACAGATGTGATAGGCGCAACCGCTCCTTGAAGAATCAAGAGAAAATGGCAGACGGCGCCTCGCCCGCCTCACCTCCGCCAAGATCTCGCCAAAAGAAAGTACCTGCTGCTTGCTCAATGGTCGCGAAACGCCGGGTGGGCGCTGTTTGCGAGTTCAGAAGTCGACCATGTCCAGCAAGACCAAACTTTTCGCCGGATCGATCGCCGGCGCGGCCCTGGTTGCGAGCGTCGCGGCCGGGGCGGGATGGAGCGCCGCCCACGCGGCAGGGGTCCAGGCCGTGGC
>JBARAK010000629.1:0-3032 GCA_049791955.1 Caulobacteraceae bacterium
CGGCCAGGGCCGGCTTGAAGGCGCCGAAGCCCTGGCCGCCGAACCGCGCCAGCACCGCGGCCTTGGTCTCGCCGGTCAGGGCCGCGTAGACGCCCACCAGGTTGTCGGCCTCCGGGCGGTCGGCCAGGCCCTCCGCGGTCTCGGGCAGGGGCTCGGGATCGGTCTTGGCCCGCTTGACCTTCTGGACGATCTCGTCAGCGGTGTCGGTCAGGTTGATGCGGCTCTGATCGCTGGGATCGGACTTGCTCATCTTGGCCGAGCCGTCGCGCAGCGACATCACCCGCGCGCCCGGCCCCTGGATCAGCGGCTCGGGCAGGGGGAAGAAGTCGGGGACCGCGAAGTCGTTGTTGAACTTGCCGGCGATGTCGCGGGTCAGCTCCAGATGCTGCTTCTGGTCCTCGCCCACCGGCACGTGGGTGGCCTTGTAGACCAGGATGTCGGCCGCCTGCAGCACGGGGTAGGTGTACAGGCCCACCGACGCGCGTTCCTTGTGCTTGCCCGACTTCTCCTTGAACTGGGTCATGCGGTCGAGCCAGCCGAGCCGCGCCGTGCAGTTGAAGATCCAGGCCAGTTCGGCGTGGGCCCGCACCGCCGACTGCGGGAAGATCGCGGCGCGCGCGGGATCGAGGCCGGACGCCAGGTAGGCGGCGGCGATCTCGCGGGTCTGGTCCGCCAGCCTGGCCGGGTCCTGCCACACGGTGATGGCGTGCAGGTCGGCCACGAACAGGAAGCAGTCGTAGCTTTCCTGCAGGGCGGTGAACTTCTTCAGCGCGCCGAGGTAGTTGCCGAGGTGGAGCGCGCCGGACGGCTGCACGCCGGACAGCACGCGCTGGGGGTGGGTCGGGGTTTCGGTCATGACAGCTTCGCCTAACCCGCCGTCCGCGCAGGGGGAAGGGCGGCCGGCGATCAGGCCGGCTTTTTCGGCGTCCGCCGCAGGGCGCCCTTGATCTCCGCCGGGCTCACCGCCTTCAGCGCGAACAGCAGCACGACGTAGATCGCCGCCCCCGCCATCACCGTGGCGCAGACCGCGATCTCCTTGCGCCACAGCAGATGCGCATAGTGGGGCCGCAGCCATGAGGCCGCCCCCATCAGCACCCCCATGACCAGGCTGGCGGCGATCAGCTTGCGCAGGCGCGAGACGGCCTCCCAGCTCGGCGAATAGTGGTCCTGCGCCTGCAGGGTCGCGGCCATCATCACCACGTTCAGCCAGGAGGCGGTCGCGGTCGCCGCCGCGATGCCGGCGAAGCCGATCAGGTGGAACAGGATCAGGCCCAGCACGATGTTCACCGCCACCGAGAGCATGGCGAACTTCATCGGGGTCTTGGTGTCGCCGCGGGCGAAGAAGGCGCGGCTGAACAGCTGCTGCAGCACGAAGGCAGGGGTGCCGATCCCGTACCAGAACAGCGCGTGGGCGGTGGCGTGGGCGTCGGTCAGCGTGAAGGCGCCGCGGGTGAACAGCCCGTCGATCAGGAAGAAGGGCATGGCGATCAGCGCCGCCGCGGCCGGCAGGGTCAGGGCCAGCGAGAAGCCGATGGCCTCGTCCATGGCCGACTGGCTGCCGACGTGGTCCTTGGCCTGGACCGCCTGGGACAGGCGCGGCAGCAGGGCCACGCCCATGGCCACGCCCACCAGGCCCAGCGGCAGCTGGTACAGGCGGTCGGCCACCGCCAGCCATGAGCGGGCGCCGTTCACCTGGCTGGCCAGGATGCCGGAGATGAAGATGTTGATCTGGGTGGCGCTGGCGGCCGCGGCGCCGGGGATGGCCTTGCCGATCAGGGCCTTCACGTCCGGGGTCAGGCGCGGCAGGCTCCAGTGCACCGCGGCGCCGGATTTCCGCACCCCCCAGGTCAGCAGGGCCACCTGGGCCACGCCCGCGCCCAGCACCCCCCAGGAGGCGGCGATGGCGGCGGCCCTGGCGTTGTGCTGGGGCAGCACCGCCAGCAGCATGCCCACGTTCAGCAGGCTGGGGGCCAGGGCGTAGACCACAAAGCGCCCCCGTGCGTTCAGCACCCCGGACAGGTGGGCGTAGATCGCCATGCAGGGCAGGTAGGGCATGGCGATCTGGGTCAGCAGCACCGCCAGCTTGAACTTGGCCGGATCGTGGGCGTAGCCCGGATTGATCACATACATCAGCCACGGCATCGCCAGCTGGGCGACCACGGTGATGGCGATGGTGGCGGCCGCCAGCACGGCCATGGCGTCGCCAGCCAGGATGTCGGCGACCTCTTCCCCGTCCTTGGCCAGGGCCTTGGAATAGGCCGGCACGAAGGCGGCGGCGAAGGCGCCTTCCGCGAAGATGCGGCGGAACAGGTTCGGGAAGGCCAGGGCGGTGTTGTAGGCGTCCGCCGCGAAGCCGACGCTGGCGCCCATGGTGTAGGTGATGGCCAGGTCGCGCAGGAAGCCCAGGATGCGGCTGACCAGGGTCAGGCTCGACACCACCATCGACGAGCGGATCAGGCTGGGGCCGGACGAGCCGGGCTGGTGGTGCGGCGGCGATGGGCGCGGGCGCGCCATGGTCTCGGACAGCGGGTCGTCCGCCGCGGGCGCGTCGAGACCCGGCGCGTCGGGCAGGGGGATCGGAATGGGTCCAGTCACCTAGCGGCCCTATCGGGGCGGGGACCGGGGGTCAACCGTTCCCGCGTTGCGGCCCGATCACGCTACCGCGCGTGCGCCGATGCGGGCGCGGGCCTTTTCAACCTCCGGTTCGACCGCCAGCAGCACGGCCTTGAGGTCCTGCTTGAGGGCGGCGATGGCGTAGGGCTCGGTCAGTTTCCGCCCGTCGGCGTCGGTGACGTAGAAGGCGTCCACCGCGCGCTCGCCGAAGCTTTCGATGTGGGCCGACTGCACCGACAGGCCGGCGTCGGCCAGGGTGCGCGAAACCGCTTGCAGCAGGCCGGGCCGGTCGCGACCGGAAACCTCGACCACCGTGGCCATGTCCGACGCCTCGTTGTCCACCGCCACCGCGGGCGAGACCGAGAAGGCGCTGGCGCGGCCGAGGTCGAGGCGCCGCGGTTCCGCGGCCAGGGCGTCAC
>JBARAK010000630.1:0-3712 GCA_049791955.1 Caulobacteraceae bacterium
GTCCGCCGCCGCGCGGCGAGGGATGGGCAGGGTGTCGGCGGCGCGGACCAACCGCCAGGTCAGCACGGCGCTGACCCCGGTAAGGGCGGCGGCGGAGAACAGCAGCGCCTCATAGCCCTGGCTGAAGCTGCGGAGCGCCAGCGCGTGCAGCAGGGCGCGCGGGGCGGTGAGCGCGCCCGCGCCGGAAAGGTCGCCCGCGGCGACGCGGCGGATGAAGCCGAGGCGCTCGGTGGCTCCAGCATCCGCAAGCCCGGCGGAGACGCCGGCCGAGATGCGGGCGAACAGCACCGCGCCCAGGGCCGCGAAGCCGATCACCAGGCCGCTGAAGCGGACGGTTCCCGCCATGCCGGACGCCATGCCGGCCCGCTCGGGCGGGATCACGGTCATGCTGACCTTGGCGATCTCCCCGTTCAGGATCCCGGCCCCGACGCCGGTGGCCAGCATGCCGGCCAGCAGCGGCAGGTAGGCGAGGCGGCCGGCCGCCAACCCCATCAGCACCAGTCCCAGGCTGACGATCGCCAGGCCCGCGGTCAGCAGCATCCGGCCGGTGAGGCGGTGGGCGAGCTGGGTGGCGACGATCCGCGGCACGATGAACAGCGGCAGGGCCATCGGCAGCATCATCAGGCCGGCGGTGCGGGGCGGATAGCCGAGCCCGCTCTGCAGGAAGATCGGCACGAAGGTCAGCATGGTCAGCAGGCCGGCGGCGTAGGCCAGGCCCGCGATGTTGGCGCCCAGGTAGGTCGGCTTGCGGAAGAAGCTGAAGTCCAGCATCGGCCGGCGCTGCATCGTCTCCGCCGCGACGAACAGGGCGAGGAAGGCCAGCGCGCCCAGCAGTTCGGCGATCACCGCCCGGTCGCTCCAGCCCCGGTGGTTGCCGGAGATCAGCCCCAGGGTGGTGAGGAACAGGAAGCCGCTGAACGAGATCACGCCCGCCACGTCGACCTGCCTGGCGTCTGGGTCCCTCGAATCCTCGATGACGTAGAGGCTCAGCAGGATCATCGCCGCCCCGATAGGCAGGTTGATGTAGAAGGCCCAGGCCCAGCCGAACGCCTGGGTGATGAAGCCGCCGATGATCGGTCCGAGCGAGATGCCGGCGCCGATCACCGAGCCCCAGAAGGCGAAGGCCCGCCCGCGCGCCTCGCCCCGGAAGGTGTGGGACAGGGTGGCCAGGCCCGCGCTGAGCTGCAGCGCCGCGCCGACGCCCTGCAGGGCGCGCGCGCCGACCAGCACGGCGAGGTTAGGCGCGATCCCGCACAGGAACGAGGCCAGGGTGAAGACGGCCAGTCCTATGAGCAGCACGGGCTTGCGCCCGAAGCGGTCCGCCAGGGCGCCGGCCGGCAGCACCAGCGAGGCGAAGCTGAGAGTGTAGGCGGTGATCACCCACTCGATGTCGGTGAAGCCGGCGCGCAGGGAATGGGAGATCGAGGGCAGCGACACCGCGACGATGTTGGCGTCGAGCTGTAGCATGAACGAGGGGGCCGAGACGCAGAGTAGCACCAGCAGCCGCGTCAGGGCGGGCGAGCGGGACATCGAAAATACTTTCAGGAGGGGGAGGGGGGCGATCCGGATGGAGCGGTTACGCGCTTCAAGTTGCGTAGGGGGCGATCCCGTCGCCGAAAGACCAGTTCTCCTTGGCCACCTCGATCAGGTTGATCACCACGTCCTGGCGGCGCAGGCCAAGGGTGTCGTGCAGCCTGTCGGCGATGGTCTTGTAGAGCGTCTGCTTCTGCGCGACCGTCCGTCCGGCGTTCAGGGAGATCTGGATCATCACCAGGTCGTCGGTGTGTTCGATCCCCAGGTAGGACGGCGCGAAGATGAAGTTGTCGCGGGTATGTTCCGAGATGACCTGGAAGCGGTCGTCCTTGGGTACGCCCATGGCTTCCAGCGCCTCGTAGACCACCTGGCCGATCTGGCGGCGGTGTTCCTTGCTCTTGCCTTCCATCAGATCGATGCGAACCAGCGGCATGGGTTTCGTCCTTTGGCTTGAGGGGTTCGATCAGTTCGCGAGCTGCACGCCGACGGCGGCGAGGTCGGCGATGGCGGTGTGCAGGGTTTCCCAGCGCTCGACCCCGAACGCTTCCACGAAACGGATCTGGGCGGCGTCCCAGTTGGCGCCGGCCGCGTCGGTCAGGTCGTGGCCCTTGCGGGTGAGGGAGACCAGCTTGGCGCGCCCCTTGGGGGCATCCTCGACCATCATCCACCCGGAGCGGATCATCGGGGTCAGGGCGCGATAGAGCGAGGTCCGGTCCATCACCATGCTCTCGGCCAGCCGGCTCAGGGGCTGGTGCTCGGCCCGCTGGATCGCCCGCAGGATCGAGAGCTGCGCCACCGTCATGCCGGCCGGGGCCAGGGCGGCGTCATAGATCCGGCTGACCGCCCGCGAGGCTTTCCTCAGGGTGGTGGAGGCGCAGGGGAGGGCGGTTGGGTGATGCATATGCATTATGTATATGCATCATATTGGATGCGCAAGCCGGAGCAGCGGTTCCTCCTCCTGATCGTGATCTGGTTCTAGGGGCGCCACCCTTCAGCGCCGCGAAGGAAAAAGAGGCCGGGCCGGTTCGCGGCGGCCCGGCCCAGGTGTCAGGCGGGGAGGACGTCCGCCCGAACCTTGGAGAACTGCGCGATCAGCGCAGGGTCCATGTTGAGGTGCTGCGCGACCAGGGCGGGCGGGGTCACCGCCAGCCATTGCGACAGCGAGACCTCGGCGAAGCGATCGGTCTTGAAGATCTCCATGAACACCAGGTCGGTGTCGCCGGTGTTCTGGACGTAGTGGCCCAGGCTCTTCTTGACGTAGCCGATGTCGCCGGCGCGGAAGTCGGCGGTCTGGGCCTTGGGGCCGGTGTTGAACACCGTCATGCGGGCCTGGCCGGCGATGTAGTACTGCCATTCGTCGGCGTTGGGGTGCCAGTGCAGTTCGCGCATCCCGCCCGGCTTCACCGTGACCAGGGCCGTGGCGACGGTCTTGGCGATGGGGAAGTTGCGGCTGTCGACGATCTTCACCTCGCCGCCCCTGGTGACCTTGTTCGGCTTCATACCGCTGAGGTCGAACGAGAAGTCGAACTCGGGCTCGCCGAGCGGGGAGCGCACCTGGGCCTGGGCTTCGGCGAGCGGGATCGGGGCGGGGCCTTGGTAGATCCACAGGTTGTCCAGCGGGATGTTCTTGAAGGCGCTGGCGGGCAGGTCGAAGTTCTCGGCCAGGATTTCAGGCGGGGTGTGCGCCATCCATTCGGTCAGCAGTAGGGTGTTGAATTCCGACGCCTTGCCGTTGTCGAACACGATGGTGAACTCGGTCCCGGAGGTTCCCACGCCCTGCAGCGAGTGCGGCAGGCCGGGCGGGAAGTACCAGAGGTCGCCCTGCTTCACGTCGCGGACGTAGGGCCGTCCGTCGCCGTCGATCACGGTGATGCGGCAGGTCCCGTCGGTCACCACGGCCCATTCGGCCTGCTGGTGCCAGTGCAGTTCGCGCACGCCGCCCGGGCCCAGGCGCATGTTCACGCCGGACACCGCTTCGGAGATGGCGAAGTCGGCCTGGGTGACCTCGCGCGCCCAGCCGCCGTTCTGGATCCGCTTGTGGGCGTTGTTGAACGAGGCCCAGAACAGGTCCATGCCGTCCACGTCGGTGGGGGGCGGGTCCTGGAACGAGGGGAACTGGCCGGCCAGGACGGGGTTCTTCGGCCCCGGATCCTGCAGCGAGATCGGGTTCTTCACATTG
>JBARAK010000631.1:0-2179 GCA_049791955.1 Caulobacteraceae bacterium
ACTTGGGGGCGCCGAACTTGGGGGCGCCGAACTTGGGGGCGGAGGGGAGGGGGCTGCTCATGACGGGCGGGCGCTCGCGGGAAATTGGGGACGGACCCGGCGCGTCATCGGCTATAGCGACGCGGCCGCGGCGAGCCGGGAGGTAGGTCCATGCATGACGATCCGCAATGGCTTCGCGTCCATGGCGCGCCCTGGCGCGTCGAGGACGGCGGCTCGCTGCACGAGAACCCCTGGTTCGGGGTCGACGCCTTCCGCGCGATCTCGCCGACCGGCGCGCCGGCGGCCTACTATTCGCTGCGCTACAAGAACGCCGCCACCGGCGTGGTCCCGCTACACGCCGACGGGACCCTGGCCCTGGTCGGGCAGTGGCGCTTCCCGTTCGCGAGCTACAGCTGGGAACTGCCGGAGGGCGGCGCCCCGCACGGGGAGGACCCGCGGGTGGGGGCCCTGCGCGAACTGCGCGAGGAGGCGGGCCTGGTCGCCGCCGATTGCCGCCTGATCCTGACCATGCAGCTGTCCAACGCCTCCAGCGATGAAGTGGCGTGGCTTTATCTGGCGACGGGCCTGAGCGAGGTGGAGGCCGAGCGCGACGCCACCGAGGCGCTCACGGTGGCCCGGGTTCCCTTCCGCGAGGCGCTGGATGCGGCGGTGAAAGGGCGGATCCAGGACTCGCTTACGGTGGCGGCCCTGCTTCGCGTATACCATATGGCCCGAGAGGGAGAGCTGGAGGCGGCGTTAACCCGCCTCTTGCTAGGTTGAAGCGTTCCCGGAGAACGTCCATGTCGCAACGCCTGGAAGTCGTCACGCCTACGACATCGCCGCCGGTCTGGGCGGCGCTGCGCAACGAGGCGACCCGCGCGGCCGCCACTGAGCCCAGCCTCGCTTCGATGATGCACTCGGTGATCCTGTCGCACGACGACCTGGCGCACGCCCTGTCCTACCAGCTGGCCCGCAAGCTCGGCGACCACGAGATGCGCGCCATGAGCATGCGCGAGACCTGCGAGGAGGCCTACGACGCCGATCCCTCGCTGATGGCGGCGGTGCACGAGGATCTGCGCGGGGTGTTCGAGCGCGATCCGGCCTGCAAGGGCTACCTGCAGCCGTTCCTGTTCTTCAAGGGGTTCCAGGCGCTGCAGAGCTACCGTGTGGCGCACTGGCTGTGGAACCAGGGACGCGAGACCCTGGCCTTCAGCCTGCAGAGCCGGGTGTCGGAACTGTTCCAGCTCGACATCCATCCGGCCGCCCGCATCGGCTCGGGCATCTTCATCGACCACGGCACCGGCATCGTCATCGGCGAGACGGCGGTGGTCGGCAATGAGGTCTCGCTGCTGCACGGAGTGACGCTCGGCGGCACCGGCGCCCAGCGCGGCGACCGCCATCCCAAGCTCGGCAAGGGCGTACTGGTGGGGGCGGGCGCGAAGATCCTGGGCAACATCCAGATCGGCGACTACGCCAAGATCGCATCGGGATCGGTGGTGCTGAAGCCGGTGCCGCCCCATTGCACCGCGGCCGGCGTCCCGGCCCGGCTGGTGAACTGCCCGACCTGCGCCGAGCCCGCCCGCTCGATGGACCACACCCTGGCCGACATCGTCTACGACTACGTGATCTGACGCCTAATCGGGGCTGTCGGGGGCCGTATGGCGCAAGCGGGGTTTCCTCGCCGCGCGTTCGGCCTTAGTAGGCGCGCTCAGGACCGACTGGGAAACCGCCGCCGTGAACGACAAGGACATCAAGCGCATCGAGGCGCATCTGAAGACCACCTTCGCGAACGCGCAGATCGGTCTTCGCCCTCGGCCGAAGCAGAAGGACAGCTGCGAGGTCTACGTGGGCGAGGAATTCGTCGGCGTGGTCTACCAGGACGAGGACGAAGACGGCTCCTTCCTGTTCGAAATGGCCATCCTCTCGGAAGACCTGGCCTAAACGGGCTTCCTGGGCGTGTCCGCCTCCATGCCGGCCCTGTTCATCGGCCACGGTTCGCCGATGAACGCCATAGAGGACACGCCCTATTCCCGCGCCTGGGCTGCGCTCGGCCGGCGACTGCCCCGGCCGAAGGCCATCCTGGCGGTGTCCGCCCACTGGGTGACGCCCGGGCCCGCCGTCACCGCCCAGGCCCATCCGCCGACCATCCACGACTTTGGCCGCTTCCCCCGCGCCCTGTTCGAGGTCCAGTACCCCGCCC
>JBARAK010000632.1:0-6640 GCA_049791955.1 Caulobacteraceae bacterium
TACCTGCGCCGCGCCTGCGCCGGCGGCGACGTCTTCGCCCTGTGCCGGTTCGACCGGCTGCCGCTGGCCGACAGCGACGACATCCTCTGGTCCAGGAAGCCGAGCCGGGGCGTCTTCGCCCTGTCCGACGCGGCCACCCGCCAGCGCCTGGAACGCGAGGACCTGCGTTTCGCCCTGGCCGCCTTCGCCGCCGATCCGGCCGGCCAGGTCGCGGCCTCTTTCCGCAACGCCATGGGCCAGCTGGTCCGCACCGACGTGGGCGACAGCTTCGCCGACCAGCGGGTGTTCGTGATCGACGGCTACTGGCGGCGCACCAGCCTGCCGAGGATGATGCCGGACGCCGCCGCCTGCCTGCCGCGGAGACGATGCGCGCCC
Source organism: Caulobacteraceae bacterium (assembly GCA_049791955.1). Classification (GTDB taxonomy): domain Bacteria; phylum Pseudomonadota; class Alphaproteobacteria; order Caulobacterales; family Caulobacteraceae; genus CAHJWH01. The sequence goes on from JBARAK010000632.1 coordinate 376, forward strand.
CGCATCCCGCCTCTGGCGCTGGGGATCGTGGACGAGGCCGCCATGGCCGCGGCGGTGCTGTTCTGCGCCTGGCGCCTGACCCTGGCGGACATGCGACCGGCGTGGCGTCGGGGCGTCGAGGAGGAAAGGGGAGACGAGGGCGAGGCGGACCGCAGGCGGATAATCCGGCTGGCCCTGCTGGCGGGACTGATCCTGCTCGCCAACGCGGCGGTGTGCGGCGTCCTGTCCGGGCCGTTCCCGCGTTACCAGGCGCGGCTGGCCTGGATCGCGGTCCTGACGGCGGGATTGCTGTTCACGCGACTCGGCGCGCCTGTCGCATGTCGGCGCGGAGATAAATTTTCGCCAGGAATATCATATACTTGACCTGCGTCCATGACCGCCTTGACGCCTGGGGGGTGTCTCTATAGGTTTCGCCCCGTTCCAGCGGACCGCGACGTGTAAACGCCGCGGTCGTTAACGTGTCTGCTCCATGCCCGAGCCAAAACCACCGCACGACGAAGCGCTGAAGCGTTTCGATGAGCGGTACGAGGCCCTGGCGGAATCGACCCGGCGCAAGCCGCGGCGATTCGGCAATGAAAGCGGCGCGGAGGCGGGGTATCGGATTCTCGGGGAGCTGTTCGGCGGCATTCTCGGGGGGCTCGGCCTAGGCTGGGTCTTCGATCATGTCGCAGGGACGACGCCTTGGGGCGTGGCTAGTGGGGTGGTGATCGGCACGGCGCTGTCCGTGTACCTGGTCTACCGGTCGGCCATGCGCACGGCGGACAAAACCGCATCGACGGTGGCGCAAGATGTCGCCCCGCAGAGCGGAACGGATAAAGATGGCCGCGACAAACGCGGTGAAACATGAGGGCTTGATCGGGCATGGCCGGGCCGATGGAGCAGTTCGAGGTCCATCGGATCGTCGAGCTGCCAAAGATTGCGGGGATCGATTTCTCGATCACCAACACCACGCTCGCCATGTTTGTGGCGGCGGCTGCTGTGATGCTGTTCTTCACGGCGGCGGCGAGGCGCGCCATCGTGCCGGGCCGCTGGCAGAGCGTGGGCGAGCTGCTGTTCACCACCATCGACGACCTGTCCGAGTCGATCATGGGTCACGAGGGGCGCAGCTTCTTCCCATTCGTGTTCACGCTTTTCATGTTCATCATGGCGATGAACCTGCTCGGCATGCTGATCGTGTTGCCGACCGCCACCTCGCAGCTCGCGGTCACTGCGACCCTGGCGCTCCTGACCATCGCCATCGTCATCGTCGTTGGCGTCGTGCGTAACGGCCTTGGATTCTTCAAGCTTTTCGCCCCTTCAGGGGTGCCCTGGTACATCCTGCCCCTGATCATCCCGATCGAAATCATGTCGTTCTTCATCCGCCCGCTGACCCTGGCGCTGCGGCTGTTCGGCAACATGATCGGCGGCCACATCGTGCTGAATGTCTTTGGCGGTTTCGTTTTCGCGATGGGCGTGCTCGCCCTCGCCGGCGGCGTCGCCACGCTGGGCATCGTTGGGTCCGCCCTTGCGATGGTGGGCATCATCGCCCTGATCGCGCTGGAAGTGCTCGTCGCGGTGCTGCAAGCATTCGTCTTTGCGGTGCTGGCTTGCGTGTACTTGAATGACGTCGTCAATCTGCATAGCCACTGACGACGCCTCTTTTTCCTCCATCCAAACCCATCTCCAAAAGGAGCACTCGAAATGGACGCTAACGCCGCCAAGTTCATCGGCGCCGGCCTCGCCATGCTGGGCATGATCGGCCCCGGCATCGGTCTGGGCATCCTGTTCGGCAATTACTTCGGTGGCGCGCTGCGCAATCCGTCGGCCGCCCCGGGCGAGCGCCCGATGCTGTTCATCGGCATGGCGCTGACCGAAGCTCTGGGCATCCTCGCGTTCGTTATCGCGATCATCGTCGTCAACAGCCACTAAGCGACGTTCCGGCGTACGCGGATGCCTCAGTTCGACACTTCCAACTGGCCGGGACAGATCTTCTGGCTCCTGATCACCTTCGCGGTGGTCTACGCCGCGCTGTCCCGCGTGTTCATCCCGCGTATGCGTCATGGGATCGACGCCCGGCGCGAGCGGATCGGCGCAGATATGGCCGAGGCCCGTCGCCTGCGCGACGAGGCCGAGGCCCAGGCCGAGATCGCCCGCGCGCAGATGGCCCAGGCTCGCGCCGAGGCTCAGCGGACCTCCGCTGACGCCAAGGCCAAGGCGGCCAACGAAGCAGCCAAGCGCCAGGCGGCCCTTCAGGCCGAGCTGGATGCGAAGCTGTCGGAGGCGGAGCATCGCATCCGGGCTTCGCGCGATCAGGCCATGGGCCAGGTGCGCGGTATCGCCGTGGATACGGCCGCCGTGATCGCCGAGAAGCTCGCCGGCCTGTCCGTCTCGCCCGCCGAGGCGGAACGGGCGGCCGAACTGGCTGTGGCCAAGGCCTAGGGAGAGCGCCGCAGATGTCGTTGTTTCAGAATGCGGAGTTCTGGGTCGCGGTCGGCGTGGTCCTGTTCGTGGTCCTGCTCGCCTTCCTCAAGGTTCCGACCCTGGCCACCAAGGCCCTGGACGACCGGGCGAGCAAGATCCAGGCCTCGCTCGACGAAGCCGAGGGCCTGCGCAAGGAGGCCATGGACCTGCTGGAGAGCCTGAAGGTCCAGCGTGCCGAGGTCGAGCTCCAGGCCGCCCAGATGCTGAAGGACGCCGAGGCCGAGGCCCGCCGCCTGGAGGCGGAGGCCAAGACCAAGCTTGAAGAGCAGATCGCCCGCCGCACCGCCCTGGCCGATCGTCGCATCGCCCAGGCCGAGCAGCAGGCCGCCACCGACGTCAAGGCCGCCGCGGCGGACCTGGCCGCCCACATCGCCGAGACCCTGCTGCGGGGCCGGCTCGAGGGCATGATCGCAGATCCGCTGGTGGATCGCGCGGTGGAGCAGCTCGGCGCACGCCTTCAGGCGTAAACCCAAGCGGCCGGACGCCTTGCGCTCCGGCCGTCTTCTTTTTCAGTACATTTGCTCTTCCTCAGCGTCCCCGAACACGCTTGGCTGCGGCCGGCATGGTCGTGAGCAGGATGCATCCAATGACAGCCGGGACGGCCACACGGGCCTGTCGCGGTCTCGCCTGCGCCTTGGCGCTCGTCCTGCTGGGCTCAGGCTGCGCGGTTGGCACCAGCGGGCGGCTCGCCGCGACGGGCGGCGGTCCGCGACCTGTCTGCGGACATGCGTCCAGGCCGGACCTGGAAGCGGCGGCGGCACGTAATGGCGCCAGCCTCTACACCACCCCCATCGACCTGTTCGGCCGGCCTGAAACGGGCTGGGCCATCTATGCGCCGATGATCGGGCGCCAGGTCGAGAGTTCCTGTCCCGCCGATACGCCCGGCTTCGCGGAGGCCGTGGCCAGATGGTCGTTGGCCCATGGCGTGGCGGCCGACGGGGCGGTCACGCCCGACCTGCTGATGCAGTTGAAGTCCGACTGGCAGGACCGCCGCCCCTTTGTCCGCCTGCGCGCCCAGGGCGTCTGTCCCGATCCGCCGCCGCCTGACGAACTCGAGACGGTCCCGGCCGAGCTGACCTATGGGGATCGCCCGCTCGAACTCCGGCGCGACGCCCTGGCCGCCTGGGCGCGGCTGGTGCGCGACGCCCGCATGGCGCCCGAGCTGGCGGGCGACGCCGAGCGGCTGCGGATATTCTCGGCCGTCCGCAGCCCGGCCTATTATGACGCCCGCTGCTCACAGGAGAACAATTGCCAGGGCGTCGTCCGGGCCGCCTGTTCGGCCCACCGCACGGGCCTGGCGCTGGACGTGGTGCTGGATGCGGCGCCGGGCTTCGCCGTGGATTCCTCGGCCGACGCGAACCGGCTGGCGATGACGCGCGGGCCGGCCTACCGATGGCTGGTCGCCAACGCCGGCCGCTACGGCTTCGTCAACTACGCGTTCGAGCCGTGGCACTGGGAGTGGACGGGCGCGCGCTTCTAGCATCGGCGCCGAAGCTGAGCCGGGCAACGGGCCGGCGGCCTTCGAAGGCGATGCCCGCGGCCAGGGCCGCCACGCCGCCGAACCCCCAGACATAGGTGGCGGTGACATAGCTCCAGAGCTGGATGCGGGCGTCCAGGAGCAGGCAGAGGTCGGTGAGGTTCAGCAGCAGGGTGCAAGCCGCCGCCCATAGCACCCAGGTCCTCCGCGAGCGCACGGTCATGAACAGGAGGACGAGCAGCAGGGCCGCATCGGCGGCGAATACGCCGGGCTGCCCGTGATGGTTCCAGCGCCGGTCCTGCACCAGGGCTCCGCCGACGCAGTTCAGGGCGTTGGCGAACGATCCCAGTCGTTCGGGCCAACGCCCCCAGATCACGGCCGTTATGCAGAGGACGGCCGCGATCAAGGCGCTGAATTGCGCCATGGGCGTCTGGAACAGGTGCATGCCCAGTCCACCGCCCATGACCGGTCAGGCCGCCGAGCGGAGCGGCTCGATGCGGATGGCTGCTTCCTGCGGCTTGTCCAGTCCGGTGCCCATTTTGGGGGTCGTATCCAGTCCCATGCGCTTTTGCCACTTATCCAGCCGCCGGTGCGCCTCGATCAGGCGGTCGCGAACGACCGTCATCTCGGGGATCGCTGCGGCGAGTTCATTGACGGCGTCCTGTCCCACCATCATGCCGAAGTTACCGTCCTGGCGGGCGCGGGTCACCGTTCCGAGCAGGTCGGCCAGTTCGCCGAACGCTGAATCCAGAGCCCGTTCCGTCGACCACAGCGCTTCGGCCACGGTCATAGCTGCTTCATTCCGATCCAAGTCCGTAGCTCCCCCTTAGCGCCTTGGCGCGTCCATCCATAGTCAAGGGAGGAATAGCGGTGGCCTTGCTCGACCCGCATCCGGTGGATGCTGAACATCAGGTCGTAAGCGCCGATCAGGGCTCCCACCGTGAGCGCGAGGCCCGCGGCGATCACCAGGATCCAGCCTAGTCTCCGAAATGGCTCTGGGGTTCGCTCGTAAGCTCCAAGGGCTCTCCATGGAGGAGTTGACCCGTACTTATGATCTCCACCAGCAGCTCGTCCGGAGACATGAGCTCCGAACCCGCCTTCAACCGTTCCAGCAGCCAGCACACCGCCCTCCTTTGACGCGGTGTCTCGGCGATCGTTTCCAGGGCCTCCCGAACGTCGGTCCAGGTGAACATCAGTAAGGGTTTGGCCATGGGTCGTCTCGCCTCCACGGCCTGTTTCATGCCGGGCGGGGAGGGCCTCCGTCCCTGGGGCGTAGGCCGCATGGGGATCATCCCCATAGGCGTGGATGGGAGTGGGGGCGGAGGCGGGAGCGGACGAAGGGGGGGTGAAGACGGGGGCGACATGCGCCGGGACCGGCCGGACCGTGCGAAGCAGCCGGATGGCGGCGAGGCGGTCCGCAACGCCGAGCTTGCGGATGACGTCCTCGAGATGCCGGTCGACGGTTTTGGGGGAGATGCCGAGGTGGCGGCCGATGTCCTTGGACGTCCAGTGCTGGGCGGCCAGCTCCAGGCACTCACTCTGTCGAGGGGTGAGGCTGAAGAAGGCGTCTCGGACTGAATCGTCCATGGCTGGTCAGGTCCGACCTGGGGGCGTCGCCAAATCCCGCCGCGAGCTTGCCCAGGACGGGAAGCCTGTGAATCTCGCCGATGCAGGGCGGTCGTCAACCATGTCCAGGTGTTTAAGCCATCGACGAAGGAGCGGCCAGCGATGTTCCAGGTGGTCCGTGCACGTGGCGGGGAACGCCACAGTATTGGGCGCGGAGCTTCACAGCTCCCGCCGCCTACCGATCCTGAGCGGCCGGGTCGGGAAGGAGACGCTCCATCGCCATCTTGGGCGCGAGCAACCCCACGGCCATGGCCAGCAGGATCAGCAGGGCGGTCGCCCCGTCCGCCACGGTGGCCAACGCCAGTTCGGGCCGCGCCGCGGCGCCGAGGGAAACCAGCTCCACCACGCCTCCGGCCATCCGGAACAGGAACACGCCCGGGATCAGCGAGACGACGGAGGCGAAGGCGAACCCCGCGAAGGGCAGCCTCAGCCGGTCGGCGATCGGGGTGGCCAGGGTCCCGACCAGCAGGCAGGCGACCAGGGCTCCGAGCTCGGGGCTGGCGCCGCCGAGCGTCATCAGGGTCCAGCGCAGGGCGTGGGCCAGCATGCCGATCAGGACCGGGATCGGCAGCATACGCCAGGGCATGGAGAAGAAGGTCCCATAGGCCGCCACCGCTACCCCCGCGGCGATCACGTCGCTGACCAGTGGGGCCGCGTGCGAGGCGCCTGCCGCCGGCAGGGCCACCCCGCCCAGGGCGAGCC
>JBARAK010000633.1:0-2688 GCA_049791955.1 Caulobacteraceae bacterium
GCCCGCCCCTTGTCGTCGAGCCCCTCATCCACGGGAAAAGCCGCCGCCCGCATCGCCACGGTCGAGCCGTGGCACAGCAGGAACAGGCGCGTCACACCCCGCGCGGAAGACCCGGACATCTCAGACATCCCCAATCCTGCGACGCCGCCCCGCCCGGGGCAAGCGGGGGCTACAAGCCTTTATTCGCAGCTGTCGAACGCACCTGAAATGACGATATCCACCACATCGCGCCCCTGCGATCGCGCGGCTTGCGGCGACAAACCGAAGCTCGCTGCATAGTATTTGGCCATCTCGTCTGCCGAGGCGACGATCTCACGGCGATGCTGCGCGCGGAATTTCCGCTCGCCCTCGTCGATGTTCTCGGCATTGAACGTCGGCTTGTTGGGCCCGTCCCATTCAGTGGACAGATTCAACCTGATCGCGGTCAGCGTCCTTTGATAAGACGCCGCCAGATCGATTCGGATAGTCCCGTCGCAGTCGGGTTGCACCTGTTCAGCAGCCGCGACGAGGCCGTCCAGGTCCGGCGTAGCGGGCGCCATCACCTTGCAATCGGTCTCAGGGTCGAACCTGGCGCCGAGCGTTTCTATCAAGCCGGGCCGGCGCACCAGGGCCGCACAGGGGATCACCAGCCTGGGTTCGGCGCGACCAAAGCGCCACCCGTGCGCGACAACGAGGAAGTTGGAGAAGTTCTTATCGGAAGACGCCGCCGCCTGCGCCGTGGCGATGCCCCCGAACAGAGGTTCAGGCGAGGCCGCGACTTGGCCGATGCCCGGCACATCTTGCTCCGGATGTATCCGTAGGGCTTCGAACGCCGTGGCTATGGTCGATCCGACGATCCGGGTCCTGTCCGCCGCGCTTGGGATCGTCGCATACTGGTAGATCGCCTGGTAGATCTGGGCCGCGTCCGGGTTCTGCCGCCGGAATTCGGCGATGGCGGCGTCATGGGCCGTGAACAGGGTGGAGACCGCCAGATCATACAGGCGATAGCGGTACCGGTCCCTCAGGCAGACGGTCATGGACTTGGCCTTGCCACAGGTCTCGTCGCGCTCTTTCAGCCACTTGCGCTGCTCAGCCAACTGGCTTGAGGACCCGGTCCCCGTAACGCTGGCGCGGGCCGCCGCGAACAGCACCGCCATGGTCCGGTCGCGCGCCGAAAGCGAAGCGTCGGCGCAGATGGCGGCTTCGATCGGACTGGGCGCGGCGCAGGAGAAACTCGGACCGCTCCGCACAATGGGGACCTGGGACGACGCCGCTTCAACAGGCGCAGCCGAACAGATCAGCAGGACCAATGCCAGACGCATGAAGATCAACGCGCCCATCCGGACAACTTCAAACGCGCGCATGCCCCGCCCCCAGCGCTCCCCGCACCAGGGCCCCGCTTCAACCGTCAGCTGTGCTATGGATGCCGCACGGTGACAAGGCCCTTCCCCCTGCAGTTCATTTACGCCGAAGCGTGCTCAGCCGCCCCAGGTACAGGCCGACCCCGACCACCATCAGGATGATCCCGGTTATCGCAGCGGCGGCGGCGAACCTGTGGGCGTGCGGCGTGGTGAACGCGGTGATCCAGATCACGACCAGGGCAGTCGCGGCCGGGCCGATGATGAAGCCGGGACGACGTGCGTTCCGCTCGCTGGGCGTCTCGTCAGCCGGGTGCATGGAGCTTCTCCTTCATGGACCGCGATAGATCGCCGGGCGCGCGGACAGGTTGCGCCCTTTGGGCCCCCTCAGCTAGGCTGCACCTGGCAGACATGCCGGACATTCGGCCGCGAACAGGAGGCACGGGTCGAGAGGTTCACGAACAGCCTAGTCCTGGGATTGTAGCTCCAGCGAACGCCGTCCTCATCGACCCCCGCCATCCACCCGCCCGGCTGGATGTCCACGCGCCACTTGCGGCCCGTCACAGTATTCTCGGCCTTGATATAGCCACCCGGGCAACCGCGAGCGATCGAGATGGTGACGTTCTCGCCGCTCTTCCGGTCGAATACCTTGCGAGGAAAGCAATCCTCTCCCTGCCCGGCGGCGGTCAGGGGTTGCGGAACACTCAGGAAGGCCTGCGCGGATGCAACGAGCGGCGACGCGGCCAGAGCGAACATCATCCCTAAGAGACAGATCTTCATCATCTTTCTCCCGAAGCGATTACTCAACTAGCAGATGCGCGTTGCTGGGGTGTTGCTGGCCCCGGTAGCCGCTTCGCCTCCAGTACGACCGCTTGGAGAGACGCCGCCGCGCACCGTCAATCCACCGGCGCGCGGCCCTCAAAGCGCCACACCGATTGCGTGAAGCTGCAGGCCTCGCGGAGACGCTCGAATGCATGCGCCAGCAAGGCCTGGAACAGGTCTCGCCGCCTCGCCGCGCGCCGTCGTCCGGGCCAGGACGTCGAAGGCCCGATGGGTCTACGGCCTGCTCTGCGCCACCGCGCTCAACCTGCTGCTGCTGGCCGGACTCTCGCTGCAAGGCGCGCGGCCGGACTGGCGGCTTCCCGCCTCGGTGGAGACTCCCGTCGCCCTCTACCTGCGCCGGGAGACGGCGACGGCGCCGGAGGCCGCATCCCACCGCCGCCCCACCGAACGACCGGCGAAACCGCCGCCCGTTCAGCCTCGGACGCCCAGCCCTCAGCCCCCACTCCCCATCGAAACCGTTCCCCAGGCGCCAACAGCCTCGCAGCCCGCCGCCAGCGGACAACAGCCC
>JBARAK010000634.1:0-3786 GCA_049791955.1 Caulobacteraceae bacterium
GGAGCCAGAGCCGCGCGACGCCCTGCAACAGGGCCGTCGCCCCCACATAGCAGATCGTCGCCCCGCAGAGACGGAGGCTTTCCGCCGATGTGACCGACGCGCTAGGAGGGCCCATGGAACGCGCGCATCCCCTCGACCGGCCGATCTGGAGCAGCCTGACCACCCGTCAGGCGCACGTCGCGATCGGCGATGCGCGTGCGTTGCGGTTCGCTCCCGAGTACGGCGTGTTCGCCGCCGCCGCAGACGACTCGTCGGAGAGCCTCGCCGCCCTCGCCGCCCTGATCCCGGCCCAGGGCGCCATCGCCCTGAACGAGACGAGGCCCGACTGGCCCCTGCCTCCCGGAGCGAAGATGGTCAATCGCGCCGTCATCGACCAGATGACCGCCGAGGCGCTGACCCCCGCGCCCGATCCCGCCTTCGCGATCACGCCGCTGACCGACGCCGACGGCCCCGAGATGCTGGCGCTCGCCACCCTGACCCGGCCCGGTCCCTTCGCCGCCCGCACCCATCAACTCGGCGATTTCGTCGGGGTGAAGTTCGACGGGCGGCTGGTGGCCATGGCCGGCGAGCGCATGAAGCTGGAAGGCCTCACCGAGGTCAGCGGCGTCTGCACCCACCCCGACCATCGCGGACACGGCTACGCCGGCGCCCTGATGCGCGTGATCGCCGCCCGCATCCTGGCCCGCGGCGAACGCCCCTTCCTGCACGTCTTCGCCACCAACACCGGCGCCATCGCCCTCTACGAGACGCTGGGCTTCACCCGGCGGCAGGCGATGACCCTGACGGTTCTGGAACGCGGCTGAGAAGGCGCTTTATACGCTATAGCGCATAATCTCGCTTTATACGCTCCAACGTATATTGCCAACTTATACGCCCTACCGTATAAATTCAGCTTATACGCTGGAGCGCATAAATGGATCAGATCGCTCGAACACCCCTGCAATTGGGCGCCGTCCTGCGGCGGCGACGCAAGAGCCTCGGCCTGTCGCAGGCCGAGCTCGGCCAGCGCATCAGCCTGCGCCAGGCCAGCGTCTCCGCCCTGGAAGGCGCCGAGGCTGACGCCAAGCTCAGCACCTTGATGGACGTGCTCGCCGTCCTCAGTCTCGAACTGGTCGTAAGGCCTCGCTCAAGCGTAAGCGAAGCCGAGATCGAGACGATGTTCTGATGGCGCGGCGCCCTCATCACGCGCCGCTGAACGTCTTCCTCAACAGCCGGCGCGTCGGCCGGCTGCGGCGGGAACCCTCCGGCGCCATCGACTTCACCTACGACCCGGACTGGCTCGGCTGGTCCCCCGCCCTGCCGATTTCCCTGTCGCTGCCCTTGCGCGAAGAACGCTACGCCGGCGAGCCGGTGATCGCCGTGTTCGACAACCTCCTGCCCGACAGCGACCAGATCCGCCGCGCGTTGGCCGCGCGCGTCCACGCGGGGGGGACGGACGCCTACAGCCTGCTGGGCGCCATCGGCCGCGACTGCGTGGGCGCCCTTCAGTTCCTGCCTGTGGAGCACGAACCCGGCCCGGCGGGCGCGGTGGAAGCCGTTCCGCTGCAAACGGCTCAGATCAGCGCCATGCTCGGCGATCTCGCCCAGGCGCCGCTCGGCCTGACCGAAGACGCCACCTTCCGCATCTCCCTGGCCGGCGCGCAGGAGAAGACCGCCCTTCTGTTCCAGGACGGCGGCTGGTGGGTTCCGGCCGGTACGACCGCCACGACCCATATCCTCAAGCCACAGATCGGCCGCCTCCCGGGTGGGATCGACTTCTCACGCAGCGTCGAGAACGAATACCTGTGCATGAAGCTCACCCAGGCGGTGGGCCTCCAGGCCGCCAAGGTCGAAATCGCCGACTTCGAAGGACGCCGCGCCCTGATCGTCGAGCGCTTTGACCGGCGCTGGACCGCGGAAGGCCGGCTGCTGCGCCTGCCGCAGGAGGACATGTGCCAAGCCCTGTCGGTCCCGCCGGCGTTCAAATACGAAGCCCACGGTGGTCCGGGCATTGAGGCCGTCCTCCGGCAACTGTCAGGCGGCGATGATCCGGCCAAAGACCAGGCCGCCTTCCTGAAGGCGATCGTCTGGTACTGGCTACTGGGCGCCACGGACGGTCACGCCAAGAACTTCAGCATCTTCCTGAAGCCGGGCGGCCGGTACGCCATGACCCCGCTGTACGACGTGCTCTCCGTTCAGCCCGCCGTCGATGCAGGCCAGGTCCGCCACAACCAGTTCAAGCTCTCGATGGCCGTCGGCGCCAAGCGCAACTACGTCATGGCTTCGATCCTGCCGCGCCATTTCGTGGAAACCGCGGCCCGCGCCAATGTCGGGAAACCGATCGTACAGCAGATCTTCGACGGCCTGAGCGAATGCGCCCCGTCGGCGATCGACACCGTGAAAGCCGGACTGCCGAACGACTTCCCGCCCGATCTCCTCGAGTCGGTGGAGCGCGGCGTCCAAACCCGGCTCAAGTTGCTGGATCAGGCGAAGCTGGACGATATGGTCTGAAGCTCCGTCCAACACCCATCTCGGCGCACACGCCCCTTGAGCCGCGACGCCGGCTGGGCGATCACTCCCCCCTGTTCTTCCGGAGTCCCCTCATGGCCGCCCGCCTGAAATCCGCGCCCAGCCAGCCCGCGACGCCCGCCCTGCCGCTGGACGCCCTGCGCGAGCTCGAGCGCAAGGTGCTCTGGCTGTCCACCTGGATGATCCACAACGCCAACCACCTGCGTCCCAGCCGGGACGGGCTGAAGGTCGGTGGGCACCAGTCCTCCAGCGCCAGCGTCGCGACCCTGATGACGGCGCTCTACTTCCACACCCTGCGGCCGCAGGACCGGGTGGCGGTGAAGCCCCACGCCTCCCCCGTGTTCCACGCCATCCAGTACCTGTTCGGCAATCAGAGCCGCGACCAGCTCGAACGCTTCCGCGCCCTGGGCGGCGCGCAGAGCTATCCCTCGCGCACCAAGGACAAGGACGACGTGGACTTCTCCACCGGCTCGGTCGGGCTGGGCGTGGCGGCGACGCTGTTCGCCTCGGTGGTGCAGGACTACGTGCGCCTGCACGGCCTGACCGGCGAAGCCGCCTCGACCGACGCCCGCATGATCGCCCTGCTCGGCGACGCCGAACTGGACGAGGGCAATGTCTACGAGGCCCTGCTGGAGGGCTGGAAGCACGAGGTGAAGAACCTCTGGTGGATCATAGACTACAACCGCCAGAGCCTGGACGGGGTGGTCAACGACGCCCTGTTCCACCGCATCGAAGGCTTCTTCCGCGCGGTCGACTGGAAGGTCGTAACCCTGAAGTTCGGCAAGAAGCTGGAGGCCGCGCGCCACGGGCCGGCGGGCGAGGCGCTGCTGGACTGGATCGAGGGCTGCCCCAACCAGCTCTACTCCGCCCTCACCTTCAAGGGCGGGGCGGCCTGGCGCGAGCGGCTGAAGCTGGAGCTGGGCAAGACGCGCGGCCTGGCCACCCTGCTCGACAGCCACGACGACGCCTCGCTGGCCGAGCTGATGACCAACCTCGGCGGCCATGACCTGGAGACCATCCTGGAGGCCTTCGACGCGGCCGGCCAGGACCCCACGCCCCACTGCTTCGTCGCCTACACCATCAAGGGACGCGGCCTGCCGCTGGCCGGGCACAAGGACAACCACGCCGGCCTGATGAACCCGACCCAGCTGGAAGCCTTCCAGCGCGCCTGCGGCGTGGCGGCGGGCCAGGAATGGGAGCCCTTCGCCGGCCTCAGCGATCCCGACGCCGTGCGCGAGGTGATCCGCGCCGCCCCCTTCGCCAGCCGCCGCCCGACCC
>JBARAK010000635.1:0-1968 GCA_049791955.1 Caulobacteraceae bacterium
GCGTGGCGGCGAGCGATGCGGCCCCACCCGCCGCCACGGCGGAGAACAGCGCCCTTCGCCCGATCCCGGGCTTGCGCGCGGGTGTATCTGCGTCGTCCGGCAAGCTTGTCTCCCTACGCCTTACGCGCCGCTTCGGCGTCCTTGCCGGCCACCTTAATTAGACCGCTGATCGTCACAAGGTCAGACCATCGGCAGATCATACAATGACGGCTGACGCGGCTTCGGGAGCACGCTTAGCTCCCGGCGCTACGGCCTCTGCGCGGGATCGGCCAGCAGGCGCGAGCGGGTCAGGAAGCGGCGCTCGCGGCCGTTGTCGAGCGAGAACATGCCGCCGCGGCCCGGCACCACGTCGATGATCAGCTGGGTGTGTTTCCAGACGTCGTGCTGGGCCGCGCCGATATAGACCGGAGCGCCGCCGATCTCGCCCAGCTTCACGTCCGCGTCGCCGACGATGAAGTCGTCCTGCGGATAGCACATGGGCGAGGAGCCGTCGCAGCAGCCGCCGGACTGGTGGAACAGCACCGGCCCGTGCTCGGCCTGGATCTCGGCCAGCAGGTCCAGCGCCGCCGGGGTGGCGGTGACGCGCGACGGCTCCTCGTTCATCTCCGCAGCCTCAGAAGAAGCCGAGCTTCTTGGGGCTGTAGCTGACCAGCATGTTCTTGGTCTGCTGGTAGTGGTCCAGCATCATCTTGTGGTTCTCGCGCCCGATGCCGGACTGCTTGTAGCCGCCGAAGGCCGCGTGGGCCGGATAGGCGTGGTAGCAGTTGGTCCACACCCGTCCCGCCTTGATAGCGCGGCCGAAGCGGTAGCAGCGGTTGGCGTCGCGGCTCCAGATCCCCGCGCCCAGGCCGTAGAGGGTGTCGTTGGCGATCGACAGCGCCTCGTCGTCGTCCTTGAAGGTGGTCACCGACACCACCGGCCCGAAGATCTCCTCCTGGAAGATCCGCATCCGGTTGTGGCCCTTGAACACCGTCGGCTTGACGTAATAGCCGCCGGCCAGGTCGCCCGGCAGCGCGTTGCGCTCGCCGCCGGTCAGCACCTCGGCGCCTTCCTGCCGGCCGATGTCGAAGTAGCTGAGGATTTTCTCCATCTGCTCGCTGGAGGCCTGGGCCCCGATCATGGTCGCCGGGTCCAGCGGGTCGCCCTGGACGATGGCGGCCACCCGCTTCAGCGCCCGCTCCATGAACCGGTCGTAGATCGCCTCGTGGATCAGGGCGCGGCTCGGGCAGGTGCAGACCTCGCCCTGGTTCAGGGCGAACATCACGAAGCCCTCGATGGCCTTGTCGAGGAAGTCGTCGTCCTCGGCCGCCACGTCCTTGAAGAAGATGTTCGGCGACTTGCCGCCCAGCTCCAGCGTCACCGGGATCAGGTTCTGGCTGGCGTACTGCATGATCAGCCGGCCGGTGGTGGTCTCGCCGGTGAAGGCGATCTTGGCGATGCGCGGGCTGGACGCCAGGGGCTTGCCGGCCTCCAGGCCAAAGCCGTTGACGATGTTGAGCACGCCCGGCGGCAGCAGGTCGCCGACCAGCTCGGCCCAGACCAGGATCGAGGCGGGGGTCTGCTCGGCCGGCTTGATCACCACGCAGTTCCCCGCCGCCAGAGCGGGCGCGAGCTTCCAGCAGGCCATCAGCAGCGGGAAGTTCCACGGGATGATCTGGCCCACCACCCCTAGCGGCTCGTGGAAATGGTAGGCGACGGTGTCCTGGTCGATCTCGGAGACGCCGCCTTCCTGCGCGCGGATGCAGCCGGCGAAATAGCGGAAGTGGTCGATGGCCAGCGGGACGTCGGCGGCGGTGGACTCGCGGATCGGCTTGCCGTTGTCCCAGGTCTCGGCCTGGGCCAGCAGGCCGAGGTTGTCCTCCATGCGCTGGGCGATGGCGTTCAGCATCACGGCCCGCTCGGCGGCGCTGGTGCGGCCCCAGGCGTCCTTGGCGGCGTGGGCGGCGTCCAGCGCCCGCTCGACATAGG
>JBARAK010000636.1:0-2683 GCA_049791955.1 Caulobacteraceae bacterium
GTGGGGCGCACGGGCAGCGTGCTGTCGGCCATCGCCGCCCAGGTGGTCGAGATCGACGCGGAGGTCTCCACCATCGCCGGGTCGGCCCGCGAGCAGGCCGCCGGCCTGGAGCAGGTCAACACCACCATCAACGACATGGACCGGCTGACCCAGCAGAACGCCGCCATGGTCGAGCAGTCCACCGCCGCCACCCACGACCTGGCGCGCGAGATCAACCGGCTGGCGCGGCTGGCCGAGCGCTTCCGTCTCGGCGAGGCTTCCGAAGGCGGCTACGCCAAGGCGGCGGACCGGCGCGCGGCGGCCTGAATCGGTCATCCGCCGTCCAATAATTGCTTGCCGGATATCGGCGGGGAGAACGGGCGGGCGATCAGCGCGTTTGCTTGATCAGGGCCGCTGGGGTCCGGGGATGGGGCTGGTCCCTTGCATCCGTAACGGTTTCCGTAGGCCCTTGGCGCTATTCCGCCTAAATTGGATGGAATGCACCGCCACGGCCCAGCTTTCGTCGGTCTCACGGTTTGAGCCGAGACTGACACCGGGCCGGTGCAGTTTTTTGATCGGGGTTCCGACCCCATCCATTGGCTGATCGGCGATCACGGTCCGCTCATCAAGAGGGAGTAACTCGAATGTCGTTGAAGATGTTCGCCGCCGCAGCGATGGCTTGCTGCCTTGCGGCCGGTGCGGCCCACGCGGAAGTGGTGCATTTCTCCGCCGTCCTGAAGGGCGCCGACGAGGTCCCGGCCAATGACACCACCGGCCAGGGGCACCTGGTGGCCGACCTGGACACCGCGACCAAGACGCTGACCTACCAGGCGACCTATTCCGGCCTCACTGGCCCGGCCACCGCCGCCCACTTCCACGGCCCCGCGGCCCCCGGCGTCAACGCGGGCGTGATGGTGCCGGTCCAGAACCCGGAAAGCCCGATCAGCGGCCAGGCCACCCTGACCGACACCCAGATCACCGACCTGACGGCCGGCAAGTGGTACTTCAACGTCCACACCAAGGCCCACCCCGGCGGCGAGATCCGCGGCCAGGTCGGCGCGGGCCAATAGGCTCTGGCGACCAGCAGGCTCTGGCGACCAGCAGGTTCTGGCGACCAGCAGGCTCTGGCGAAGTGCAGATCTGAAGCGGCCGTCGCCTCGTTCCGGGGCGGCGGCCTTTCTTTTTGCGCGTCTTCCAAACCGGGGGCGGCGGCATCCCTCGGCCGTGCTCGGGCGTTGCATGCCTGGTCGGGGAAAGGAGAAGAGCAAAGATGACACGGACCCTTCTGGCGGCCGGCGCCGCCATGATCCTCGGCCTCCCCCTCGCCGCCCACGCCCAACCGGACGCCATGGGCGCCCCGCCGCCCGCCGGCGCCGTACGCGAACATGGCGACTACACGCTCAAGCAGCGCGAGGACTGGCTGTCCAACCGGATCGACAAGGCCAAGGACGACGGGGCCATCGACGGCCACGAGGCGGACCGGGTGAGGCGCGAGCTCGACCGGATCAAGCACGACGAAGACCACTACCGGGACCACCACGGCGGCGACCAGCTCACCGACAACGAAACCGCCGATCTGGAGGCGCGCCTGGATCAGCTGGCGGACCAGATCCACTGGCTGCACGAGAACAGCTTCCGCCGCCCCTGGTGAGGCTTAACGCCTCCCTTGCGAAGCGGGGGGACAGGCGCAGCCTCGGTCGTGGGCGAAAGTGTCTTCCCCTAAAACCGCTCATTCCGGCGCAGGCGGGAATCCAGATCAAATCCGCTGACGTGTGAGACTGAACCTGGATCCCCGCCTGCGCGGGGATGAGCGGGTTTCAAGTGGCCGGTGGGGGCTGGGGCGAGCCGTCCCATCCGCAGCGCCCTTCGAGCCCCCCGTCCGCTTCGCGGCCGCCTCCCCCGCTGTTCGCAGGGGAGGAGGAGTTGCGTCGTCACCAGCGGCGGCAGACGCGGTAGCCGTGACGCCACCCGCAGTGATGACGCCAGCCATAACGCGGACCGGGGCCCCAGTGGCGCCAGTGGTGATGGTGACGCCAGTAGGGCTGCGCGGCGGCGGGGGCGGTGGTGGCGACGGCCGCGCCCGCCAGGACCGCGGCGGTCAGGGCTGCGGTGATCAATCTGCGCATGGCTGTTCCTTCCTCATGGCCGCTCTTCATGTCGGGCCGGAAGGAAGATTTCAGTTCTGACATTGAATGGGAAGTGAACGGTTCCCGAAACGCCCATCGGACCGGCGGCCTGAGCAAGGCGCTGGCCCTCCCGGCGTCAAGGAACGGTCATGTTTCCCGCCAGGATGACTGGCTGAGCTTGGCTGAATGAACCACCCCGCCCCAGGGGCGGCGGTTGCAGCGGCGCCTGACTTGAGGCAAAACCGCCTATCGGGCGGACGGCCCACTCTGCGGGCCCTTGTGTTTAGCGCGCGCAGGTGTCACGCAATTCTCTGCACAGACATACCTCAGACATAAAACCGGATCGGGAACGTTAATGACGGAGGAGAGCGAGGCGAATGCGGGCAAGCAGGTCATCGCGCGCGCCGCGGCCGTGCTCAGGACGCTGGAGAACCGCGACCGGGGCCTGACCCAGGCGCAGATCGCCTGCGACACCGGGCTGCCGCGCACGACGGTGCAGCGGCTGGTCCAGGCGCTCGAGGCGCAGCAGCTGGTCAGCTCGACCGCCGACGGCGTCCGGCTCGGACCGGCCCTGGCCC
>JBARAK010000637.1:0-6941 GCA_049791955.1 Caulobacteraceae bacterium
GTCGAACTCCCAGCCCGCCGTGACTGCACCCTCATGGTCGCCGGGCGTGATGGCGAAGCGGAACGGCTTGGCGTCCATGCGCAGCGCCAAGGCGCCGCCGGAGATTTCGCGCACGTCCATGCCCATGGTCCCGCCGGCGAAGCGGCGCCAGGCGTCGAGCTCGGCCGAACGCAGGACGACATAGGCCAGCCGGGACGGCCGGTCATCGCCCAGAGGGTCGATCTCGTGTCCGCTCATGCGGCCTGCGCCTTGGACGGCTCGGCCTTCGCCCCGGCGTCCTGGATCGCCCGCCAGATCTTCAGCGGCGTGGCCGGCAGGTCGATGTGCTCGATCCCGTAGGGGCTGAGCGCGTCGACCACCGCATTGATGATCACCGCGGTCGCCGGCGTGATGCCGCTTTCCCCGCCCCCCTTCACCCGCAGCGGGTTGCCGCGGGTGGGGTCCTCGGTGAAGTCCACCTCGAAGTGGGGGAAATGGTCGGCGCGCGGCACGCCGTAGTCCATGAACGAGCCGCCGAGCACCTGGCCGGTGGCCGGATCGACCTGGTAGTCCTCCATCAGGGCCTGGCCCACGCCCTGGGCGATGCCGCCGTGCACCTGTCCGTCCACGATCAGCGGATTGATCGGCTGGCCCACGTCGTCGATCGAGGTGTAGCGCACGATCTGCACCACGCCGGTCTCGGGATCGATCTCCAGCTCGCACACCGCGCAGCCGGTGGGATAGGCCGGCATCCGGCCGTTGAACTCCTTGGCCGAGGACAGCATGGCGTCCTTGGACAGGGCCGCCGCTTCGAACATGGAATAGGCGCGGTTGGTGGAGGGGTGGCTGAACAGGCCGTCCTCGAACAGCACCTCGTCCTCGGGCCGCTCGAACGCCTGGGCCGCCAGGGCGCGGGCCTGGGCCCGCAGGTCGGCGCAGGCTTCCACCAGCAGGGTCCCGCCCAGGCGCATGCTGCGGTCGGAATGGGTGCCGCCGCCGACCGCGATGATGCGGGTGTCGCCGGTGACCAGGCGAACGGTGTTCATGTCCACGCCGAGGTGGTCGGCCACCACCTGGGCGAAGGTGGTCTCATGCCCCTGGCCGGTGGACTGGGTGCCGGCCAGCACCTCGACCGAGCCGTCCATGCGCACGTTGATGACGATCCGCTCGCGCGGCGCGCCGACCGGCGACTCGACATAGTTGGCCGCCGCGATCCCGCGCAGCTTGCCGGCAGCCTCGCTCTCCGCGCGGCGCTCCGGGAAGCCGTCCCAGTCCGCGCGCGCCAGGGCGATGTCCAGGTTGCTGTGGAAATCGCCGGAGTCGTAGGTGAGCCCCAGCGCATTGCGGTACGGCATGGCGCTGCGGGGCACCAGGTTGCGGCGGCGGATCTCGATCCGCTCGACACCGAGCCGCTTGGCCGCCATGTCGAGCAGGCGTTCGATGACGTAGTGCGCTTCCGGCCGTCCGGCCCCACGGAACGGTGCGGTGGGCGTGGTGTTGGTCAGCACCCCGACCGCCCGCACGGTCGCGGCCGGCACGTCGTAGGCGGTGGTAGTGACGCGGTAGTTGTTGGCCACCGGCACGAACGAGACGGTGTGGCCGCCGATGTTGCCGTAGACCTCCGTACGCATGCCCAGGATGCGGCCCTTCTTGTCGAAGGCCATGGCCGCGCGGGTGGTCATGCCCCGGCCCTGGTAGTCGACCAGGAAGGCCTCGCTGCGATCGGAGGTCCACTTCACCGGCCGCCCGACCCGCTTCGCCGCCCAGGTTACGCAGAGCTGTTCCGCGTGCAGAGTGGTGCGCGGACCGAAGCCGCCGCCGGTGTCGGGACAGACCACCTCGATCCGGTCCACCGGGACGCCGAGCGCCTGGGACAGCTCGACCCGCTGGCGCACCGCCCCCTGGCTGCCGGCGATCATGTGGTAGATCTCGCCCGCCCCGTCCCAGACGCCGATGGCCGAGCGCGGCTCCATCTGGCAGTTGACGATGCGGCTGTTGACGAAGTCCCGCTCCACCACGAGGTGGGCCTTCCCGAACGCCTTGTCGGTGGCGGCCCGGTCGCCGAAATACTCTTCGAAGCAGATGTTGCGCGGCGCCTCGTCCCAGAGTTGGGGCGCGCCCTCGGCGATGGCGTCCAGCGGCAGGATCACCGCCGGCAGGGGCTCGTAGTCCACCACCACCAGATCGGCGGCGTCGCGGGCCTGGGCGTAGGTCTCGGCCAGGATCATGGCCACCGCCTCGCCCACGTGGCGGACCTTGTCGCGCACCATCGGCAGGTGTGGCGCATCGAAGATCGGCGTCTCGGGCGTGCGGGTGAAGGCCGGCAGCTTGGCGTCCACCGCGTCGGCCGGGATCGGCACGTGGTGCATCGGCTTGTGACCGTCGGCCAGATAGTCCTCGACGGTGAACACGGCGATCACGCCCGGCGACGCCGCCGCCGCGCTCACGTCGATCCCGCGCACCAGGGCGTGGGCGTAGGGCGCCCGCGCGAAACAGGCGAAGCAGGCGTTCTCGAGCTTGAAGTCGTCGGTGTAGCGCCCGCGTCCGGTGACGAAGCGGAGGTCCTCGACGCGGGGGATAGGCTTTCCGATGTAGCCGCTCATGGAGCGTCTCTCCTCAGATCCGCCCTTAGCCCTTGGTCCCAAGAACGTAACGCCCTTCGGCGTCGCGTTGCAGGCCGTGCGCGCGCAGGGTCTCCAGCTTGCGGACGATCTCGCGGCCATCGCGGCTGCCGACCGCGGTCATCAGCTGCTCGAAGAACTTGGGCCCATGCTCCAGCGCCGCCTCGATCGAGGCGAAGGTGTCGCCCTTGTAGGTCGGGGGGAACGGCGCCTGGCGCTCGAACGCCCCGCCCTTGCCGAAGGGCCAGGTCAAGTCGAAGCCGGCCTTGGAGCCCAGCCGGTCCTCGCCCAGCGACGGGTCCAGCGGCAGGGCGCGGTAGCCCTCGCTGACCACCAGGTCGCGGGCGGGCTGGAAGCGGGTCGCGAGCGCCCAGTCCATCTGCTGGTCGGAGAAGATGTCCACGTCGGGGTCGACCACGAACACGTTCTTGACGTTGGCCAGGCTGGAGAAGGCGGCGGCGATGGCGTTGCGGGCCTCGCCGGGCACGCGCTGGCGCAGCGAGATGCGCACGTTGAACATGCCGCCACTGGCGCCAGTGGCGTAGACGCCGAGCGGCTCGCGCACGGCGCCTTCCAGCGCGCGCCAGATCATCGCCTCGGTGCGCAGCGCGATCAGCGGGGCGCTGTCGGTGTAGCCCATGGTCCGGCCGCTGATGGTCATGGTCTGGAACATGGCGTCGCGGCGATGGGTGATCGCGGTCAGGTGGAACACCGGGTTGCGCTTGACCCCGCCGTAGTAGCCAAGGAACTCGCCGTACGGCCCTTCGGGTTCCACGTAGCCCTTGTCGCTGAGGTAGCCCTCCAGCACGTACTCGGCGTCGGCCGGCACCAGGATGTCGTTGGTGACGCCCTTGACCACCGGCAGCGGACCGTTGCGCAGCGAGGCGACGAGGCCGAGCTCGTCCACCGGCAGGCGCATGGTGGCGCCGATATAGTCCAACGGGTGGGCGCCGATGACGAAGCTGACCGGCAGGCGCTCGCCTCGGGCCAGGCTGGCCTCGTAGATGGCGCGCAGGTCGCTGGGCGACACCACGTCGGCGCCGGCTTCCTGGCGACCGCGCAGCATCAGCCGGCGCACGCCGACGTTCATCATCCCGGTCTTGGCGTCGCGCGCATAGTCGATGGAGGCGGAGATGTAGGGACCGCCGTCCAGCCCGTGCTGCAGGTTCACCGGAAGCTGGGTCAGGTCGGCGTCGTCGCCGGTCAGCACCACCTGCTGGACCGGAGCCGCCTCGCGGGCGATCTCGACGATCTCGGGCTTGCGGCCCAGGCGGCCCAGCAGCTCGGGCAGCATCTTGGCCTGGGACACGCCCAGCGCGCGGGCGAGGCGCTCGCGGCTGCCGACCACGTTGCCGACCAGCTCGGCGCCCTCGGGCCCGACCTTGCGGAACAGCACCGCGCGGGGATTGCCCTCAAGGCGGTCGGCGACGTCGGCCAGGTCGATGGGCTCGTCGATCACCTCGAGTTCATCGGTGCCTTCCAGGCTCTCGATGAAGGTCCGCAGGCGGAAGGCGTCGCAGTCGATGGCCTGACCGTCCAGCATTCCGCCAGTGCTTACGCCCATTTGACCCTCCCAGGGACATCGACCTCAGCTCCGCAGGGTCGATTTGTTTAAATCAAACTCGGTTGTACGGGCTATCACTCGCCCGGAATCGTGTCAACAAACCCACCCCAAACGTGCGGATGCATTCGCCCGCCAGGACGTAGCAGAGTTGAGTGTCAAATCTCCGTGCGCCGGCCGGGATAGCGCGCCCAACGCAGAAATCAGGCGGACGTCTTCCAGCCCATCTGCGCATTGAGCCCTTCGGCCGCGCTTCGCAGCATCCGCGCCGTGCGCCCGGTCAGGCTGGTGTCGATGCCCCCGCTCGGCCCGATCACCGTGATCGCCCCGGCCAGGGCCCCGTCGTGGGCCAGCACCGGCGCCGACAAGGCGGTGAAGCCGATGTTCAGCAGACCGTCGGTGCGCGAAATCCCGCGCGACTGGGTTTCGCCGATGATCTTGGCCAGCTCGGCTTCTTCGATATTGGCGCTGCGGGGGTCCGTCCCCGCCCGCTCCTGCTCAACCACCGCGGCGGTGACCGAACGCGGCAGGTAGGAGAGGAAGATCCGCCCGGTGGCCGTGGGGACCACCGGCAGCACATAGCCCACCTGCAGCGACATCGGGATCGGCCGCGGCCCATCCACCCGCATGACGATACAGGGGCCGCGATTGCCCCAGACCGCCAGATAGCTCGCCTCACCCGCCTCGCTGCTCAGTTCCTGCAGCGCCGCGCGGCCGAGCCGGCCGATGTCGAGCTTGCGCAGGGAGGCCAGACCGAGCTGCAGGGCGTAGGGACCGAGGTTGTAGCGGCCGCTGCCCTCTTCCTGCACCACCATGCCCACGCGCCGGAAGCTGACCAGGTAGAGGTGGGCCTTGCTGGCCGCCATGCCGGCGCGGGCGGAAAGCTCCTTCAGGGACAGCGGCCCGGCCGCCTCCTCGAGGCACCGGATCAACCTGAAGCCGAACTCCACCGACTGGATGGAGCGCTGGGTGTCTTCGCGGGAGGTCTTGGAGGCAGGTTGCGCGCCGGTTTCATCGGCGTCCTTGGATACTTCCGCTCGCCTCGCCATAGACCGCGCCCCTCCCCTGTCAGACAGCGGTCAACCGCTTTCCCCATAGGGCATCATATGCGCGGGAAACCGGGCCGTCTAACGCAATAAACCAAGGCGACGGAGCCAGCCAAATCGCGCCGATTTCGTCTATAACAAATCCAACTTGACAATGCACAATCAAAGTCTACCTAGTTGCCCCAGGCTGGTTCCCGCTGGGCGATCAATCAGGCGCTGCCTGATTTCCCGTTCGCGGACTGGCTGAGTACGGGCGTCCGGACTCGGCGCGCCCAAAGCTGACGACGATCAGGCTGACAACGATAAGGTTGCGGGGAGCGGGTCTTGAGCGACAAACCAAAGGTATTGATCGCAGGCGCCGGCATCGGCGGCCTGGTCGCGGGCCTGTCGCTGCTGCGGCGCGGCTTCGATGTCGAGATCTTCGAGCAGTCGCCCCAGCTCGGCGAGATCGGGGCCGGTTTCCAGATCAGCGCCAACGGCGCGCGCACCCTGTTCGCCCTGGGACTGGAACAGCGGATCCGCAGCGTGTTCATGGAGCCGCTCGGCAAGGAGATCCGGCTCTGGAACACCGGCGAGACCTGGAAGCTGTTCGATCTCGGCGTGGTGTCGATTGAACGCTACGGCTTCCCCTACTTCATGATCCACCGCGCCGACCTGCACGGCATCCTGGTCGACGCCATCCGCGAAGTTAAGCCCGACGCCATCCGCCTGAACGCCAAGTGCGTCGCCTGCGAACAGGATGCGTCCTCGGTCACGGTCACCTTCGCCGACGGAAGCAAGGCGGTCGGCGGGGCGCTGATCGGCGCCGACGGTGTGCACTCCACCATCCGCCAGGCCCTGTTCGGCGCCAGCAAGCCGAAGTTCACCGGCTGCGTCGCCTGGCGCGGCCTGGTCCCGGCCGAGAAGCTTCCCGAACATATCCGCCGGCCGGTGGGCACCAACTGGGTCGGCCCGGGCGGCCACATCGTCCATTACTTCCTGCGCCGGGGCGAGCTGTTCAACTTCGTGGCGGTGGTCGAGCGCGACGACTGGCAGGTGGAGTCCTGGACCGAACGCGGCACCAACGAAGAGTGCGCCGCCGACTTCGCCGGCTGGAACGAGGACATCCAGACCATCATCAGCCAGCTCGACACGCCCTATAAGTGGGCGCTGCTCGGCCGCGATCCGATGGAGCAGTGGTCGATGGGCCGGATCACCCTGCTGGGCGACGCCTGCCACCCCACCTTGCCCTTCCTGGCCCAGGGCGCGGTGATGGCGATCGAGGACGGCTTCATCCTCGGCCGCTGCATGGACGCCTACGCCGACGTCGAGACCGCCCTGAAGCACTACGAGAAGGCCCGCATCGAGCGCACCGGCAAGATCGTGCGCGGATCGGCCGACAACGCCACCCGCTTCCACAACCACGTGCTGTCCAACACCGCCGAGGCCGAGGCCTACATCGGCCGGGAGTTCGAGGAGAGCAAGGTGGAGCAACGCTACGACTGGCTGTTCCGCTACGACGTCACCAGCGTGTCGATCGACTGAAACGGTCCTAAGGTGGGCCCACGACCTCAGTTCAAGAGACACAAGAAATGACCGTCCTCGATCGCAGCCACGATCCCGCCCTGACCAGCTGGGTCGCCTCCGCCAACGGCCACAGCGATTTCCCGATCCAGAACCTGCCGTTCGGCGTGTTCAGCCCGCCGGGCCAGGGCCCGCGCGGCGGCGTGGCCATCGGTGATCGCATCCTGGACC
>JBARAK010000638.1:0-7233 GCA_049791955.1 Caulobacteraceae bacterium
GCGCCGGATGGAGGCGCAGGGCTGGCGCCAGTTCCGTGCGCGGATGGGCGTGGTGGCGGAAAGGCTCGGGCTGCGCACCGACCTCGCACCCGAGCAACTCGACGACGGCCATATCGCCAGCGGGGAAGGTTTCCTGTTCATCGGCCCGCCCAAGGGCGAGGCGAGGGCGCGCCAGAAGGTCCGTGCGAAGCTCGGCGGGGACTGGTCGGCGCTCAACGACCTGGTGCGCGGGACCATCTCGGTGGCGAGCTTCCGCGACATCCGCCGCGCCGTGCGGGCGGTGCGCGCGACGGGGATGCAGCTGGTGCAGAAGCCGGACGACCGCTTCCGCCGGCCTGAGCCCACCGGCTATCGCGACCTGATGATCCATGTGCGGCTGCCCAATGGCATGGTGGCCGAGATCCAGTTCCACCTGAAGGCGCTGACGGCGGTGAAGCCCAGGGCGCACCGGTATTACGTGGTCGAGCGCGACCTGCAGGCCAGGTACGGCGACTGTGCGCCGAAGCACTGGAGCGTCGCCGATCGCACGCGCTTCCATGCCGCCCGGCAGGCGCCGCGCGCGCTGCATGACCGCGCCTGGGACAAGGCCAGGCGGCTCGATGCGATCCACGGCGCGGGGCCAGTTATCCCCGGCTGAATGGGACCTCGGTGCAGAAGGTCCCTGGCGCTGAGGTGCGCAAGGCGGCTACAGCCGGCGCCCCACACGCTGCGATCCAACGCCGGGAGTTGTCCTTGACCCACGCCGAAGCCCCGATGAGCCGCTACGCCGACGCGCTGGCTTTCGCCGCCAACGCGCACCGTGGCCAGGTTCGCAAGGGCGGGACCGTCCCCTACATCACCCACCCCGTGGCGGTGAGCGCCCTGGTCGCGCGCCATGGCGGCGACGAGGACCAGATGGTGGCGGCGCTGCTGCACGACGTGCTGGAGGACTGCGCCGGGGTCACCGCGGAGGGGATCGAGGCGGACTTCGGCGCGCGGGTGCTGTCGATCGTGCAGGGCTGCACCGACGGGCGCGAGGCCGACGAGGGGGCGGATGGCGAGGACGGCGACGCCAAGGACCGCTGGCGCGTCCGCAAGCGCGCCTACCTCGAGCACATCGCCTCAGCGTCTGAGGACGTGGTCCTGGTGTCGGCCTGCGACAAGCTCCACAACGCCCGCTGCATCGTCGAGGACCTGGAGGCGGGGGAGCCGGTGTTCGAGCGATTCATCGCCGGCCGCGACGGCGCGCTCTGGTACTACGCCTCACTCGCCAGGGCGCTGCGGCCCCGCCTGATCGAGCGCCCGGCTCTGTCCAGCGCCCTGACCGCCGCGGTGGCCAGGATGCTGCGCATCAGCGGGGCCGCGGGGTAGGCTCCTTTCGCGCCAGCGAGGACTGAGGGCGTTTTCCCCTAAGTCGTGACAATAGTAATCTGGGTGTGTCGAACGCACCCATCCCATACTGTCCCGAGTTCATCGCCCTTGGCGCGATGCTCAAGGCGACCCCTTCCACCGAGGGGGATCGCCGTATCCTGTATTTCGAGGCTTCCAACGAGGGGCTCGACCAGCAGGGCGAGGTGGTCGCCGCCAAGGCGCTCGCCGACAGCGCCGACTACTTCAAGCGCTACGGCAACCTGGACATCGATCACTACACCCTGATCGGCGCCAAGGCCGGCATCCCCGACTATCCGCTCTATGAGATCGGCCGCCCGGTCGAGGTCGGCCAGCGCGACGGCCGGACCTTCGTCAAGGGCGAGGTCTACGCCGGCGCAGGGCGGGCGGCGGACCGGGCCAACATGGTGTGGTCGGGCCTGACCGAGGTCCGCCCGCCCCAGCGCTGGTATCCCAGCGTCGGCGGCGCGGTGCTGGGCAAGGCCAACGAGACCGGCGAGGACGGCCGGCCCGGCCGCACCCTGATCACCAAGGTCCGCTGGAGCAACATCGGCCTGTCCAAGACGCCGGTGAACCAGCATGTCGCCGCCTGCGCCACCATGCCGATCGGCGTGTTCGCCAAGTGCTGGTCGGCGGCGGGGCTGGACATCGCGGAGGCCATGTCCAAGGCGCTGGAGGCCGGCTATGGCACGGACTCCGCCGACCTGACCGGCGGGGCCGCGCTCGGCGAGCTGTCGCTGGATGGCGCGCCCATCCCATACCCCGACCTCCGCGAGCGGCTGGCGGCGGCGCTGCGGAGCGGCGAGCTCGGCGCCGATCCCCGGCTCGCGGACCTTCAAGCCTTTTGCGTCCATGGCCTCGGGCTGTCCGGGGGCGATGCGGCTAAACACGTCGAGCGCTTCGCTCGCGATCTCAAGCAGGGACTGAAACATCATGAGCGATAGGTCGAAGTTCGACGCGCTGCTGGCCGAGATCGGCATGTTCGCCAAGGCCATGCCCACGACCGACGACGCCGCCATCGCCACGGCCGCCGGCGCCGGGGAAGACGATGAGGACGACGTGGACGAGACCGACGCTTCCGACGATCCGGACAGCGAGGACGAGGCGGATGCGCTCTACGACGCCCCGATGGGCAAGTCGTTCACCCTGCGCCTGGAGGACGGCTCCGAGGTCAGCGCCGTGGACGGCGCCGCCCTGGTCAAGGCCCTGGCCGATCGCCAGGAGGTGCTGGAAAGCAAGACCATCCAGGGCCTGGGCGCGCTGGCGGCGCTGGTGAAGTCGCTGCAGGCCAGCGTCGGCAAGCTGTCCCGTAGCGCGCCGCCCCGCAAGTCGGTGATCACCGTGGTCGACAAGCCGGCGGGCGCCACCCTGCGTCCGGACGGCGCGGGGCTCAGCGGCGACGACTTCATGGCCAAGGCGCTCTCCGCCCAGCTCGCCGGCCGCATCACCGGTCGCCAGGTGGCGATCGCCGAGCAGTACCTCAACGCCGGCCAGACGCCGCCGGACGCACTGGTCCGCGCCGTCCTGTCCTGACCCCCCGAGCCTGAAACCCGCCCTCAACTCATTTCGATAGGCACAGCATCATGTCGTTCAACATCACTCTTCCGGAAGCGGGCGGCCTGCCCACCGTGGGGGGCGCGCTCGACCTGGACGGCGCTTCGCTGGAAGCGCTGCAGAAGGCCCTGACCGCCGGCTACGGCACCGATTCCTCGCAGTTCACCGGCGGTGCGGCCTTCCGCATCCAGTCGCTGGACAAGACCATGAAGTCGACCATCCAGGAGAACGACGACTTCGTGCTGTTCAATATGCTGGCCAAGCAGGGCGCCGGCGCGACCGTGGACGAATGGACCGAGCGCAGCGGCATCGGCGGCTTCCTCGGCGGCACCACCAACGGCGAACTGGGCGTGATCAACCAGGCCCAGGGCGTCTACGCCCGCCAGACCGCCCAGGTGAAGTACCTGATGACCCGCTGCGAGGTGTCGTTCATCTCCACCCTCGGCCGCAACATCGTCGAGGCCAAGGCGGCGGAAGGCCAGGCCGGTGCGCTGCGCCTGCTGACCGACGCGGAATACCTGAGCTTCTACGGCGACAGCACGGTCAATCCCTACGAGTTCGACGGCATCTTCGCCCAGATCCAGAACGCGGTGACCACCGGCTACATGGACGACACCCATGTGATCGACCTGGACGGCGGCTCGCTGGTCAACATCTCCAGCTTCAACCAGGGCGCCAAGGTCATCAGCGGCTACGGCAACTTCGGCAAGCCGACCGACTTCTTCTGCTCCTTCGGCGTGCAGGCGGATCTGGACGCCAGCCTGGACCCGGCCTGGCGCGTGCCCCTGACCGGCATGGTCAACGGTGGGGTGGACGTGGGCTCGCCGGTCAACGGCATCCGCACCTCGTTCGGGGACATCAAGACCCAGAAGGACGTGTTCGTGATCGACGAGCCGCAGATGACGCCGTTCGAGGCCCAGCCGCAGCTCCAGCCCGTCGCCACCGGCAATGCCGGCCTGGCCCCGGCCAGCGTGACGGTGGCCGCGGCCACGGACGCCGCCTCGCGCTTCACCGCCGCGCGGGCGGGCAACTACTACTGGCTGATCTGCGGGCTGAACCAGAACGGCCAGTCCACCGGGGTGGCGACCGCCCAGACCGCCGTCGCCGCCGGCGACTCGGTGACCCTGACCATCGCGCCCTCGGCCGGCGGCCAGGAGAGCGGCTACGCCATCTACCGCTCGCGCCAGAACGGCGCCAACGCCACCTCGGACATGCGGCTGATGGCGCGCATCCCGCGGGCCGGCGTGGGCAATACCGTCTACATCGACCAGAACCGCCAGATCCCTGGCGCGACCAAGGCGGCGACGCTGAACATGAAGCCGGGCGCCGACAACATCTCGTGGCGCCAACTGCTGCCGATGACCGAATTCCAGCTGTATCCCACCAACACCCCGACCATCCCGTGGGCGCAGCTGCTGTTCGGCTACCTGCGGATCACCAAGCGCAAGCAGAACGTGATCTACATCAACGTGGTCCCCACCACCGCCGCCTGGCAGCCGTTCGCCCCCGGGGCGTGAACCTGACCGTCCTCCTTCCCCCGCGATGGGGGAGGGAGGATTTTCTCCTCAGAGGACAATACGGAAAACCATGGGCCTGATCGTCAAGTGCACCCTGCCGAACGCCTCGGAGCGGATCTCCGGCCTGGCCTTCACCCGCCAGCCGGACGGTTCGATGTGGAGCGAGGAGATCGAAGAGGCCGCCGCCGAGCGGTTCCGCGGCATCCCCGGCTATGTGGTCGAGCCGCCCCAGCCCATCCGCCGGGCCGTCCGCCCCGCCGAAGCGGATTGAACGGGGCATAGCCGGCATGTCCCTGTTCAGCACCGATGACGTCGCCGAGTTCCGCCAGGACGCGCTGCTGGCGGCCTACCAGGCGTACCTGCCCGGCGTGACCTATTCCGACGCCTACCTGCTGCGGCAGCTGCAAGCGGCGGAGGCGGAGACCGCCAAGGTGCTGCGGGTGTTCCTGGAGCCGACCTACGTCTTTCCGCACCTGCCCCGTGCGGACGAGATCGCCGCCCTGCCGACCGGGATGCCCTGGGCCGAGGAGCCCGGCTACGACTACGGGCCGGGCTTCTTCGAGAGCGACAGCTGGGGTTATCTGGTGCTGCAGCAGAAGCCGCTGATCGAGGTCCACTCGATCGTGCTGGACTATCCCGCGCCGACCCAGGGCATGTTCGCCATCCCCAGGGACTGGATCCGGCCGGACCGGAAGTACGCCACCATCCGCCTGGTCCCCGGGACCTCGAGCTTCGTCGCTCCGCTAGGCGCGTTCGTGCTGCAGGCGCTGGGCGGCGGGTCGACCATCCCCTCGATGATCCGGGTGACCTATACGGCGGGGCTGACCGGGGTGAAGACCGATCCGCATTGGGCCGACCTGCTCGACGCCATCTACAAGAAGGCAGTGCTGAAGGTGATCGAGGGCGCGTTCCTGCCCCAGAGCGGCTCGATCGGCGCGGACGGCTTGTCCCAGTCCCTCTCGATCAACACCCAGCAGTACCGTGACCAGGCGGCCGAGATCCTCACCGGCCCGAAGGGATCGAACGGCGGCCTGCGCGCCTACATCCACGGGGTGGGCGGGACCATGCTGGGCGTGCTGGCGTGATGCAACTGAGCGCCCAGCGGTTCAACGCCTTCCTGGGCGGGGCCGTGCGCCAGGACGTGCTGTGGCGCAGGCATTCCGCCTGTCCGTGCGTGAACCCGGCGTCCGGCGCGGCCGATCCGCTCTGCCCGGTCTGCGGCGGGACGGGCCATAGCTGGGCCGATCCCGTCCCGGCCTGGGCCGGCGTGACCAGCCAGTCGCCACGCAGGGCCTATGCGGTGTTCGGCGGATGGGAGCTGGGCGACGCGGTGATCACCATCGGCTCGGACTCACCGCTCTATGCGGCGGCCGAGTTCGACCGCATCCAGCTGCTGGCCTCTACGACGCCGTTCTCCGACGTGCGCACTCCGGGGCTCAACGACCGCCTGCGCGCGCCGGTCCAGTCGATCTCGCGGGTCTTCTGGCTATCGGCCGATCGCAGCACGGTGGTGGAGGGGAGCGTTCCCACGGTCGGTGCGGATGGTTCGCTGAGCTGGCCCGACGGCGGCGGCCCGCCGCAGGGCGTGTCCTATACCGTGGAAGGCGTCCGCTTCCTGGAGCTGTACGTCTACGGCCCGCTGGCGAGTGATCGCAATTCCGGCGCGGCAAGCCTGCCGCTGAAACTGGCGGCGCGCAACTTCGACCTGATCGGGCGGACCTAAGCACAGTTTGGCGGGTGGGTGACGCGGTCGTGACGCCATCCTGCTCCTATGATCCAGTTCATCGAGGCCCTTCCGGTCGGCGCCGCGGTGCGGGTGCTGCTGGCGCCGCCGGGTGGCGCGACGCGCATCCGCGTGCTGCGCAAGCTGAGCGACGACATCTTGGGGGCCGACGATCCAGCGGCGGCCTGCGTCTACGAAGGGCTTGATCCCTATCTGGTCGACGCCGCCTGCCTGACCAACGAACTGCAGTACTACTACCAGCCGTTCTACGAGGTGGCGGGGGCCTGGGTTTCGAACCCGTCGGCCAGCGTCACCCCGCGCACGACGTTCGGCGAGGCCGGTCCCGACGTGCAGGAACTGGTGCGCCAGCGGTTGGAGGCGGGGCTCCAATCGGAGGTGGCGCTGAAGCGGGTCCCGCCGTCGCGCAACCTGCAGCGCATCGTGGTGCAGACCGCACCGTCGCTCTATGACGAGAGCCCGTTCCCCATCGTCACCGTCCACCTGCAGGGGGACGCGCCCGGCGTCGAGAGCCTGGGCGAGCTGGTCGCCGCCGACCTGGACGATCCCGACACCGGCATGTGGGGCTACAGCGAGGGGACCCTCGACCACGTCCAGCTGATGATCGTGGGGCAGGCGGTGTCCAACCCCGACACCCGCATCCTGCTGCGCAAGGCGATCAAGCGGGTGCTGCGCGCCAACCGGGCGGTGTTCGACGCCGCCGGCCTGGTGGACGTGTCCTGGTCGTTCTCCGATCACGACGACACCAAGAGCTTCCAGGCGCCCTGCTACCAGACGGTGTGCAGGTTTTCCTGCACCGCGCCGTCGGTCGTGACCGCACAAGCCGCTCCTGTCCAATCCGTCGCCGTCTCGGTCGAGACGCACATCCCCCCGGAGTGACCGCGCATGGCCGCCGAAACCACATCGCCCGACAACACCGCGTCCACGCCGACGGGCGAGGGCGGCGCCGCTACCTCCACCACCTCCGCGCCGACGCCGGCTCCGGCGCCGGCTTCGACCTCCACCGCAGCCCCGACGTCCACGCCTACGCCGGTCACGACCGCGCCCCTCACC
>JBARAK010000639.1:0-1563 GCA_049791955.1 Caulobacteraceae bacterium
CGCTGGGGCCGCCCAGCAGCAGCAGCCGCCCGTCGGGCATGGGACCACTCTGAGACAGCAGTTCCGCGGCGACCACGGCGAACCGTTCCGCCGGCCAGGTCTTGCCCACCCAGTTGGCCGCCGGCGCCATGGCCAGGATCGGCCCCGAGCTTCCCGCCAGCAGGGCCTGCGCCGCGGCCTCGGTCTCGGCGCTGGTGTACAGGAATGGCGCGGGCGGATCGTCCTCGACCCGCAGGACCCGTGCGGCCTCGATCACCTTGTGGACCGGCTCCAGGCCAGGCGGCAGCGGCTTCTTCACCGCGCGGCGACGCGCGTTGAGGAAGCGCGACAGGGCCGAGCCGCGCATGTCGACGACCACGCCCCAGCGGCGGCCGCGCACCATCCGCCACAGCTTGAACCAATGCAGGCTCCCCCTCTCCTTCTCGAGCGGGATCAGCCGGTCGAGGGTGGGGATGTCACGGAACAGCGGCGCGGTCAGCGGATCGGCGACCACCGTGAAGCGCGCGTGGGGAATCTCCTCGGACAGCCTGTGGATCAGGCCCGAGGTCAGCACGGCGTCGCCCACCCGGCTGGCGGTGATGAATAGGATCGGGAAACGCGGGTTCGCCATCTCACTTGCTCCTGTCAGAGCAGGACGGCTGGAGGCGGGCGCCGGTTCCCGCAGCCGTCACACTCTAGTCCCCCTCAGTCAGAGCCCGTCCGATTCAGATGATTCCATCCGAGCGGAAAAGGCTCTGACGCATTCGGCCGCGCGTCCCTCCGCGCCGATCGACAAGAGCGTGCTCGTTCAGCTCTGGCGTGGCGAGGCGTCCCGGCCCAAATCATAGTCATGAGCCTCTCAAGCCTAAACGAAACCGCCCACGCCGTCCTGCCCGAACGGGCCCTTATCGGGCTGGCGGGTCCTGATTGGCGCTCTTTCCTGCAGGGATTGCTCACCCAGGACGTGGAGACGCTGATTGCGGGCGAACTTCGCTACGCCGCCCTGCTGACCCCCCAGGGCCGGCTGCTCTACGACCTGTTCATCGCGGGCGACGCGGACCGGGCGACGCTGGATGTCCCGGCGGCCTTCCGCGACGCCCTGCTGGCCAAGCTCAAGCTCTACCGCCTGCGCGCCAAGGTGGAGATCGTCCCGCTGGATGGCGAGGTCGGCGTGCTGTTCGGCGGTTCGCCCGATGCTCCAGGTCCGGAGTGGCTACGGGACCCCCGGCTTCCGGAACTCGGCTGGCGCGCGTTCGGGGCGGCTCCCGTCCCCACGGGCGCGCATCCGGCTTCGCCCGGGGACTACGACGCCCATCGCCTGGCGCTCGGCGCCCCGGACATCACCCGCGATGGCCTGTCGGACAAGGACTACGCGCTGGAGGCCAACCTGGACCTGCTGCATGCGGTCGATTTCAGGAAGGGCTGCTTCGTGGGCCAGGAGACCACCTCGCGCATGAAGCGCCGGGGGGTAGTGAAGTCGCGGCTGGTCCCCATCGTCTTCGAAGGCGCGCCGCCAGCCCTGGGGGCGGAAGTGCTGGCCGGGTCGCTGCGCGCGGGAGAGGTGCGTTCAGGCCAGGACGGCCG
>JBARAK010000640.1:0-5885 GCA_049791955.1 Caulobacteraceae bacterium
GGTTCGGCCAGAGCGCCGACCTGCCCGACCTCTACCGCCTGTGCGGGATCGACGCCGACGCCATCGTGGCGGCCGCGCGGGACCTGTAGCCATATGCCGGGCGCGATATCGGGCGCGACGCCGACCCTGGCCATCGCGGGCGCACGGGCCACGGTCACGCTCAACCGTCCGGACCAGCACAACCGGCTGGAGCCCGCCGACGTCGAGGCGCTGCGCGCGATCACGGCCGAACTGCGCGAGCGGGCGGAGGTTCGGGTGGCGATCTTCACCGCGGCCGGCCCGACCTTCTCGGCCGGCTACCACCTGGGCGCGCTGGCCGAGACCGGCATGGCGTCCCAGGCCACCGGGTCGCCCACGGACCTGATCGCGGTGATCGACCAGATCGAGACCCTGCCGATGCCCACCATCGCCGCAGTCAACGGCTCCCTCTACGGCGGCGGGTTGGACCTGGCCCTGGCCTGCGACTTCCGCATCGGGGTCACGCCGTCGCGCGCCTTCATCCCCATCGCCCGGATCGGCGCACAGTACCCCGACGCCTCGATCCACCGGCTGGTCACCCGCGCCGGCGCCGCCGCGGCCCGGCGCCTGCTGATCGCGGGGGAGACCATCGACGCGGCGGCCATGGTCGCGAGCGGCATCCTGGACGACGCCGTTGAGCCCGCCGACCTCGCTGGACGCATCGAGGTTCTGGCCGCCAGCATCGAACGCCAGGCCCCGCTTTCAACCCGCGCCACCAAGCTGGTCATCGCCGACATCGCCCGCGCCGACTACGACGCCGCCGCCGCCCGGGCCAGCGCCGACGCCCTGCAACGCAGCGCCGACCACCAGGAAGGCCTGGCCGCGCTCAGGGAAAAGCGAACGCCCGACTTCCAGGGGCGGTGAGGCCAAGCCTTTACGGCTTGCCCGCCACCTTCACCTCGCCCACCACCCGCAGGCCTTCCTCGCCGGGCTTGAGCTCCACTTCGAGCACCTTGGCCTCTTCGTTGGCCCGCTCGTAGTTGCGGTACAGGTGCGCGCGCACGGTGATCGAGCCGTTCGGATTGAGCACGTCGGTGCGATAGGTGTTGACGCGGATCGTGTAGGTCCCGTCCGGCGCGCGGCGCAGCAGGTACTCCTCTGGGCCATACCCCTGGGTCATATCGTGGGAGAGCCGGCCGCCGATGGCGGTGCGCGGATGGTCGTAGATCGCCCGCTCGCCCGTGGGCTCGTCGACCCACAGGTCCATGTCGGTGGCGTCGACATTCCATTCCAGCACCACGCGGACATCCACGTCGAGCGTGGCCCTCAGCCGCCGGTCCAGCGGGATATCGTGCACGCCCAGGCGCTCCAGCCGGGGAACGATCCGGTTCGCCTCCATCAGCGCCACCAGCTCGATGCCATCGAACGCCGGGTCCCAGGTGCGCGTGACCACCTCGTTCAGCAGCTCCATCGCACGCACATAGTCCCGCCGCTGCTCGGCGACGGGCGCGCCCCGCTTGGCGGCGCGTTCGGCCCGTTCGATCAGGGCCAGCGCCAGGCTGCGGCGCGGCTGCGGCCGGTCGGGATCGAGATAGAGCATCTTCTCGTAGAGCCAGATCGCCCGCGCCTCGTCGCCGTAGCTCATCATCCGGTCGGCCACGATCTTCAGCGTGGTGGTGTCCGAAGACGGCAGTTCGAGCGCGCTCAGCGCCATCTCCGACGCTTCGGCGGAATGGCCGTTGCGGAACATGAATTCCGCCACGTCGAGGTAGAAGGCCGGGGAAGCGCCGTACTTCAGTTCCTGCGCCTTCAGCACGCCCTGGAACTCGGCAGGCGACGCGGCCTTGAGCGCTTTCAGATAGGGCCGCTTCGGATCCCACGGCTCGACGGCCACGACGATGCCGCCGGTGGCCGGCCCTTCGACCCGATTGCCTGTGACCACGACGTCGCGGACGATCGCGGTGGAAGCGGCCGAAGCGCGGCCTGGGGCAACCCCGAAGGAAGACATTGCAGGCGCGGCGGGAGGCGCCATTGGAGCCGGCGGCGAGGGCGGCACGGGCTGAGGGGGCGCCACCGTTTCCTGCGCCGGCGACTTCACTGGCGGAAGCGGCAATGGTGGCGCAGGAATGTTGAGCGGCGGAGGCGGCGTGGCGCCTGGCCGGAGCCATCGCTGGCCCTGGGAGCGGATGGGCGGTGGCGGCGAAGGGGCCGGC
Organism: Caulobacteraceae bacterium; assembly: GCA_049791955.1. GTDB lineage: Bacteria > Pseudomonadota > Alphaproteobacteria > Caulobacterales > Caulobacteraceae > CAHJWH01. Next base: position 2,172 of record JBARAK010000640.1, read on the forward strand.
GGCGGAACAGGCGGCGAAGCGGCGGGCTTAGGCTTGTTCGCCCACCAGTCCTTCTCCTCCGACCATTCGCCGAGCACCAGGTTCAGGCGGGCGGCCTGAAGGGCCTGTTTCGCCTGCGCGTTGCGGGCGACCAGGGCCTCGTACTCGACCTGCATGTTCTTGCCGAGCGCGTCGGGGGGCTCGATCTCGGCGTCGGCGTAGTCGCGCAGTTGCTCCAGCACCAGGAACACCGCCCCGCCGCCGGCCACGCTGTAGCGGCGGGCGAAGCCGACGCTCTTCTTCAGGTCGGGCTGGTCGGTGGCGGTCATCTCGGCCAGGCGATCCGCCGCCCACAAGGCGCCCAGGCCATCGTCCGGCGTGCTGGCGCTGTCCTCCAGGTCGTATTTCAGCGTCCGCCCGTCGGCCAGGACCACGGTGACCGCCCCCTGGGCCGCCAGCATGCGCCCGATGATGCGCACCCGGTCGGCCGCGGCCGGAAGCACGGTGAAATCGATCGCCTCGCCTTCGGCGTTCTTCACCGCGATCACCCGCGAGGCGGGACGGGTCAGGCGCGCGACCACGGCGTCGGCCGAGCGCGCGCGCAGGTCCAGGTGCTCGCCACCCGACTTGCGGGCCAGGGCGGTCAGGAAGCCCTGGTTCGCGTCCGCCGCGCTGGACAGGGTGAACAGGGGACAATCGACCCGCTCGACCTGATAAGGGTCCAGCGTCACCGAGCCGTCGGAGAAGAACAGGCACGCATCGGCGGGCGGGGCGGCGAGCTTGAACAGGCCACGCAGCGAGGTCGCCCCGTGATAGTCGGCGGTCTTCAAGGCCGCCACCACGTCCGAGGCGGCGGAAGGCGAGTTGAAGCTGCGGACCTGGGGCGCGGTGTCGGAGAACAGCACCAGATCCACCGCGGCCGGCCGCACCGCCGCCAGGTAGCGTTCCAGCACGGCGATCTCGCCCGTCAGGTCGTCGTCCCGCCGCGACCGGGAGCGATCCCAGTAGATCCGTACCCTGCGCACGGTTTCCGGACCGGCGGAGCGGGCGGGCGCGGCGGCGTCGACCTCGAAGAAACTGTCGCCGCTCTTGTGACGGGTGACCACGATCGCCGCCGCCGCCGGGGCCGCCCCGATCGAGAGCGCGCCGGTCAGCGCGACGTTGCTGGCGCTCGCCCGCGCTTCCAGGCCATCGGCCCCATGTTCCCAGTGCAGGTCCAGGCCATCGGGCCCGCTGAGGTCGGGCGGCGCCGCGGCGTCGGCGTCGCGGACCAGCACCGACGCCTTGACCACCGGATCCAGGGTGCTCAACGGCAGGGTCAGGGGCTCGTCCGGCCCGATCGGGGCGACAAACTCCAGCCGGATCGTCCGGCCGCGGCCGGGGAAGATCGGGAAGACCCGGGTGCGGAACGCATTGTCGGGCGTGGTCTCGGCCAGTCCGGGATCGGCCCCGCGCCGGACCTGCTTCTGGTAGGCCAGCGTGGCGGCGCGCTTGCCGACCAGCACGCCGTCCACCATCGCGCCGTTCACATCCAGCGCATAGCCCGTGACCACCGCCCCCGGAGGCAAGTCCAGGGTGAAGTCGCCCTCAAGCGCCGATGATGTCGGATTGGAGAAGCCCGCCAGCACGGTCGTGCGGGCGACGCCGCCGACGATGTCGACCGTGATCTCCAGCTTGTCGATGGCCAGGGCATGGGTCGCCCGCCCCCCGCCGGCCACATAGTTGCGCGCCACCAGTTCCGGATTGGCGTGGGTGGGGGCCGATCGGGCGGCCACCGCCTGCGCCGCGGCGACGCCTGGCCCTCCGAACCAGAGATAGCTCGTCAGCCCAAGGCCGATCCCCACGGCGCGGCCAAGATTCGCGCCCACGACACGCCCAACCCGCATGACCAGCCCCCCGGTTCACGCCAGTCTAGGTTGTTTCATTCACAGGCCACAAGCGAATTGCCGGCGCGATCCGCCCCCGGCGCCAGACCGCCGCCGATAGCCTCAGAACAGGCTGGAGAAGGTCGTGTGGCGCAGGTCGTGGTCGCCGGCCAGGAAGCTGTAGCGGCCGCGCCCGGCCAGCCGGCGCAGGCGCGCAAGGTCCAGTCCCTGGCCGAAGATCTCTTTCCGGGCCAGGGCGATGTATTCGGGCGCGTTCTCTTCGATGAAGCGCCGGTCCAGGCAGCCGATGGACATCTCCTTCGGCGTCTCGCCAAGCCGCAGGCCGGAGATCAGCGTCACCGCCTCGGCGTATCCCTCGGGCGCGGGCAGGTCGAGGAAGCGGAACACCTCGCCCATGGTCTCGGCGATAGCGGCGTCGCCGACCTCCTGGGCCCGGGGGCCGAGCAGGGCCGCCGACATCTGCAGCTGGGCGTCGATCGCGCAGAGGGCGTAGGCGCAATCCGACAGCACCTCGCGGGCGCTCTCCAGCGTGGCGCCCGCGCCCATCGCCAGCAGGTGGTTCGCCGACCAGGTCGCCAGGATGTTGGAGACGCAGAGCTCGACCAGGTCGCGGCGCAGGATCAGGAACTGGGCCCTGGGATACAGCTCGGCGAGGAAGGCGACGGTGGCCGGGGAATTGTAGCGGATCTCCTTGACGCCCCAGCGCTGTTCCGCCGCCAAGCCACGCCGGAACATGGCCGACAGGAAGCGCCGGTGATGCTCCCGGAGCTGGTAGGCCTGGAGCGGGTTGGCCCACGGATCGTAGTCGAACAGGGCCTCCACCCGCTTGGCGGCGAACATCGCCAGATAGCCGTCGTCGCCGTCGCCGTGGACGCGGGTGTGGAGCTTTCCGATCTGGTCGATCTCGGCCAGCTTGTTGATCAGGCCACCGTGCTCGCCCCAGACCACCAGCCGGGGATGGATGTTGAGCAGGCGCTGCAGGTAGGTGCCCCGCGACCGGTGCGGCGCGCAGACGAAGACCGGATCGTCGTCGATCGGATCGGGGATCGGATCTGGGGTCGCATCCGGGGCCGCATCCTGCGTCCGGCTCACCCCTGCGTGCGCCTGCGGCCGTGGGCCAGTACGCCCTCGACCAGGGCGTCGATGTCGTCCTGGCGGGTGCGATGGTTGACGAGGGCCGCGCGGATGGCGGTCCTGCCGTTCACCCGGGTTGCGGAGGGGGCCACATCGCCGGCTTCGTGCAGGTCGATCACGATCTCGGCGTTCAGCCGGTCGGCATCCTGCGTCGCCGGGGCGCGGTAGCCGAAGCAGACCACGTTCAGCGCCACCGGCGCCAGCAGTTCGAGTTCCGGTTCGGCCTTCACCCGCGCCGCCAGGCCCCGCGCCAGGGTGCAGGTCTGGGCGACCACCGCGCCGATCGCGTCCGCGCCGTAGGTCTTCAGGGTGAACCAGGTCTTCAGCGCGCGGAAGCCCCGCGACAGGTCCGGACCATAGTCGCACGGCCACCAGTCGCCGGCCGCGATCCCCCGGTCCGACCGCTGCAGATAGGGCGCGTCCGCGGCGAAGGCGGCCTTGTGCATGGCGCCGTCGCGCACCAGCAGGAAGCCGGCGTCGTAGGGGACCTGTCCCCACTTGTGGAAGTCGAACGCCAGCGAGTCGCAACGCTCGATCCCGGCCACCCTGGGGGCCAGTTCCGGCGACAGCACCGCCAGGGCGCCGAACGCCCCGTCGACGTGGAAGGTCATGTCCTCGGCCTGGGCGATGTCGGCGAGGGCGTGCAGGTCGTCCACCGCCCCGGCGTCCACCGTCCCCGCCGTGCCCGCGACCAGGAACGGCCTCAGTCCGGCGC
>JBARAK010000641.1:0-6192 GCA_049791955.1 Caulobacteraceae bacterium
GTCCGACAGCGAGGGCGGCGGCGCGTCGCGACCCCAGCTCGATGGGACGGAGCCCATCGTCAGCACCAGGACGCCGCCATCGGCGATCTCCCGGTGGTGGAACCAGGCGCGGTTCAGCGGCCGGCCGTTCAGCTCGGCGGAGACCACATAGCGGTTCACGCCCGTCGGGTCGAAGTTGCGGGTCTCGATGCGGAACACCTTGCCGCCGCCCAGCGACAGGCTGGCCTGGCGGAAGCTCGGCGTACCGATCAGGTACACATCCTGGCCGGCCAGCGGGTAGAAGCCGAGCGACTGGAACACGAACCAGCTCGACATCGCCCCCGAGTCCTCGGGACCGGGCAGGCCGCCGCGCGTATCGGTGAACCACTTCTCCAGGTATTCCGCCAGACGATCGGCGGTTTTGTCGGGCCGGCCGGCCCAGATGTACAGCGTCGGGATCAGGAAGCCCGGCTCATTGGTCATGTCGAAGTGAAAATGGTCGAACGTCGTGTCGAGGCGCTTCACGAAAGCTTCCGGACCGCCCGACATCATCATCAGCCGGCGCACGTCCTGCGGCGCATAGAGCGAGTAGGTCCAGGGGTCGCCCTCGTACAGGAAGGCCGGCCATTCCCCCCTCGCCGTGAAGTCCGCCGCCGCCCAGCTTCCATCGGGATTTCGTGGACGCAGGAAGCCGGACACGCCTTCGCGGCTCAGCTTCGGGTCCCACAGATTGACCCAGTTGGACGCGCGTCCGGCATAAAGCCGCGCCTTTTCCGTCTCACCCAGCCCGCAGGCGAGTTCGGCGATGGCGAAGTCGTCATAGGCGTATTCCACCGTGCGCGACCCTGAGCGCGGGTCGGCCAGGGTGACGTAGCCCTTGGCGTTGTAGTCGACCAGGCCGCCGCGCCCCACCTGCTCCGGCTCGGCCGGGGGGACCGTCGCGTCCTTGAGCATGGCTTCGAAGGCGGTCCGGTAGTCGATCCCGGTCACGCCCTTCACATAGGCGTCGGCGACAAGGGCGTCGGCGTTGCTGCCGCCCTGGGTCCGGCCGTTGCTCTCCCCGCTGCGGCCGTCGGGCATCCAGCCGGTGTGCTGGTAGATGTCGATCAGCGAGCGGACCATGTCGCGCGCCCGGTCCGGCGCGATCAGCGTCAGCAGGGGTCCGGTGGTCCTGAACGTGTCCCACACCGTATAGTAGTCGTCATAATGCGGGGCGTCGGAGGTCCAGTTGGGATTCTCCCCGCCATGGTCCGACGGCGACAGCATCGAGTGGTAGAGCGCGGTGTAGAGCTGCCGGCGCTTGGATGGGCTGGCGCCTTCAACCTGCACCGGCGCCAGCGCCCGCTCCCACAGGTCGTGCGCCTGGCCCCGGGCGGCATCGAAATTCCAGCCTGGCGCCTCGTCGGCGATATTGCGGCGCGCCTGGTCCAGGCTGACTTCGGAGATGCCGACCTTGGCCTGCACCACCTGTCCCGGCCGCCCCGCGAAATCCAGCGTCGCGCCCAGCGGCTGGTCGCTTTCGACCGCGGCGTTCGGGGCCGCGCTCAGGTCGGTTCCCGTCCAGGTCCGTCCGCCGGTGGCCGCGACGTCGGTGACCATGTCGAAATAGACCCGGTATTCGGCCCCCTTGTTCCAGCCGCCGATGTAGCGGCCCACGCCGCGGATCTCGTGGGGCGAGACGATGGTCACCGTACCGCCCAGGAAGCGCTGGCCTTCCCCGTCCTTCCCCTTGGTCAGGATGTGATCAAGCCGGACGGTCAGGTGCGCCTGCTCGGGCGAGGCGAAGGTGTAGCGATGCAGGCCCACCCGCCGCGACGCCGTCAATTCCGCGCGCACGCCGTAGCGGTTCAACGTCGCCGCGTAATAGCCCGGCGCATCGGTCTCGTCGGTCCGGGGCGACACGATATCGCCGGGCTTCAACTCGCCGCTGACCGGCGCGACCAGGATGTTGCCGTACTTTCCCGCTGCGCCGGTCAGGTGCAGGTGGCTGAACCCCAGGATCTGGCCGGAGGTCCGATAGGCGGCCTTGGCGGGCGCGCCCTCGAAGCTGACCATGTCGGGGCCCAGCTTGACCATGCCGTAGGGCACAGCCGCGCCGATGAACACCTGGCCGTACCAATCCGATCCGATGAAGGGGTCGACGTCGCTCACCAGATCGGCGGCGCGACCCACCGAGCCGACAGCCACGGCCGCAACCGTCACAAGACCGCAGAGCAGGCGAAGCGAAGGGCGCCGGCCTGTATTAAGGGGCGTTGGCATTATCAATCTGCTGTTTCCATGACGATCGGACGGGGCGCCGGTCAGACCGACCGACCGGCCCGACGCCGGCCCCTGTAGACTGTTATGTTATCACTTAGGTGACTGCGCTCGCCTGCAGACCAACGACCGCCCGCGACCCATTGCGGATGAAACATCCTGCGGTGATAAATGCCAAATGAACACCTTAGCGTTGACCCGCCGAATCTGCGCTTTCGTGGTGCTTGCCGGAGCTGTGGCGCTAGCGGGCTGTACAGCGAATTCCCAGCCCAGGCTGGAGAAGGAGGCTCGCCTGCTATTGCGTCCGGGCATGAAGTTGACTGAAGCAGAACTTGTCCTTCAACACGCCGGTTTCAACTGTGGATCGTACGCTCGCGATTACGCTTCGACCTGTGCTCGCTTGAGAACTCAGGACGTGATTGTGACATGCGTCCAGCGAATAAATCTGGCCTCCGACGGCACCAGAAAGAACCTCAACAGATTTGATGTGCCGGCGCCTGCTTGCGTGGGTCTTTAATCCACCCCGCTCCGCCGTCCGCGGCGCTCACTCTCCGGCCCCCAAAACCACTCGCCGCGCGCCCTCCCCCATGCCCGCTTTACATGGGGGGCGTAACGCCTCTGCCGATCGCGATCAGCCGAGCTTCATCGCCCGCCTTGGTCCACACGACAACGGCGGCCCCCCGCACCATTGCTGATCGGGTGGAGGGAACGAACTCGACAATAGGCACGCGAGATGAAACCCCGATGCGCGTCGGCTCGCCCCCCGCCAGGTTTACTGTCAGCGTGCGCCCAGCTGCGTTTGCGGAATCGGCAGTCACCGTCCCATCTGCCGCCCCAGGCCCCGCCAGCTCGGCCGCCCCGGGCGAGATCGCCGAGATCGAGCCATTGGTCATGTTCGTGGCCGTGACGCCCGACGTGCCGACGCCGGATGTATCGGGCAACGGATCCCACGCATAAAACCCGATCCGTCCGGCGCGCATGCTTTCCGGGACCAGGACAATCTCGACAGCCGCCAGATGGTCGGGAGGCCCCTTGACGGCCGTGCCGATGTAGCCGCCCACCTTGACCGCGGCGAGGCTCGACGGAACCACATCGGCGTAGGACGTCGCGGGGCTCGTCGTCAGGCGAAGCGTGGCTCCGCTGTTCTCTCTTATCGTAACGCTGGTGTCGTCGATCGCGATGACGTGCCCGCGCACCCGAAGCGGCGCATCGCACCACGCCGCTGACGATGTCGCCAACAGTGCGACCGTGATGATGGCGACTGTGAAACGCGGTGAATGCATCATGGCGGCCTCTTCGTTGAGCTACGCCCACGCAGGCTATTGATTGTCAGGCAGGGTCGTTGTGAGCAAGTGCGTTGAGGAAATTGTCAATGCGCCGCATCACCTGCACACCCGGCGAAGCAGCATAGCAGGCGCCAGTGGAGCACAGCAGTGCGCGGCCTTGAGCGGAGAGCGAACTCGCGGCGGCCAGGGAACCCAAGCCGGGGCGGCGATGCGCCCCGGCCCTTCGGTCGCGCTCAGTCGCGGATCTCGTGCCGCTGAGCGCCGAGATCGGCGATGCCGCATTCGAGCACGTCGCCCGGCGCCATGAAACGGTTCTTGCCGAACCCGACGCCCGGCGGGGTGCCGGTGGCCAGCAGATCGCCGGGCAGCAAGGCCATGTGGGTCGAGAAGTAGGCCAGCATCTCGTCGATCGAGAACAGCATGTCGCTGGTGTCGCCCTGCTGCTCGAACTGGCCATTGAGCTTGGTCCACAGGTTGAGCTTCATGCCGTCGACGCCAGTGACCAGATACGGTCCGATCGGGGTGTAGCCGGGTCGCGACTTGGCGCGCACCAGGTGCTGCTGACCCTCGGCGTCGACCTGGGTCGTGCGGTCGGAAATGTCGTTCAGGCAGACATAGCCGAAGATATAGTCGCCCGCCTCGGCCGCGCTGATGTCGCGCGCCTCGCGCCCGACCACGATCGCCAGCTCCACTTCCCAGTCCAGCTTCACGCCGGCATTGGGCCCGCGGGAGATCGGGTCATAGGGCCCGGTCACCGAGGTCGAGGCCTTCATGAACACCTCCGGCTCGGTGGGCGGCGTCATCTTGAATTCCTCGATATGCTTCTTGTAATTGAAGCCGGTGGCCGCCACCTGCCGCACGCCCTCGATCGGCGCGAGATAGGTGAAATCGCCGGCGACCGGGCGCAGGCTGGTCGTATCCACGGCGTTCAGAACGCCGCTGGCGATAGCGGCGGGGGTGATGTCGGCCACGATGGGGCGCAGATCCAGGTGCTCCCCATCCTTGAGAATGACCGGGACGACACCGTCTTCCGTCAGGACACGCGCAAACTGTTGCATGACTTTCTCTCCTCTTGGCGCGGATGCGCCAGGCCCGCCCCGCAAACGTGGGACATTCGATGAATGCTTTGCGTTGTTCTCAGAAAGGACGCCTCAACCGCTGCGTCTGATCGGAAGGTAGGCCTCGGGATTATAAACGTCCAAGACTGGATTCTTAGGCTACCTATAAGCTATGGGTTATAGGTCATGCAGTTGCGCCACATCCGGTATCTGAAGGCGGTCGTCGATCACGGCAGCTTCACGCGGGCGGCCCTGGCGCTGCACGTGTCGCAACCCGCGCTGTCGCAGCAGGTGAAGGAGCTGGAGCAGCGGGTCGGCGCCCAGCTGCTCGACCGTAGCGGCCGCCAGATCCGCCCCACCGACCTCGGCATGGCCTATCTTCGCCATGCCGACCGGGCCCTAGCGGAACTTGAGGAAGCGACCCGCGCCGTGCGCGACGTGGAGAATCTGTCCACCGGCTCGCTCCGCCTGGGGGTGACGCACGGCGTCGCCGTCTATCTGCTCGCCCCGCTGCTGCAGCGCTTCCGGGGCAGCTATCCGGGCGTCGCCTTCACCGTTCGCGTCTCGGCGCAGACGGAGGAGATCGAGCCGGCGTTGCGCGATGACGAACTGGACCTGGGCATCGGCTTCGGAGACCTGCCCTCGCAGGACATCGAAGTCATCCCCCTCCACGACGAACGCCCGACCCTGATCATGCGGGCGGACCCAAAGCCGGCGCGCAGGGCGACCCTCACGCCCGCCGATCTCGCGCAGACGCCGCTGGCGCTGCTCGACAGCTCCTTTTCGACCCGCCGCTGGATCGAGGACTACTTCCGCAGCAACGACCTGCGCCCTAACGTCATGGTCGAGGCCAATTCGATCCCGGCGCTGCTGGAGATCGTTCGCCACACCGACCTCGCGACCATCCTGCCCGAGACCCTCGCCGGCACCGGCCTCGCCACGATCAAGGTGCGGCCGGGCTTCCCGTCCCGCCGCACGGCGCTGCTGCGGCGGCGCAACGCCTACTGCACCGCGGCGACCCGCGCCTTCATCGCCACCGCGCAAAGCCTGACCGCCGAATGGGGCCGCGACTAAGGGGCGGCTTCTTAAGGCCGGTCCGCAGACGTGACCTTCAGGGCGATCGAACGAGATTGTCATCCATCTCATATATTCAGGCCAGGAAGACCATGGGTTGTCAGCGTTAGATTGCCACCATCGGCCAGTTGGCGTGATCGGAAAGGACCAGGCGCAATGAGCGAGACTCAGGTGGAGGCGGAGGTCCGCGCCTTCCTCGGGCGGCTGACGGCCTTGCGGGAGGCCGGGGACACCGACGCCGCAATCCGCCTGATCGACGAGCTGTTCGCCGCCCGGCGGCCCGACGACCCGGTGCTGGCGGCCACGGGCGATGCGTTGTTCCAGACGGTGGCGACGCAGCGTTCGTTATCGGCCCGCCTTTTCCGCCACCTTACGATGCGCTTCGACTGGCGCGACGCCCGCGGTCGCGCCGCCGAGGCGGACCCGCAGTTGCACTCGGTCATACTGGCGCGCCTGGCCGCGGAAGACTGGCACGAGGAATTGCTGACCCGGGCCGCCCAACCCGGGCAGTTGATCGCCGCCTTCGCCATCGCCCAAGG
>JBARAK010000642.1:0-11259 GCA_049791955.1 Caulobacteraceae bacterium
GGCTTGGCGGCGCCGTAGGCGGTGGCGAGGTCCGCCAGCGCCGCCGCGCCGGTCTTTGCGTCCACGCGCCTTTCCAGGGCGTCGAGCCGCACCTTGGCGTCGCCCGCCTCCTTTTCAGCGGCTTCCGCCCTCTGGCGCGCGTTGATGACCTCGGCCTCGAGGCGCTCGACCTGCTGTTGCAGCCGGTCGACCACGCCGGCGAGCTGGGGATTCTCCTGGGCCGTCTGCGCCGAGGCCGCGCCGGCCAGCGCCCATACGGCGGCGGCGCCCATCAGGCGCGCCTTCAACGATCTTCCCATGCCACGCTCCCCCACTTGGCGCGGGCCTAGCCCGCGTCAGCAAGGAAACCAAGCCGCCGGAGGGGAAAATTCTGTGGATACAATCGGAGGCTGGACGCCTTGCCCGCCCGCCCCTCCTTTTTTGGCCCTCACCCCTGCGGCATGTATTCGATCAGGCTGCGGGGCGGGTCGAAGGCCAGGGCGTCGCCGGCCTCACGCCAGCCGTTGGCGATGTAGATGCTGGTCCAGGCGCACTGGTAGACCGGCGAGTAGCCCGCCCGGCGCATGTAGCCGTCCAGTTCGCTCTCGCCGCGCCCGTCGCGGAAGGCGCGGTAGCGGTCGAAGTCCTCGATGATCACCACGGTCGGGGCCATCGCCGCGAGATCGGCCGATTGCAGCACCTCCAGGTCGAAGCCCTCGCAGTCGACGTTCAGCAGGTCGACCCTGCGGCCCGCCATATGCTCGCCCAGCAGCCGCCCCAGCGGACGGCAGGGGATCTGCTGCTGGCGGATCGGCGGCTCGCCTTCGGCGGCGAGCTGGTCGGCGCGCTCCGCCGACAGGGTGTTGAACTTGTCGTACGGGAATTCGTAATAGGTCAGTTCGCATTCGGTGCTCGAAGCGCCGCAGGTCAGGTAGATGTCCCGCGGCCGTTTGCGCCGGTACGCGTCGGCGAACTTCGGGTTGGGGTCGATCGCCAGCCCGCTCCAGCCCAGCATGTAGAAATAGGCGGTGTTCGACCCTTCGAACGGGTGATTGGCGCCGACGTCGACATAGGTTCCGGATCGTTTCGGGCGAAGCAGGTTGGCGATCGCCAAGTCTTCTCCGAACTGGGAGAACGTGGGGCGAGAGAAATGGAAGAGGTCCGGCAGCATGTTGCGATTGCGCCAGACCTTCTCGATCTTGCCGAGCATGGGTTTCCGCCTAGAGCGTGATAGCCGCAAGTGGAAGCCGGTTGCGGCGGCCATCACGCTCTAACTACATAATTTAGAGCCTTTTTGTCCCGTTCGAATGATTCCATTTGAATGGGAAAGGCTCTAGCGCCGCCAGCGCCCCAGGATGATCAAGGGGCTTCCGCCCAGGCCGATGTAGAAGCCGAGATCGTAGGGCGCGCCCGCCGCCTTGGTCTCATACAGGTGCGTGCGCCAGGGCAGCAGATGCGGCAGGAACCGGTCGATGACCTCGACCAGCAGGGTCAGCGGGCCGATCAGCCCATGCCAGAACCCGAGCAGGAACTGCGAAATCAGTCCGCCGGAAGCGGCGTGGGCGGAGTCTCCCGAGCCGGCGACACAGGCGGCCAGCCCGAGGGCGAGCCCAAGGGCGGCGACGATCCTGACGGGGTGCTTCATGCGGTTGTCGTCCTGTCGTTGGGGCTCGGGGAAGCCCGGGTTTGCGCCCTCAGTTTTGCGCCCGGGACGTGCATGAGGCAAACCGCCGGCCTGATCGGTCGCGCCGAAGATGCTAGCAGGGGATCGGGCGGCTATAGCGGAGAGAGGGATATGGACCTCACCTTCCTCGTCGGCGCGATCCTGGGCTCGGGCCTGTTCATCCTCGCAGGCCGCAAGCCGGCGCGCCAACTCCTGGCCACCCTTCAGAAACGTAGCGACCGGGAGTAGCCGGGAAGTACGGGCCTCCTCCACCAGGCTACGCCTGATCCCCCTCCCCCGCTGTTCGCAGGGGAGGAGAAGAGAACCTGTCAGAGCGAACGCCGGCCCATGACCGCGTGGTAGATCGCCAGCACCACCACCGCGCCGATCACGGCGACGAAGATGCTGTACAGGTTGATCCCGGTCACGCCGGAATGGCCGAAGAAGTTGAACACGAAGCCGCCGACCAGGGCGCCGACGACGCCGAGAACGATGTCGAGCACCAGGCCGTCGCCCTTGCGGTTGACGATCATGCTGCCGAGCCAGCCCGCGATCAGGCCGACGACAAGCCATGCGACGATGGTCATTTGATCCTCCTTCGCCGATCGGGCGCTCGCATCGAGACGCCCTGGCCCTAGAGGAAACCTGAAGCAAACCACGGGGTTCCAGTCCCAGAGATCAAGACATCCGGAGAAGGCGCCTTCTCCCCTTGCGGGAGAAGGAGGGGACCCAGCTTTGCTGGGGAGGATGAGGGGTCTCCCGACGGTGGGTTCAGGGCATCGCTGACAGCATCGCGCGACCCCTCACCTTCCCATCGCAAGCGATGGGCCCCTCCCTCTCCCGCAAGGGGCGAGGGGATCAGGCCCCCTCACACCCCGTCGCTATCGCCGTCGTCGTCGTCATCCTCGGCCTGCGAGGCCTCTTCGTCGTGGAGCGAGCCCTGGTCGGCGATCACCGGGGCCTTGGTGGCCAGCGGCGTCAGGCCCTTGGCGGCGAGCTGCTTGTTGAACGCCGGGACCGGGCCGGCCATCAGGGCGTCGTAGTCGGCCGTCGCGGCCTTCAGGTCGGTTTCGACCGTGGCCACCAGGGTCGGCATGGTGTCGGTCGGACGCTGTTCAGCCCCGCCGGCCATGTCGAGCACCCCGCCGTTCACCCCGGCGTAGAGCCACTGAAGATTGAAGTAAACCTTGTAGGCCGAGACGTAATATTTGTCGTCGCTGGGAGCCATGTCCTTGTTGAACAGCTCGTATTCGACCTTCTGGAGCTTGCGGTCCATCTCGTCATAGGCCCGCTTCATGCCGGCGTCCTTGCCGGCCAGCTTGGCCTGGCGGTCCTCGATCTGGCGGCGCATCCACTCCAGGTCGTTGACCATGCCGGCCGTCTGCCTGACGTCGTCGCGGATGCGCAGCTGGAAGTCGCGCATCGCGGTCAGGTCGGCGGCCGTTCCCGGGCTGTTGGGATCGAGCAGGATGTCGATCGGCGCGGTCTGGCTCTGGCCGTCGACGGTCAGGCGGACCTGGTACTGGCCCGGCGGGACCAGGGGCCCGCGCTGGCGGGGCGCCATGCCCCACTGGGTGACGGTACGGTAGTCGCGGCTGTCGTCGAACCGCGGCTCGCTCCACAGGTCCGGGTCCTGCGGCGGGGTGGTGCGCAGCAGCACGGTCGCCAGCGCGTCGTAGCGCAGGTCCCACTGGATGCGGTTGAGCCCGGCCTTGGCCTTGCGGCTGATGGTGCGGATCACCTCGCCCTGGCCGTCCAGGATCTCGACCCGGACCGGCTTGGCCGGCGCGGCCTTGAGCTGGAAGTTGACGTAGGCCGCCTGGTTGCGCGGCAGGCGGTAGGTCGGCCGCGGCGTGAACAGCTTCACGTCCGGCGTGGCCTTGCCGGCGGCCAGGTCGGCGGACATCTGCTCCAGCGGGCTGATGTCGGACAGGATGTAGAAGCCGCGGCCCCAGGTGGAGACCACCAGGTCGTGGAAGCGCGGCTGCACCACCGTCCAGGTGACCGGCGCGGGTGGCAGGCCCTGCTTCAGGCGGGTCCACTGGCCGCCGTCGTCCAGCGAGTAGTACAGCGCGTTACCCGTGCCGGCGAACAGCAGGCCCTTGGCGTTGGGGTCCTCGGAGACGTTGCGGACATAGGCCAGCTCACCCCGGGGCAGGCCGCCGTCGATACGGTCCCAGGTCTTGCCGTAGTCGCGCGTGCGATAGATGTACGGGTCGCGGTCGTCGTTGATATGGAAGTCGATGGCGACATAGGCCGTGCCCGCGTCGAAGGTCGACGGCTCGATGCTGGAGATCGTGCCCCAGGTCGGCAGGCCCTTGAGGTTCCTGGTCACCTCGGTCCAGTGGCCGCCGCCGTCCAGCGTGTTCCACAGCTTGCCGTCGTTGGTGCCGGCCCAGATCAGGCCCCGCTGCTTCTTCGACGGCGCGATGGCGTAGACCACCTCGCCGTAGAACTGGCCGAGGTTGTCGCCGGCGATGCCGCCGGACGAGCCCAGGCGGCTGGGGTCGTTGGTCGACAGGTCGGGGCTGATCACCTTCCAGCTCTGGCCGGCGTCGCTGGTTTTGAACACCACCTGGCAACCGTAATAGATCGTCTTGGGATCGAACGGATCGACCGCCAGCGGCGCGGTCCAGTGGCAGCGGTACTTGGCCTCGCCGGGGGCGGAACTGAGGGTGTGCAGCCACGGACTGACCGAGCGCGCCAGCCGGGTCTTGGCGTCCCAGCGCGTCACCTCGTTGCCGTAGCAGGTGGCCCAGACGATGTCGGGGTTGCTGGGATCGGGCACGGTGTAGCCGGACTCGCAGCCGCCCATCCCATGCTCCCAGCCGGTCTGGCTTCCCAGCCCCCATGAGGTCGAGCCGTACGGAACGCTCGGCCCACGCATGGTGCTGTTGTCCTGCATGTTGCCGTAGAAGTTGTACGGAATCCGATCGTCGACCGCGACGTGGTAGATCTGGCCCAGCGGCAGGCCGACCTTGTGCCAGCCCTTGCCGCCCACGGTGGTGATGTCCAGCCCGCCGTCATAGGTGATGGCGAAGTGGTCGGGGTCCTTGGGGTCCATCCAGATGTCGTGGTTGTCCCCGCCCCAGTGGGTGATCTCGAAGGTCTTGCCGCCGTCGTCGGAGACGTGGAAGTTGCTGCTGGAGACCAGCACCTTGTTCTCGTCGCCGGGCGAGACCGCGAGCTTGATGTAGTAGCCCGCGCGCCCGGTCAGGGTGCGGTCCCAGCTCATCCGCCGCCAGTTTTCGCCGCCGTCGTCGGAGCGCCAGACCGAGCCCTGGGCCTCGGTCTGGATCAGGGCGTAGACCCGCTTGGGATCGGTCGGGGCGATGGCCACGTCGATCTTGCCCACCGGCGGCTTGGGCATGCCGTGGTCGACCACCCGCTTCCAGGTCTTGCCGCCGTCATGGGTGATGAACACCCCGCTGCCCGGACCGCCGCTGAACTCGCCCCAGGTGTGCATGACCACCTGCCAGGTCCCCGCGATCAGGGTGTTGGGGTCCTTGGGGTCCATGGCCAGGCCCGAACAGCCGGTGTTCGGGTCGACGAATAGCGAACGGGTCCAGGTCTTGCCCCCGTCGGTGGTGTGGTAGACGCCGCGCTCCTGCTGCGGGCCGGTCATCCGACCGGCGGCGCAGACCCAGGCTTCGTTGGGATCGGTCGGGCTGGCGATCATGTGGGCGATGCGGCCCGTCCCCTCCAGACCGACATGGGTCCAGGTCTTGCCGGCGTCGGTCGAGCGGTAGACCCCGTCGCCCATCACATCCATGTCGCGGATGGCCCAGGCCTCGCCGGTGCCGGCCCACACCACCTTGGGATCGACCGGCGACACCGCCAGCGCCCCGATCGCGGCCACCGGCTCGTTGTCGAAGATCGGGTCCCACTTGTTGCCGCCGTCGGTGGACTTCCAGATCCCGCCCGAGGAGGCGCCGGCGTAGTAGGTGGTCTTGTCCCCCGGTACACCCGCCACCGCCGCGACCCGGTTGCCCTGGGTCGGCCCCACGAAGTGGAAGCCGAAGCTGTCCATGTCGGGCCGGGCGCGCTGCGCCATGGCCGTCCCCGCCGCGGCCCCCACTGAGGCCAGGACCAGCAACGCCAGGGCGGTGCGAATGAAGCGGGTGGTCATACGGAATCCCCAGAGTCCCGACGCAATTTTTCGTATACTAAATACGTCTGACCAAATGTCGATACGCCGTAACAGAAGATCTTCCGTTCGCACACGAAAAGCGATCGCGCCTACGAGCCCCCTCCACCAGGCTTCGCCTGGTCCCCCTCCCCCGCTTCGCAGGGGAGGAAGAAGAAAGCGCCATTCCCTCCTCCCCTGCGAACAGCGGGGGAGGTGGCGGCGAAGCCGACGGAGGGGGCTCGTGGAGGACCACGCTTCAGCCTCCCGGACACCCCCTCAAGGCGCAGGCGCGAAATCCCGCACACCGCGCCTTAGTGCGCCGCCGCCACCCGCGTCCCGCCCGCTTCGGTCTCGGCCAGGACGCCGCCGCGGCCGGCGGCGCTGGGGCCGTAGAACACGCCGTTGAACAGGAACTTGAAGGTGGCGTAGGGCTGGCCACGCTGGGTCGCCTCCGGCCCGATCAGGAACACGTGGCCCTTGCCAAGCGAGGCGTCGACGATGGACGTATTGCCGTTCAGGATCTTCTGGCCCCACGCCCAGCCCGACACCAGCGGGTCGTCGTTGTAGAACCAGCTGACCCGGCGCACCGACGGGTCGTTGGCCGGCAGGGCGAACACCGGGTTGTTGTAGTAGAACAGGTCCGAGGTCTCGGCCACGCCGTAGGCCAGCGGATCGGCGGCGTCGACCTTGGCGGTCAGGATCGAGCCCGGGATGTAGAACTTGGTCGAGGGGAGGTCGGCGTCCTTGCCGTCCTTGTCCTTCACCGCCAGCACATTGGTCACCGGCACGCCCAGCGCCGGTCCCATCTTGGAGCCGTCGCCGATGGTGATCACCGTACCGCCGGCCTTGGCGAAGGCCGCCACCGCCGGATAGGTCTTGTCGGCGGTGATCGCGCCCAGCATCGGCCGGTACTCGGCCGGGATGTCCGCCGGGGCCGGCTGGCGGCGCGCCGCGCCCTCGCGGGCCAGCACGTCGCTCTGGAAGATCAGCACGTCGTAGCTCTTCTCCAGCCCGCCGCGGTCGAGTTCCTGGGGATAGACGCGCTTATAGGGGAACTCGAACTGGTCGAAGATCCAGCGGTTCCAGCCCGAGGCCATCGAGCCGCCGTAGATGTCGACCAGGCCGATGCGCACCGGCTTGACCGCCATCAGCTCGCCGGCCGGCCTGGCCTCCACCGCATAGGCGTCCACGCCCAGCGGCCCGACGCTGCCGGCGACCACCGCCTTGGCCTTGGCCGAGGCCGGGATCCACAGCGCGCCCGGCGCCAGGGTCTGGCCGGCGACGGTGGTGGGGGCCTTGATCCAGTAGACCTGGGCCTGGGCCTTGAGCAGCCGGTTGGTCAGGATGAAGCTGTTGTCGGTGGCGTGGCTGACGACATAGCCGGCCGCGCCCTTGCCGATCACGTGGCCGGGCGGCGGGGCGGCGATCACGTCGGGCACGGCCGGGAACGCCTGTGGGGCGCCGTCGAGTTCGCGGTCGTAGTTCACGTCCATCTGCAGCGCCAGGGTATAGCCGGTGATGTCATAGGGCTTGACCGGCGGGCCGCCCGGATAAGCGAAGTCCTGCGGGTGGTCCTGGGGCTCGAACATGTCCAGCACATGGGGCCGGAACGCCTGGTCGGTGCGCACCACGTAGGACCCGGCGGCGTAATGCTTGCCGGCGAAGTCGAAGGCGGCCGGCGCCTGCTGCACCTCGACCCCGTTCTTGATCAGGGTGTTGAGGAACTTGATGGTGGTCGGCATGTCCGGCTGGGCGTCGGCCGGGATGATGTAGGCGCGCGGCGCCCGCTTGGACGGATCGTGCAGCACGCTCTCGTACAGGCTGGAGTTCACCGTCAGCGCCGCGTCGCGGCCGTGGAAGTCGCTCTTGGTCCCTGCGGCGGCGGCCTTGAGCGCCTCGACCCGCTTGGGGGTGATGACCCAGCTGTCCTGCGAACCCTTCTGGATCTGGTTGCGGCCCATGACGTAGCGGTTGTAGAGCACCGTCTCGCGGTAGCGCGAGGCGAAGTCCATCGCCGCCCGGTCCAGCTCCTTCACGTACTCGATCGAGGTCTGGAAGTGCCAGGTCTGCGGGGCGACGGTCATCACCTCGTCCTCGCGGGCGAGCTGGTCGGAGGGCACCAGCGGCACCTTCTCCGGCGTCGGGTCGCCGATGATCTCGGTCAGGATGCCGATCTGGTTGTGGAAGTAGCCGACCGTGCGGTAGCCGCCGTTGAACCAGGTCGAATAGGGCGCGCCGGAGCGCATGATCGAGCCGCCCTTGTTCTGGGACACCAGGCGGCCATGCATCAGCTCACCAAGCACGTCGGTCTGGTTGATGACCAGAGGCTCGTCATTGTAATTGTAGGGATCGCGGAACGGCGGGATGAACACCACCGCCCCGGTCGGGCCAGTCTGGTGTTCGTTGTACAGGATCTGCGGATACCAGACCCGATAGTTGATGTTGTCGACGTTGGTGGTCTCGGGCTGGGTCGAGGCGTAGCTGTCGCGGTTGTCGTCGTGGCCGATGTACTTCTGGTACAGGATCGGCAGCCCGTCGTTGCGCCGCTTGGTCGGCTCGCTGTCGCGCATGTACCAGTTGGCGACCAGCTCCAGCCCGTCGGGATTGGCGAAGGCGAACAAGGTGATGTCGTCGCCCAGCAGCCGCAGTGTCTCCGGGTCGTTGCGGGTCAGCATCTCGTCGATGATCTGGATATGGGTCTGGGCGTTGACCACCTCGGTGGCGTGCAGGCCGGCGTCGATCCACACCACCGCCTTGCCTTCCTTGGCCAGGGCGTGGGCCTGCTCGTCGGTCAGGCCCTTGGCCAGGGCCAGCTTCGCCGAGATCTCGCGGTAGTGGTCCAGGTTGCGGATGTTCTCGGGCGAGGAGACGATGGCCATGTACTGTTCGCGGCCCTCGGCGGTCTTGCCGATGCTGACCAGCTTCATGCGGTCGCTCTCGCCCGCCACCTTCTTCAACCAGGCGGTGATCTGGGTGTAGTTGGCCAGGAAGTAGTCGGCGCCCGGCTTGGCCGGCAGCATGGAGGCGGGATCGGTGATCGCCGCGCTGGTCGGCGGCGCGTCGGCCGCGAACGTGGGTCCGGCCAGCACCGCAGATGCAGCCGCAAGCATGGTGGTGGCGAGCAGCCGCGCGCGCGGCGTTGCGATGGTCAAGACAAGATCCCCTCTGTTCCCTCGGCCGCTTGTGCGGTCCTGTTTGGTAGAATGGCCCCTACGTCCATCGTCAGACGACAACAGGCGCCTCTGGCGGGAGCGCTCCGATGTCGACAACTTGCGGCAGGCGTCCACAGCCTCTCTGCCGGGAAGCCTCGCCACCGTCAGTGGAGTTATTCTGAGCGATTACGTAGAAATTATTCGATCCTCCGGCTTAGATCATTACCTGGAACGGAACCTGTCAACATCTATCCGGCGGGCGTGCGCGTTCCTGCCGAGATCGCAGGCAGGACGCCTCCTCTTCATCCATGCGGCAGATGTTGGCAGCCAGAATAGCCGGCGGATTTAGAGGCTTACCATTACGTCATGCCGGGCCGTGAGGTGGTTGCGGGGCGCGACGTAATCCCCCTCTCCCTTTGCGGGAGAGGAAGGAGCCCATCGCTTGCGATGGGAAGGTGAGGGGTCGCGCTGCGCCGTCAGCGCCCCCCCTGAAACCCACCGTCCAGAGATCCCTCATCCTCCCCAGCAAAGCTGGGTCCCCTCCCTCTCCCGCAAGGGGAGAAGGCGTCAGGCCCCCCTCACTCCGCCGAGGCGGCGCCGGTCTTGTCGAAGCGCTTGAAGAAGCTGGCGCGGTTCCACACCGGGCGCTGGTCGGCGTCGGCGACCTGGTCGACCAGGGCCAGCAGATAGGCGTTGAACGCGTCGGCGGCGGCCAGGTCGACCGGCTGGGTCAGGTCGTCCTGGGGCGAGTGGTAGCGGAAGGTGTTCCAGTCCTTCTCCATCTTCTCTTCCGCCGAGCCCGGCAGGCCCTGGAACTTCAGCGCGATCGACGGCACGCCGGTCTTGATGAAGCTGTACTGGTCGGAGCGCACGAAGATGTTGCGGTCCGGCGCCGGGTCGGGAACCGTGTCATAGCCCTTGGCGGCGGCGACCTTGTGGGCCGTGGCGCCCAGGGTGCTCTCGCCCTCCCCCAGCACCAGCAGGTGCTTCAGCGGGAACAGCGGCAGGAACTCGTCCATGTTGATGTCGGCCACGATGGCGGGCTTGGCCACGGTCGGATGCTCGGCGAAGGCCAGCGAGCCCAGCAGGCCCTTCTCCTCGCCGCAGATCGCCAGGAACACCAGCGAGCGGCGCGGCTTGAGCCCCTTGGCGTGGAACGCCTTGGCCGTCTCGATCAGCGAGGCCACCCCCGCCGCGTTGTCCATCGCCCCGTGATAGACCCGGTCGCCCTTGATCGGTTCGCCCACGCCCAGGTGGTCCAGGTGGGCCGACACCACCACGTACTGCGCCTTCAGCTTCGGGTCCGAGCCCGGCAGCACGCCAACCACATTGGGCGACATCACCGTGTGGACCTGGCTGGCTACCGCGGCCTTGACCGACAGGTTCAGGGCGAAGCGCGGCAGCGGCTTGTGCGCGTCGGCCAGCGCCAGCAGCTCGGCGAAGCTGTGGCCCGAGCGGGCGAACAGGGCCTGGGCCTTGTCCGGGTTCATCGAGGCCGAGAACAGCGGCCGGTGGTAGTTCTGCAGCGCCGGCTCGGCCAGCCGCATACCGGGCTGGCTCGATAGCGCGATCAGCCGGGGCCACGGGATGTCCATCGCCTTGGGGTTCTGCAGCCGGATCACCCCCACCGCGCCCGCCGCCTCCAGCGCGCGCGGGAAGGCGTAGGACGAGGCGTGGGACTTCATCGCCGCCGACAGGCTCGACGGCCCGCCGCCCAGCACCACCACCACCTTGCCCTTCAGGTCCTGGCCGGCGAAGTCGTCGTAGCCGCCCTCCGGCAGGTGCAGGCCGTAGCCGATGAACACCAGCGGGGCCTGGATGGTCGCCGGCTGGGCGTCGCGCGCGCCGAGCAGCACGTCCGGCCCGACCGCCAGCGGCTGCACATGGCCCCGGTCGACCAGGGCGACGCTGGAATGGGCCGCGTCCACGGTCTCGACCTCGAACTTCACCGGCTGGAGATAGGAGCCGTTCCCCGCCCCCGGCTGCAGCCCCGCGGCCTTGAACTGGCCGGCCACATAGTCGGCCGCCTTCAGATAGCCGGGCGAACCGGTCAGCCGCCCCTCATAGGGGTTGGAGGCCAGCACCTTGATGTGGGCCCACCAACTGCTGGTGTCCTTGGTCGGCGGCGCGGAGACGGCGGGAAGCGGAAGCATCGCCAACATCGCGGCGAGATGGATCGGACGCACGACAGACCCCCATTCAGCTGAGGCGCGAACCTCGCCGGGCCGGGCGGCCACTGTCAAGCTTTTGACGACCGCGCCAGTTTCGATCCCGACGAACGCCGTCTTCGCCGTCAGCCTTGCGCGCCCCGCCGCTCAGCCGGCCGGCGGCGTGGT
>JBARAK010000643.1:0-8700 GCA_049791955.1 Caulobacteraceae bacterium
GGCAAGGAGGGCGCGACCACATGGAAGGCGTCGGCGGGGTCGCCGCCGTGCGCGCCCGGATCGGCCAGCAGCGGGATGACGTGCTCCATCTCGGCGAAGGAGCCGGGCCAGCCGTGGGTGATGACCAGCGGCAGCGGGGCCGGTCCCCGCCCCGGCTGGTGGACGAAGTGGATCTCGGCGTCGTCCACCGTGGCGATGTATTGCGGCAGCCGGTTGAGCCGCGCCTCCTGAGCCCGCCAGTCGAACCCGTGCATCCAGTGGTCCGCCAGCCGCCGGACGAACCCCAGCTCGGCGCCGTCCTCCCAGCCCACGCCCTGCATCTGGGCGGGCCAGCGGGTCGCGCGCAGGCGGGTTTGCAGGTCTTCGAGTTGCGCGTCGGGTATCTGGATCGTGAAGGGGCGGATGTCCACGACGGCGGCTCCTCTGACCTGAGGGGAGGCTCTATACGATGATTAGGACGGGGTCGCGGCGGGGCGCTGGGGCGTGCTCCCTCGCCCGCTCAGTTTTCATCGAACATCCGGTCGATGAGCTTCTGCAGTTGCCGCGATGGAGGCCCCGTTTCGCGCATGAAGTCATTTATGGGCACGATACGCTTCTTGTGATCGCCGGTGGGGTATTCGGCCTCCTGCTCGATATGCAGGGAGCCGTCATCCTCCTGGATCAATGTCCAGCGTGATTGCCGCGTATTGTTGGTTATGTCGGCAATTATCTTTTGCCTCATAGCTCACCTGGTACTCGCATGCTGTATCAGGTCGAAGACCTTGCGCGCATCCGCGATCCCTAGGAACTGCGGCGTGCCGTCGAGGGCGGGGACCCAGATCGAGAAGCCATTACCGCCGAAGATCGGCGCGCGCTGGCCGAACCGAATGGCGCCACGGCCCCCCTTCCCCTCGGAGATGCGGGCGTCGGGCAAGCGGTCCAGCGCCACCGCCGTAAAGTCGCTGAAGGGTCCGGATCGAAGGATCAGCACCCGCCGATCCGTCACCGCATAAAAGGTCCGCCCGCGCAGCCACGCGTCGAGCCAGAAACGACCGCCCATGAAGAATGCGCCAAAGGCTATGAACAGGACGCCGAACAGGCCGAAGGCGCCTCCAGCGAGGCTAGCACCTACGGTCCAGACGACGGCGAAACCGAGCCACAACACGCTGAACGGAAGCAGGAACGCGTCTCTCGGCGTAAACAGCACGCCCCGGGCCGGCCTGCCCGACCATATGACCCGCTCTTCAGGCAACAACCGGCCGGCAAACGTGTCGTTACTTGTCTGCATATCAAAACCCTCCGCTCGCTCCGTAGCTTGTCGCGCGAAGGTTGTCACGGGCGCCTCAGGCCAGCCGAGCAGGCGCCCTGTCGAACTCGCCGACACGAAAGAAGCGGCCCCAGACCTCATCACCCCACTCCTTATCGAACGCTTGATGAGCGAGGTGAAGGCCGACATAAGTTGCGCCACCGGACGCTTCCTCGATTGAAATGAAAATGATACACTAAAGAAAAAGGAGAATTACATGCTTAAAAAAGTTGCATTTATTCTCGCAGCAGCGGCGCTCATGGGAACCGCTTCTTCATCTCAGGCGATGCCTGATCAGCAATCGGCGAATGGATCAGCCAGCATTATCTTCGTGGCCAATGGATGCGGTGGTGGCGGATATCGCGGGCCGAATGGCGCTTGCCACCGGTACGGGTATGGCCCCTACCCGAACGGGTACCACGGGCCGCGCAACGGCTGGGGCCGGAACGGATGCCCTCCGGGCTCCTGGCCGGGACCGTGGGGCCATTGTCGGGACACCCCATATCACGGCCGGCTGCCGGGCGGCGGCTGGAAATAGACCGATACGCTGGGGCGTCTTGAGCAGAGGCGTCCCTGTCCCCTGTTGGCGGCCGCTCATGATCAAGCAACCCGCCGGCAGGATCATCGCGACAGGACAAGCCAATGGGATTTTCTTCCTGGAGATCTCGGGGCGACGCGCCATTCGTCCTTGCGGCCGCAGTTATGATCCTGGCCTTTGCTGGCCCCGCCCATGCGACCGAAGCGCGTTACCAGTGCAGCGGCGGCGCGAAACTGACCGCCCGCTTCTCTCCGCCTAACGCTAAAACCGGGCGCGTCGCCCTAAGGTTCGACACGGGGCGCAGGATCGTATTGCCGCAAGTGATGTCCGCCGATGGCGGGCGTTACGCGGACAAGGATACCGAATTCTGGATCAAGGGGCGGAGCGCCACCCTGACCCGTGGCGGCAGGAGCGAAACGTGCTCGACGCAGTGAGCTGGAGGACCCTGTACGCGATCATCCTCGCCGTCGCCGCGCTCGCAGGGTCGCCGACAACGACGAAGGCCCAGACCGCCAACGCCCCCGCCGTCAACGCCCCCGCCGACTTCTACGCCTTCGGCCCGGGCGACCTGGCCGGCCGGCCGGGGACGCTGATCCGCTCGGAGATCGTGGAGCGCGGGCCCATCAGCGCCAGGGCCTATCGCGTGCTCTACCGCTCGGTCGGCCTGGACGGGCGGATGACCGCCGTTTCGGGGATGGTCATGATCCCGGTCGCACCGCCGCCGCCCGGCGGGCGTCCGATCGTGGCCTGGGCCCATCCCACCACCGGGGTGCAGCCTCAGTGCGGACCTTCGATGGCCCGGCTGTTCTTCCCCTCCGTGCAGGGGCTGCGCAACATGCTGCGCCGCGGATATATCGTCACCGCGACGGACTATCCCGGCCTGGGGACGGCCGGGCCGCATCCCTATCTGGTCGGCGTCAGCGAAGGCCGGGCCGTGCTCGACTCGGTGAGGGCGGCGGCCGCCCTGCCGGGCGCATCCGCCGGCCACAGCTTCGCGGTCTGGGGCCATTCCCAGGGCGGGCAGGCGGCGCTGTTCACCGGCCTTCTGGCCCAGGGCTATGCGCCGGAGTGGCGGCTGGCCGGCGTCGCGGCGGCCGCGCCTGCGACCGATCTCTCCCTTCTCATGAAGGACGACATCGACACCAACGGCGGGCGCAACCTGACAGCGATGACGGTATGGTCCTGGTCGCGGGTCTATGGCGCGCCGCTGTCCAACGTCGTGCTACCGAAAGCCATGCCGGTCGTCGACCATCTGGCCAGCCTCTGCATCGAGCGCTGGTTCGACATGTTCTCGCGGCGCGGGCCGACGCGGAAGCTGCGCCGCCGGTTCCTGAGCGGGTCGGATTTCGCCGACACGCAGCCGTGGCGGATGCTGCTGGCCCAGAACACGCCGGGCGCTCTGCCGAAGCAGGTCCCGGTGTTCCTGGCGCAGGGGTCAGCCGACCGGCTGGTCCGCCCCGAGGTGACCGCCGCCTACGCCGAGGCGCTGTGCCGGAACGGCGGCGCGGTCCAGTACGACCTCGTCCCGGGCGTCGGACACGCCTTCATCGCCAGGGACGCGGCGCCGGCGGCCATCGCCTGGATCGCGGCGCGTTTCGCCGGGGCGAGACCCGCGAGCACCTGCCGCTAGACTGTAGGGACGATCTAGGATTCTCATGAATCGCCCGTGTTCGTCACGGCGCTTATGGAAGTCCCCCTGGCTGCTTGCGCCGCCCATGGCGTCGGCTGATTAATGCCCACGGCGGCGGCGCGGAGCCAACGGCTGCATGCCCTACTCTAGTCCCGAATAACTGTCGCCGCTCGAAAGCGAACCTTACCGGTCCAACGGGATCTTCCGACCACCCAGCACGACCGCACCGGCTGCGACGCGCACGGAGCCAATAAAGGGTGCGCTATGCCACACGACACGGCAATCCTTGGCTGCGAGGATGTAGACTTGTCGGTGACTGCCGGAATAGGTCGTTACCAGCAAGTGCGTTCCGTTCCAGAAAAGGGGCCGCTCTATGATGGCGACATCCGGATCGACGGTGCAGGTCGCATTGGGCTGGTGGATCACGATCGGTCCCTGCCAGTCCGACGCGTTCGCCGGCTTGTCTCCTTCCCCGAGATCGACAGTGAAACCACCGAGGGCGAACTTGCCGTTTTCGGGATCGACAGCCCGATACTGGCTGTCCCGGGCATTGGCTGACACGCATAGGGTCAAACCCAAAACGAAACCGATACCGGCGCGGATCATGGGAAGCTGCACCTCAATGCTTTGTGTCCCTCAGAAGCTGCTTAGCCGGGCCTGACCGCGATATTCACCAAGCTCCGGCGTCATAGGCCTTGTCGGCGATCACATACTCTGCGGCGACACCGTCGATCAGATCACACGCGATTCATGAGAATCCTAAATCGTCCCCAAAGCCTGGAGCCATTCCCGCTCTGATGACCTTGGGCTAGATTTGCGCCCTGCCCCCATCCACGAACAGCTCTATGCCCGTGATGAAGCTGGAATCGTCGGAGGCCAGGAACAGCGCCGCCTTCGCCACCTCGTCCGCTTCGCCCAGGCGGCCCATCGGGATGGTGGACGTGATGCGGGCGATGACGTCCTCGGGCATGGGGTCGAAGATCGGGGTGTCGATCGGGCCGGGGCTGAGGACGTTCGAGCGGATGCGGCGGTCCTTCAGCTCCACGGTCCAGCCGCGCACGAAATTGCGCACGGCCGCCTTGCTGGCGCCGTAGACGCCGAAGCCGGGGGTGCCTTTGACGCCCGCGACCGAGCCGGTGAGGATGATCGAGCCGCCGTCGTTCAGCAGCGGCAGGGCCTTCTGCACCGTGAACAGCACGCCCTTTACGTTGATGTCGAAGATCTTGTCGAAGAAGTCCTCGGTGATACTTCCCATCGGCGCGATCTCGCCGATGCCGGCGTTGGCGAACACGATGTCGATGCGGCCCTTGGCGCCGACGATCTCATAGAGACGATCGAGGTCCGCCAGGTTGGCGACGTCGCCCTGGACGCCGGTGACGTTGGCGCCGATGGCCTGCACGGCCTCGTCGAGTTCCTTCTGGCGGCGGCCAGTGATGAAGACATGGGCGCCCTCCTCGACGAACAGCCTGGCGGCCGCCAGTCCGATCCCGGTGGTCCCGCCGGTGATCACCGCCACCTTGCCTTTGAGCTTGTCCATGACGGCTGTTCCAGTCGACGGTTGAGGGCCCGGCCAGTGATAGACCGCGCCTCGTCCGGCGCGGTAGACACGATGCCGTCAGCGGGTCGGCATGCCAGCGGCGTGGCCGGGCGGGCTCCAGGCGGCATGGGCTGGGGCCGGGATGCGCGCAGGCGTGGGACCCTGGAACGCGGTCCAGCGCGACATCGGCTGCTGCTGCGCCGCCCGGGCGCGCGCCGCGGGGGCCAGCAGGAAGGTCGTCGCCGCCACGAACATCGCCCAGTCCAGGCTGTTCTGCGAGATCAGCACGCTCTCGGACAGCGAGCGCATGGTGAAGGCGATCACGATGCACAGCGACCAGCCGGCGTCGTCCATCCGCCAGCCGCGCACGGCCGCGGCGACCAGGGCCACCAGCACCGCCAGCGCCACCAGCCCCATGCCGATCCAGCCCACCTGCACCATCACGTCCAGCCAGCCGTTGTGGGCCGAGGGCACCAGCCAGCCGGTCTCGGCGCGGATGAACTTGGCCGGCGTCGAATCCTTGAGCCAGAACGCCCCGTAGCCGTAGCCCAGCAAAGGCCGGTGCTCCATCTGGCGGAAGATGGCGGCCCAGATATCGGTGCGCCCGGTCAGGGTCGGGTCCTTGCCGAGCAGCTTCAGCAGGGCGTCCGGCGCCAGCCAGAGGATCGCGACCAGCCCCTCCGCCGCCGCCCCGGCCGCGAACACCGCCGCCACCGCCAGCAGGATGCTGCGCCGCGCCACCTGCACCAGCAGGAACACCCCTGCCGGCGCCAGGGTGCAGATCAGGGCGGTCTTGGAGCGCGACATCAGCACCAGGCCCAGGCACAGGGCCGCGCCCGCCAGCCAGCGCCGCCGGTGGCCGCTCAGCCGCGAGGCCGCAAGGCAGGTCAGCACCCCATAGGCCATCATGCCGCCGAGCGCGTTCTTCTGATACCAGAGCCCGCGCCAGTCGCCGATGTTGATGTCGGAATGCACGCCCAGCTTGGGATAGCCCAGCGCCATCGCCACGCTGCCCAGCGCCAGGGCGATCATGCACCCGCCCAGCACCGGCACGAAGGCGCCGCCGCGGAAACTGGCCCCGACATAGACCCCGAACAGGGTGGTGAAGATCAGGGCGATCCCGCGCCGGGTGGAGACCTCGTGGTCGATCGACCAGTTGGCCGAGGCGAACACCCACAGCGCCACCAGCCCGAACAGCAGCAGCCCCGCCCACGCCCGCGCCATCATCCGGGCGCGCAGCACGCAGAACACCGCCGTCCCCGCATAGGCGGGCAGCCACAGGTAGCGCAGCCACGCCAGGTCGTCGGAAGCGGTCTGGTCGGGCGCGAACAGCGGCCCGATCAAGGCGTTGGAATAGAGCAGCACCGCGACGACGACGAAGGCGATCTCCAGACGCCGGTGCGCCATGAGGTCCTCCAGGCCGGCCCGGCGCGCGCACCAAGGCGCGACGGGTCATCCCGCGCATCTGGCCCGAGCAAGGTAAAGAAGGCGTTCCGGCGCGCCCCCAATCCCTTGGGGGCGGGGGCGGCCACGTGGGGTGCGGGGCGTCCACGCGGAACTCCCCCACTCCCGCTCATCCCCCTAGATCAGGTTCTGCTTCGCCCGCCCGCCCAGATAGAACGCGCTCGGCTTGGGCGTTCGCTTGAAGGTCTCGCGATCGACCGCGACCAGGCCGAAATGCTTGTCGAAACCGGACGCCCACTCGTAGTTGTCCAGCAGCGACCAGTAGAGATAGCTGTGGACGGGGATACCCTCGTTCAGGCAGCCGCGAACACCTTGCAGGGCCTGGTCGATGTAGGCGATGCGCCGCTGGTCGTCGTCGCCGCCATAGCCGCTTTCGGTGACATAGATCGGCTTGCCGATCGCCCGGTGCGCCCAGCGGATCGTGGCCGGCAGCGCCTGGGGGTAGAACTCGTAGCCGGCCGCGGTCAGCTCCGCGCCTTTGGGCGGCGGGACGAAACCGTTCCGGTCGAAGCGGAAGCGCGTGTAGGTCTGCACCCCGACGAAGTCGGCGTGGCTGCGGGCAAGCTCGGTCCAGCCACCGTACAGCCGCTCTTCCATCGCCTTGGCCAGGGCGGCGTCGCCCCCGGCGTCGACCTGCTGGGTGGTCAGGCTGATCCCCACCGGCAGGCTGGGGCGCGCGGCCTTCATCGCCTGATAGGCCTTCTGGTGGGCGGCGAGCAGGAGGGGCTGGGCGATGGCCGGATCGGCGTAGGCGAGCGAGGAGAAATGCGCCGATCCCGTCGCCTTGCCGGCGGCGGCGAGCATCGCCTTCTCCAGGGCCACGCGCTCGGGCGACTTGCCGATCAGCTGGACCAGCAGCTGGATATTGGCCTCGTTGAAGGTGGTGGCGCGCCCCATCAGGCCGCCCAGCCGCTCGGTCACGCGTCCGCAGTAGCGGGCGAACAGATCGGGCGCGTCCGGCCGCTCCCACCCGCCCCGCTCGGCGAACCACCGCGGGACGGAGAAGTGGTTGTAGGTGACGATCGGGGTCTGGCCATGCCGGCGGCAGGCTTCGAGCACCTGCTCGTAATGGTCCAGTTCGGCCAGGGAGACCTGCCCCGGATTCGGCTCGATCCGCGCCCACTCGATGCCGAACCGATAGCCGTTGAAGCCCAGCGCCGCGTTCAGGGCGATGTCTTCCTCGAAGCGATGGTAGCTGTCGCAGGCGTCGCCCGAGCGGTCCTTGTAGACGGTGGGCTGCAGGGTCTCGAGCAGCCAGGTGTCGGTGTTCAGATTGCCGCCTTCGCTCTGGTAGGCCGAGATCGCAGTGCCCCAGAGGAAGCCTTCCGGCGCCGGTCGCAGCAGGGGCGCCGCTCCGCTCGCCAGGGCTGCCGCGCCGGTCACGGCCAGGGTCCTTCGCGTGATCATCGCCAATGCACCATGGGCAGACCCGCGACCGGGCTGCGGAAGAACGGAACGGTCTGGCCCTTCACCGAGCCCAGATAGACGGTGCGAAGGTCCGGGCCGCCGAAGGTCAGGCCGGTCAGCCACGGTGCGATCCGGCCGCCGGTCGCCTGCATGGTCGCGACGCTGACCACCTCGCCGCTGTCGAGCTCGGCGTCGAAGCGGGCGGCGGCGGCCTTGTCGCCGTCCTCCAACAGGGTCAGCAGGTCGCCCTGCGGGGTGATCGCCACCAGCCGGTCGGAGAAGATCATGGCGGCCCAGAGGTTGCCGTGGACGTCGAATGCGATCCCGTCCAGGGCGCCGGAGCCCAGCGAACTCGGCCCGTAGGTCTCGCGCCCCTCCAGGGACCCGTCGTCCCGCACCCGCAGGCGCGTCACCCGTTTGGCGCAGGTCTCGGCCACGTAGAGCCATTGTTCATCGGCGTCGAAGCGGATCTCGTTGGCGAAGGCGAAGCCGTCCGCCACGATCCTGGCCCCCCGTTCGTCCAGCACCGCGACATAGCCGTCGGCCTGGCGGCGCGAGACCGCCCTGGCCCAGGGATCGAGCCGGGTGGACACGGTGAACCAGAGCCGGTCGCGGCGATCGCGCAGCACGAAGTTCACCTTGCCGAGCGGCGCGCCCTCGATGCTGTCGCAAAGGGTGCGGCGGCGGCCATCGCGGGTCATCGACGCCAGGACGTCCCGGCCGAAGTCGGCGATCAGCAGATCGCCCTGGCGGGAGAAGGCCAGGCCGTTCGGAAGCGCGCCGGCCGCTCCGTCCCGCGGCAGCACAAGCTCCTGGCGGCCGTCGGGGCGGATGTGCAT
>JBARAK010000644.1:0-6430 GCA_049791955.1 Caulobacteraceae bacterium
GCTTGGGAGCGGGCGGGCAGGGGCGCTTGCGCGTTTTCGCCCGGTGAGCCGCCCGAGCGGCCATCTCTCCGGCCCGATAGCCGGTAAGCGGCGGCAACCTCATCTGCGCATCCCCTCTGCACGCTTGGCCTCGACAAAGGCTCTGCGGAGCGCGGCGAGGACGTCGGCGTGCTTTCGGCCGTGCTCGTCGTTCCAGCGCGCCAGGGCGCGCCAGCGGTTCAGGTCCGTGGCCCAATGGGTCATCCCGACCCCGCGCGAGACGCAGCGGGTCAGCGGGCCGATATCGATTTCCAGCGGCAGGCCGTCGATCAGCGCGAAGCCGACGCACCAGGCCACCGCGCCGGGCAACCATTGCAGCCCGTCACGCCAGATGATCGCGCGGCCAGCCGCATCGCGGGCGGCGGCGTTCTGCGTCCAGGCGGACGGGTGCGTCAGCCGCTTTCCGGCCGTCACGATGATGGCGGATGGCGTCAGCATGCGCCGTCCACGGCGAAGGCGCGGTCGCTGGGGCGCGTCAGGCGCGCGCGCGTACCTGGCTCGAAATGCACGCCCATCCAGGCGTTCGTGCCGCAGAAGCGGCGCTGTCGGGCGCGCTTGTAGAACACATGCCAGGCATAGGCCGACGCCGTCGACAGGTCGGGATCGTAACGCCCCTTTCCCATCGGCAGGCGCTCGGCGAAGGTTGCCTGGGCGGTCATCGGATAGCGACCGTAGATCAGCTCGTGGCGGCCGATCGTCTCCAGAAACTGTAGCCGACACAGCAGCGCCACGCCGCGCCGCGCGCGCCGCAGCGCGTTATGAAGGAACGCCTCCACATGGCTGAACGGCGGATTGGTCATGATCCAGTCGGCGACGAACGGCGCGTCCGCATCACCGCCACGGACGAAGTCGAACACCTGGTGCGGGCCATACCGATAGGCGTCCGACGTCCGCAGGATCGGGAAGTAGTCCGCGAGACCGTGCGCCATCACGCCCGGCCCGCACGCCGGCTCCCACGCCACCCACGGTCCGGGATCGATCCTCTGCACCAGCTCGCCGCCGGCGCGCGCGCCCCACGGCGGCGTCGGGAAGAAATCGACATCGTCGGCCGCGGGGTCGCGGGACGCCATTACAGCGGTGTGGCCGGCAGGCTTCAACTGGCCCCACCCCTGAGCGGAACCAGGATGAACAGCCGGGCCGCGTCCTTGCTGTCACGCAGCATGACCGGGGACACCGCATTCTGGATGTGGATCTCGACCGTCTCGCCCGAGACGCCATCCAGCGCCTCGATGGCGTGGCGGGCGTTGAGGCCCATGTGCAGCGCCTCGCCGTGGAACTCGACCTCGATCTCTTCGCCGGCCGAGCCCATGTCCACGTCGCGGGCCGAGATCGCCAGCTTGCCGCTGGACAGCTCCAGCGCCAGGGACCGCGACTTGTCGCCGGCCATGACCGCGACTCGCTTGATCGCGCCCGTCAGCAGATCCCGGTCGACCGGGACCACGATCGGGCAACTGGCCGGGATCACCCGGTCATAGGGTGGATAGGTCCCATCGAGCAGCTTTGAGACGAACTGCGTCTCCCCGGAGATCATGACCACCCGCGTGCCGGTCAGGCGCACGGTCACCGGATGGTCGGTGTCGCCCGCCAGCTTCAACATCGTATCCAGGGCACGGGCAGGGACGATGGACGGCGACAGCGTCTCGGCGTTCTCGGGCGCAGGCATGTCCACGACCACCATGCGCAGGCCGTCGGTCGTCACCACCCTCAGGCTCGGCGAACCGTCGGGCATCTCGCCTGCATGGAAGTAGGCGCCGTTCAGGAAGAACCGCACCGCCTCGTTGCCGACCGCCATGCGGGTGACAGTCAGCAGCCGCCGCAAGGCCGAGGCCGGAAGCTCGATTTCCGACTGCTCGCCGTCGATCGCCATCAACGGGAAGTCGGCCGGCGGCAAGGTCGGAAGCGAGAACTTCGCCCGCACCGCCCGCACCGATAGCTGGCCGTTCGGCATGAGCTGCAGTTCAGCGTCCGACCCGTCGGGCAGGTTGCGCAGCAGGTCGCCGAAGGTGGCGGCCGACACCGTCGCCTGCCCGGGTGAATGGACGTGGGCCTGGGCGATATCGGTGATCTGCATGTCCAGATCGGTGGCCGTGATCTGGAGCGCGCCATCGCGCGCCGTCAGCAGCACATGGGCCAGGATCGGCATTTGCGGTTTCTTGCTCACCCCGCCCGCCACGCGCGACAGCGCGGCGAGCGCAGAACTCCGGTCGAGGGTCAGCTTCACGCCGCCGCCTCACCGATCTCGCCGGTGTACTTCGGCTGCTTGCCCGGAGGGGCCAGCACCTGGGCCGCCTCGAGGTCGAGGTAGCTGACGTCGGGGAGCGACGTACCCCCCCCCCATTCCCAGCTTGATGAAGCCCGCGCCGAACCCGGCATAGACGTCGCGTCCGCGGCGATAGACCTTGGCTTGGCGAAACAGGCCCTTGCAGCGCAAAACCACACGCGCCTCATCGATCACGTGGAAGAAGTTCACGGCTCGCCTCCTTGCGGCTGGGTGAATTGGAAAATCGGAAGACCTTCGAACCCCTGGTGCTCGACGCCGCGCGCAGCGACGCCGTTGATCCACAGGACTTCGATGCGGGGCCGGGCGCCGTCGGCGTGGGTCACGATCTCGACGCGCTTCCAGTCGGAAAGGCGCTCGTCGTAGATCGGGTGGGCATAGCCGCTGAGGACTACCCCACCCTGGACGTCGCGGAGCTGCTCAAGCAGCGCCACATGCTCTTCGTCCGACATCTCGTGGACATAGCCAGAGCTGGGCGCGAGCCGCGTGCGTTTTTCGGAGCGGGTCGAATGGACGTAGGGCGGATCGGCGTAGATCAGCGTATCCGGCCCATCGAAATGGGCGATCAGCTCCGAGGCTGGCCGGCTCTCAATCACTACGCCACGCATGCGCTCGGCGAACACAGCAAGCGCGGGCGGCAAGTTCATCCAATCGTGCGCTGGAATGGTGCTTGATCGCCTGGCGTCGCGGCGGAATCCGGTCGTCCGGTCGATGCGCGCGGCGATGTTGCCGTGACCCATGCTGGCGCGGACGATGAGCCGACGAGCCCTTTCGACGGGGTCGGAGCTTAAGACGTAAGCGTCCTCGAATTCGATCCGCGCGAACGGCGTCAACCCGACCAGGCGAACCAGTTCAACCGACTGCACAGGATCGCGAAGAACGCGGAACAGGTTGATCAGCTCGCCGTCGAGGTCGTTGTAGATCTCGGCGTACGCCCGAGGCTTCTGCGCGAGCACGGAGCCCGCGCCGCCGAATGGCTCGACGTAGGTCCGGTGTGGCGGGAAGTGCGGGAGGATACGGCGCGCCAAGCGAAACTTTCCGCCCAGGTAACGGATGGCCGGACGCGAGACGTCGACGACAGGACCGGGGCAGGGCGCGACGTCCGTCATTCAGACGCCTCGCGCTCGTCGTCTTCCAGGTCCACTTCGGCCGCATCCAGCTCGTCGAGCCAGTCGATGGCGAGCTGCGCGACATGCTCCAGCCACGCACGCAGCCGCTTGCGGGCGATCACTTCGGGGGGGGGTAAACGAACGACGTTCGTCATCCCTCGCACCCAGGGCCAACGCGGCCTTCGTCGTCGGGGGCGGTGAATCGCTTCCAGTGGACCCACCCGTTCGGGCAGTGGAAGCCCCAACCCCGCATGCGCGGGCCCGTGATGAACAACGTCCAGCAATCGCCGTGGGTCAGCTCGACCCTGTGGGCGGCGGTCGGCAGGCGCAGCTTGAACTGGCCCGCGCGCCAAACCGTGCGGACGTTGACGCCCCCCGCGGCGATGGTGTGTTCGGTGTAGGTCCCGACCAGCAGGACCGACAGATTGACCCACCAGCGCTGCAGGTAAGGATCGGCTTCGCGGCCGACCACGAAATCCGGCGAACGGCGTTCGGCGATCAGGCGCAGGCGCTTCCACAGCGCGGCGGCGGCGAGGCGGCTCAACGTCATGGGCGCGCAGCCTCCAGCTCGCGGATCTGCTGGACCTCGCGCTTGCCGGCGTCGGTCAGGTAGAATCGGCGCGGTGAGGCATCCGAGCCGGGCCGGATGAGCCCATAACCATCCAGCATCGAGATTCGTTGGCCGACGTAACGGCGGTCGGCCGTCAGGTCGAAGGCGATGCAGCTTGCGGACAGCGTATGGCGGCGCAGCAGCAGCAGAATTCGCGCGTCCAACGTCCCCGGGCGGATCGGCCTATGGGGCGGGATGGTGGCGCCAGACGCCTTGATCGTCGGAGCGTCCTCAACGGGCGGCGGCGGCGCAGCATTCTCCCGGGCGTTGGCGTCACGCACATAGTCCGGATCACAGGCCATGCGGACGTCAGGGACGCCACGCCCGAGCATCTTGGCGATCGCATTCCAGCTCGCCCCCATGGCGCGCCGATCACGGGCGAACAGTCGCTCCTCAGGATCAATGGCGGCGCGACGGCTCGAACTCGGCAAGCCGCCGACCTTGGTGTTGAACTTGGCGATACCCATCCGACTAACCGTCCAGGTCGGAACGGCGGCGCCCGGAGGCGGCCGGTTCGAGCAGAACCCACACCAGGTTCGCCAGCGCGTGCAGCGCCGGCGTGTAGACGTGGCGGGCGTCGATGTTGTCGAGCCGGGCCCAGGCCCGCGCGCAGCTTCGCAACGCCCTTGCGTATTCGCCGGCTGCGAAACCCAGCTCAGCAGGGAAGGGGGCGTACTCGGCCCGGGCCGCGAACGACTTCAGGTCGTCGATCGCCGTCGCGCCCTTGAGCGAGGCCATGCAGAGACCGCGCCAGACCTGCCGGGCGGCGCTCATTGTGAAGCGCCAGAGGTGAGGGCGCGATCTGGCGTCGCAACGGGGGGCAGCCGATACCAGCTCTCCGGCGGAACTTCCCCGTTCGACCAGACGTAGCAGATGCCGATGACTTCCTGATCCGGGATGACCCGGCGCTCATCATCGAACGGAAGCAGCCACGTCGATGCGGCTTGGCGCGATCGGTTGGTGCGGGAAGCTAGGTCCGACGCTGTGTATTTCCGCTCCCAAAGCCAATGGGCCATTTTCGGGCGCGACAGCGGTTTTGCGTCTTGCACGGCGACACCTCAGATTCGTATCGCCGGGGAAATCGCAACTGCTTCGTGACATACGTCAAGCTATACTTTACGTCGCAATGCAGGATGTACGTAGCTGCCGCAACCCCGAGGGAGGTGTTTCGTTGCAATATGAGCAACGACACGAGCCCTACGTCACAAATGGTCGCGCTCGGCGAGGCCCTGCGCCGCGCCCGTGGACGTGCAAAATTGTCCGCGGTGGATGCGGCGAAGGCTATGGGCATCAGCCGCCAGGCGTATTCGAAGTACGAATCCGGCGAGACGGCGGCGATCCTGCGCTCCGACGTGCTCAGGCGTCTCGCCAACTCGGTTCGCTCATCCGAAGATGAGCTGCACGAACTCGCGCGATCTGGTGATGAAGCCGAAACCCTCAAGATTGGGCGACAGGCCGATGCGCCAGATTATCAGCTTGCCGTTTGGGGGCGGGTGAAGGCCGGCCCTGAGGGTCCATACATCTCCGACATCGGCAATGAGCCTGAGCAGCTCATTGATATGAGTTGGATGTTCGGTCCAGACGCAGGGGCCCTCATCGTAGTAGGTGATAGCGTGAAGGGTCGTGCCGAGAGCGGACAGCTCGCAATCTACTATCGGAACATGTGGCCAAAGCGCGATCAGCTCTGCGTCGTACACATGAAGACCGGCGAGATGTACATCAAGATTTACGAGAAGGCAGACGCCAGCACTCTATTTGTCACGCAGACTTTCCCTGAGATGGAAGTGAAGTACCCTCTCAGGGACGTGCAGGGCGTCTACCGGGTCCGCTTCGTCGAGCAGTAGTCGCGGACCATGCCGCCCAGGGCGTATGTCGCCCTAGTTCCCGCAGTGGGCGCCAGTGATTACGGCGCCGCACTCGGTTCGGGTATTCTCGGTCGAATAGCCTTTCAGCTTCCCGTCTGGTCCGAAGGAAAAGCTGACCGAAGAAGAACTGCCGACAGATCCTCCCGCGAACATCCCGACGATTGGCACGAAGGACACAGCTTTCGGTCGGGCGCTGATCGACACATATCTGATGGTGCGCGTTCCGTCGGAATTCGCGTCGTCCGCATTGGGTCGGCCGAGCTTGCCGGTAACGTCAGCAATGGTGGCGACACCCGACTGAAACTGGGCCGCATCAGCAGCGGTGACCGGCTTGGCAGCAGCCGGCGTGGCCAATAACACGGCCGCCACGATCAATGCCCGCCTCATGAATACGCCCCTCGAATATGAGGCGGCGAGACTGCCTCGCCTGCAACCGCAAGTCTAGAGCGACTGTGCGATGCCGGGATGCGTGCCGAGCGCACGCGATCCCTGCCATCGCGCAGACATCTCAGGCGCAATGGCCATTGCG
>JBARAK010000645.1:0-3191 GCA_049791955.1 Caulobacteraceae bacterium
GGCGCCGGCGGTGCCGTTGCCGCAGGCCGCGACCACCCGCAGCGGGCGGGTCAGGCTGCAGCGGCTGGCGATCTCGGCGATGTAGCGCTCCATCACCCCGTCGACACGGGTCAGCTTGCCGCCGGCCCGCTCGACGCCCTGCGCGCCCAGCACCAGCTCCTTGATCCGGCCGATCTCGACCGGCCCGAAGGTCAGGGGCCGCTGGGCGCCCATCTTCACCCCGGTCCAGCCGTTCTCGTTATGGCTGGCGGTGACCATGGCCACGCAGGCCGCGTCGAGGTCGAACTGGGCGAAGTACGCCATGGGCGAGAGGGCCAGGCCGATGTCCAGCACCTCGCAGCCCGCCGCGATCAGGCCCAGGCACAGGGCCTGCTTCACATTGATCGAATAGGAGCGGAAGTCGTGGCCCACCACCACGCGCGGCGCGACGCCGATCTCGTGGATGTAGGTCCCCAGGCCCAGGCCAAGGGCGGTGATGCCCAGGTAGTTGATCTCCTTGCCCAGGATCCAGCGCGCGTCGTACTCGCGGAACCCCGTGGCCTTCACCAGCGGCGTGATCTCGTAGTCCAGGGTGTTGGGAACAAGGTCGGCGCGGGGCTTCGACAAGGGCATCCGGGTCTCCATGCAGGCGTCGCGTCTATCTGGATCGGTAGGGGTGGTTCGTGACAGGGGTAAGGCGGTCCCGCCGGTTCATCGCCCGAGATCGCGGGGCCCGAGATCGCAGGGCCCGAGATCGCAGGGCCTGATCGGGGCTGCTAACGCCCGGGGATGGGGCGGGCTCCCCAACTTTCGCGCGGGACCGGCGGCTCGAAGCGGGACCGCCTATTTCGCAGGCGCCCGACCCTGGAGCAGGCTTCAGACCACCCCCGACCGCAGTAGGTCGTGGACGTGCAGGATGCCGGTCGGCCGGCCGTCTTCCACCACGAACAGCACCGTGATGCGGCTGTCGTTCATCAGCTTCAGCGCCTCCGCGGCTAGCATGGACGGCGAAACCGTGTGCGGCGCCTGGGTCATCACTTCGACGGCGCGATGGTTCATCAACCCGCCCATGTGACGCCGGAGATCGCCGTCGGTGATCACGCCCTGCAGCCGGCCCTCGCCGTCGACGACGCCGGCGCAGCCGAACCGCTTCTCGGTCATCACCAGCAGGGTTTCGGCCATGGTGGCGCTTTCCGGGGCCAGGGGCAGCTCGCCGCCCTTGTGCATCAGCTCGCCCACGGTCCGCAGCGCGGCCCCCAGCTTGCCGCCGGGGTGGAAGGTGCGGAAGTCGCTGTGGGTGAAGCCGCGGCCTTCGAGCAGGGCCACCGCCAGGGCGTCGCCCAACGCCATCTGCATGGTGGTCGAGGTGGTGGGGGCGTTCACCGCGTCGGCCGCCTCCGGCTCGTCCGGCAACAGCAGCACGACGTCGGCGGCGCGTCCGAGCGCGCTGGCCGGATTGCCGGTCATGCCGATCAGCAGGATGCCGAAGCGCTTGGCGTAGGCCACCACGTCGGCCAGCTCCCGCGTCTCGCCGGACCAGGACAGCGCCAGCAGGGCGTCGTCCGGGCCGATCATGCCGAGGTCGCCATGGCTGGCCTCGGTGGCGTGGACGAACAGGGAGGGGGTGCCGGTGGAGGCGAGGGTGGCGGCGATCTTGCGCGCCACGTGGCCGGACTTGCCGACGCCGGTGCAGACCAGCCGGCCCTTCAGGCCATGCAGCAGCTCGCAGGCGCGGGCGAAGGCGGCGTCCAGGGCTTCGGCGGCATGGATCAGCGCATCGGCCTCGGCGCGGAGCACGCGACGGCCGACGGCGAGGGGATCGATCGTGTGGGTCAAAGGAGTATCGTGTGGGTCAAAGGAGTCCGGGCTTCGTGGGTTTGGGGGCGGCCGGGCGCAGTTTCGGCTGGCGGGCCGCAGCGTCCGCGGTGGTCTCGTGGCCGAAGGGGCCGGGCGAGCGGGCGCCGTCGCCCTGAGGGTAGACCAGCGCCACGGCGATCATCGCGATCGCGGTCAGCGCGACCAAGGGAAAGAAAATCCGGTCGGACATGGGCGGCTATCTAGCGCGACTGAGGGCCTGCGCCAATCGCGGCTTGACTTTTCGCGCCGCAGCAACGATTTAGCGATCGCGCGCAGCTTTGCGTGCTATCGGCGCTCCAGCCGCGTGAGGGATGCAAACCAGCGCATCTCGCCTGTCGAGCGCCCTGACAGTTTCCGCATAGATCGCCCAGGCCACGCGGGGCGCTCCCCACGATCCGCCCGCCCGAGGCGCGACCGATGCGTTCGGCCGCCCTGAGCTGGCTTGCCTGAAAAGCAATTCGATACATGACCCAATTCACTGACCTTGGCCTGAACCCCGGGCTGCTCAAGGCGCTGAAGGCCGAAGGCTACGAGACCCCCACGCCGATCCAGGCCCAGGCGATCCCGATCGTCATGAGCGGCCGCGACCTGCTGGGCATCGCCCAGACCGGCACCGGCAAGACCGCCGCCTTCGCCCTGCCGATCCTGCACCGTCTCGACGCCACCCGTAAGCCCGCGCCCCGTCGTGGCTGCCGCGCCCTGGTGCTGTCGCCGACCCGCGAACTGGCCACCCAGATCGCCGAGAGCTTCCGCACCTATGGCCGTCACCTCGGCTTCACCGTCGCGGTCGTGTTCGGCGGCGTGAAGTACGGCCCGCAGATGAAGGCGCTGGCCGCCGGCGTCGACGTGCTGGTCGCCACTCCCGGCCGCCTGATCGACCACCTGGGCGAGAAGACCGCCAACCTGTCCGAGGCCGAGATCTTCGTGCTCGACGAGGCCGACCAGATGCTGGACCTCGGCTTCCTGCAGCCGATCCGCCGCATCGTCTCCCACCTGCCCAAGGCCCGCACCAATCTGTTCTTCTCGGCCACCATGCCGGGCGAGATCGGCAAGCTGGCCGGTGAACTGCTCAACGACCCGGCCAAGGTGTCGGTGGCCCCGGTCGCCACCACCGCCGAGCGTGTGGACCAGCGGCTGATCTTCGTCGAGGCCGAACACAAGCGCGAACTGCTGGCCGAACTGTTCGCCGACTCCAGCCTGAGCCGCACCATCGTCTTCACCCGCACCAAGCGCGGGGCGGACCGGGTGGCCAAGCACCTGGAAGCCTGCGGCATCGGCGCGGCCTCGATCCACGGCGACAAGAGCCAGGGCCAGCGCGAGCGGGCGCTGGCGGCGTTCAAGGCCGGCTCCTGCCG
>JBARAK010000646.1:0-18006 GCA_049791955.1 Caulobacteraceae bacterium
GGCTGGGCCGAGGCGGTCCCGACCGCGCCGAGCGCGCCGACGGCGATCGAGAGGGCGGCGACGCCCGTGAGAAGACGCTTCATGATCAAGATGCCTTTGCAGTGTTCGATACACGCAAAACTAGCGCCGGCCGATGACGCTTCCCTGAACGGTTTCCTACGGGAAGCTCAACTAAGCCATACGCATAGCCTCGCGCTTGCCATAGCGACATCATGATGTCATGACGTCACCATGACTATGGATGCTTCCCCGACGCCGCTCTACGCCCAGATGGAAACCGTGCTCTCCGCCGAGATCGGGCGGGGCGTCCTGCCGCCGGGAGCCCAGCTTCCCACCGAGGACAGCCTGATCGCGCGCTTCGAGGTCAGCCGCACGACGGTGCGCAAGGCGATCCAGAACCTCGCCGCGCGGGGGCTGATCGAGATCCGCCGGGGCAAGGGCACCTTCGTCGCCCAGCCCAAGATCACCCAGGACCTGACCGAGCTGACCGGCTTCGTCGAGGACATGCAGGCGCTGGGGCGCACGCCCACCGCCCGCCTGGTCGACAAGGCGGTGGTCGCGGCCAGCGAGGCGGTCGCGCACAGGCTGGCCCTTCCGGCCGGGACCCAGGTGATGCGGATCCGGCGGGTGCGCCTCGCCGACGGCGTGGCCATGTCGTTCGACGAAACCTACCTGCCGCTGGAGATCGGCGAGAAGATCGTTACCCACGACTTGGAAGCCGAACCGATCTTCGCCCTGCTGGAACAGCGCTACGGCCTGCCGCTGGTCGAGGCCGAGTACAGGCTGGAGGCCGTAGCCGCCGAGGCGGAGGTGGCCGAGGCGCTGGGCGTGGCGCCCGGCGGGCCGATCTTCCTGATCGAGCGGACATCCTACTGCGCCGGCCCCCGGCCCATCGACCATGAGAGGCTCTACTACCGGGGCGACCTGATCCGCTTCGTCACCCGCCTCACCCGCCGCGCCCCCTTTGCGGCCTGAGGCGCAGGGATGGACCTCCAGTTCGGCCTCTGGCTGTTCGCCGTATCGCTGGGCGCGAGCGCCCTGGGCGGTGCGCTCGGCATGGCGAGCGGCATCTTCATCGTCCCGATCCTCACCCTGTTCGGCGGCGTCGGCATCCACGCCGCCGTCGCCGCCAGCATCGTTTCGGTCATCGCCTGCTCGTGCGGGAGCGCCGCGCCGTTCCTGAAGGCCGGGCTGACCAACATCCGGCTGGCCATCGTGCTGGAGGTCGCCACCACGCTGGGCGCCCTTACCGGCGTGTTCCTGACCGGCTCCCTGCCCACGCCCTTCCTGTTCTTCCTGTTCGCCACGATCCTGGGGCTGTCGGCGCAGCAGATGCTGACCCGCCGCGGAAATCCCGCCGGCGGTGTCCTTGCCCCGGCGGAAAAGGGCTGGGGCTCGGCGCTTCGCCTGCATTCCAGCTACCCCGACCCGTCGCTGGGGCGGGAGGTTCCCTACCAGGTCGGACGCGTGCCGCTCGGGATGGCGCTGATGTATGGGGCGGGCCTGGTCTCGGCCCTCCTCG
The DNA here is from genome assembly GCA_049791955.1 of Caulobacteraceae bacterium. Classification (GTDB taxonomy): domain Bacteria; phylum Pseudomonadota; class Alphaproteobacteria; order Caulobacterales; family Caulobacteraceae; genus CAHJWH01. Next base: position 1,523 of record JBARAK010000646.1, read on the forward strand.
GCATCGGCAGCGGCGTGCTCAAGATACCGGCCATGGACAGCGCGCTTCGACTGCCGATCAAGGTCTCGTCCGCCACCTCGAACTTCATGATCGGCGTCACCGCCGCCGCCAGCGCCGGGGTCTACTTCGTGCGCGGCGACATCCAGACCGGACTGGCCGGCCCCGTGGCGCTGGGCTCGGTCGCCGGCGCCCTGGTCGGCGCCAAGCTGCTGCAGGCCATACCTGGCGAGCGGATGCGGGTGCTGTTCGTCGTGGTGCTGCTGGCCCTGGCGGTGCAGATGCTGCTGAGTGCGTTCGGCGTCCACCTGCCGGGAACCCACGCATGACCCCCGTGTCTATCCAGCCCGGGAAAGCGGTTCCCCAGAAGCTGGAGCGGCTGCTGGCGATCGTGCTGCAACAGGGCGTCTGGCTGGCGTGCGGCCTGATCGCCGTGGGCCTCGCGCTCGGGCCGTTGGGCGTAACCGCCGGCGCCGGCGTGACCGCCGCGGGCATCGGGCTGCTGATCCTGCTGCCGGTCCTTCGCGTGGCGCTGATGCTGGCCGTGTTCGTCCGCGAGCGCGACTACCCGCTCGGCGCGATCGCAGCCCTGGTGCTGACGATCATCCTGCTGGGTTTCGCCTGCGGCGTGCTGCTGGCCAGGTCAGCTGCTTAGAAATTCTCCCCAGGCGCTTTCCAGGTGGCGATGTCCTTCAGGTGCTGCTTCCGGGCCCGCCGCAGCCACCAGTTGGCCGCGATCCCGCACGCCTCGACGCCGGTCGAAACCGGCCCGGGCGCGTGGTAGATGAAACAGAACACGCCCGGTGACAGCAGGACGAGGGTCATCAGCCAGGCGAACACCCGTCCACCCTGCCGGGACCTGCGCCAGTCCGCGAAGTCCCCGCCCGCAGCCTTGCGGCCGGCGGCGATCTCGGCTCTCAGGGCTTCCGCGGCGGGTGGCAGCTCGGCCGCCGGCGTCTCATCGCGAGCCTGAGCCTGAGCAGGCTGAACCGGACGCGGCTCCATCCGGCGCTGTGGGACGACCGTTGCGGCGGCCTGACGACGGCCAAAGGTGCGTTGTTCGGACACTTCGCGCTCCCGATGTACGGGGCCGGATTACACGGACGAGGTTAGGGCGATCTAAAAACGCTCCCGCGACCCGCCGCCGCTCCCCAATCGTCCCGCACGACGCTACACCAGCCCCATGAGCACCCATCGCATCGCGGTCGTCCAGGCCGGCTCGTCCCTGTTCGACACGCCCCGGACCCTGGAACGGATGCAGGCCCACTGCGAGACCGCCGCCGCCGAAGGGGTGGCGCTGGCGGTGTTTCCCGAAGCCTACGTCGGCGGCTACCCCAAGGGCCTGGACTTCGGCGCGCGGGTGGGGACGCGCAGTGCGGAGGGCCGCGAGGACTTCCTGCGCTACTGGCGGGGCGCGATCGAGGTCCCCGGTCCCGAGACCGCCCGCATCGGCGGCTTCGCGGCCCAGATGAAGTCGCATCTGGTCGTGGGCGTGATCGAGCGCGACGGCGGCACGCTCTATTGCACGGCGCTGTTCTTCGGCCCGGACGGCGCCCTGCTCGGCAAGCACCGCAAGCTGATGCCCACCGCCAGCGAGCGGCTGATCTGGGGCCAGGGCGACGGCTCCACCCTGCCCGCCATCGAGACGCCGATGGGCCGGTTGGGCGCGGCGATCTGCTGGGAAAACTACATGCCCGTCCTGCGCCAGGCCATGTACGCCAAGGGGGTCAGCCTGTGGTGCGCCCCCACCGTGGACGAGCGCGACATCTGGCAGGCCTCCATGCGCCACATCGCCTACGAGGGGCGGACCTTCGTGCTCAGCGCCTGCCAGTACATGACCCGCGCCGACGCGCCGGCCGACTACGCCTGCATCCAGGGCGACGATCCGAAGACCGAGCTGATCAAGGGCGGCAGCGTGATCGTCAGCCCGCTCGGCGAGGTGCTGGCCGGCCCGGTCTACGGCCGCGAAGCCGTGCTGACAGCCGAGATCGACCCGATGGACGCGATCCGGGGCAAGTACGACCTGGACGTGGTCGGCCACTACGCCCGCCCCGACGTCTTCACCCTGGCCGTCGACGAGCGCCCCCGCGCGCCGGTCGCGACGGTGGCGGAGGCCCCCGGGACCGAAGCGCACGGCTGAGCGCCCGCCCTGCGCCGGTGGCCGTCATCTTGCACGGCTTCGGAAGCCGTCGCCGAATGATCCGGTTCCGCACAGCGTTATGTGCGAGGATCGTGTCCAGGGCGACGCGCCTGGAGATGGCGTCATGGGACGGCTCGGGATTGCACTACCGGTCTTTGTGGCCGCGCTGATCGCAGCGACCGCGGGCTTGGCCTATGCTCAGGACGGGATGCAGGAGGGCGCGCTCGAGCTGAGCGGCGGAACGCATGGCTGCGTGAAGCTCGACCACCGCAGCTACGTCATCAAGTACGGCGAGCATCACTTCCGCTATCCGCCGGGGGTCGACGTGTACGCCACCGCCGATGACGACAACGTCAGCATCACCGTCGCGACCGGCTCGATATCGCGCAACGCGGCCCAGATCGTGGTCACCGCCACCGGCCCCAGCGGCCACCAGGTCTGCACCCCGTCCCGCGTGACCTGGACCGTCACCTCCAACGACGACTGAGGCCAGGCTGGTCGGCTCAGGGGGTCGGGGCGAGGATCGGATCGCGGACGTGCTCGCCGTGTTGGTTGGTGCTGTCGCCGACGTTCCAGCCGGGCGGACAGGCGCCCAGGTGGCGGAAGCGCAGGCTGTGGACGTAGCCGGTCCCGCCCTCGGCCGGCTGGATGCTGACGTGGGTGGTGAAATCCCGCTTCAGGTCTCCCGCGGCCGCCGACCACACGCGATAGGTCGTGCCGTCGAGCTGGCAGTCGAAGCCAAGTCCCAGGGCGGTGCGCTTCTCTTCGCCGATGCGCGCGCAGGACCGCTCGCCGATAGCCGGATCGCCCCGGACGAAGCCCGACCGCAGCCGGGTGTCGGCGCACAGCAGCACCGGCCGGCCCGGATGCGGCGCCTCGACCACCGCGACCGACCATAGCTGGGGCGGGTCGAGCGCGGCCTGGCGGGCGCGCCAGAAGGCGTCGGCGCTGGCGCTACGGCCGTCGTCGCAGCCACCGAGGCCAAGCAACGCGATCCAGGCGAGGGGGCGGACGGGATGTGCGGAAGCTCGCATGTTTCGGGCCAGCCAGACGATTACAGGCGTAATCACCATTGACAAATTACGAGCGTAAACCCATCTGTCAAGCCACTGCGGAAGCATCCGGCCGATTACCGAACCTTAACGAGCGTCCCGGGCGCGGAGGCGTCATGGTAGAAATTGGACCAGACGGTCCTGAGGACGGGGAAACAGCGATGCGGGTGAAGTCCAGGACCCACGGCCTGTTCGAACTGATCCAGACCATCGCCTTCGCCCTGGTGGTCGCGATGGTTCCCAAGATCGTGTTCTGCCAGCCCTTCACCATCCCGTCGGGATCGATGGAGCCGACGTTGCTGGTCGGCGACTACATCCTGGTGTCGAAATACGCTTACGGCTGGAGCCGCCATTCGCTGCCGCTCAGCCTGCCCCTGCCCCAGGGACGCATCCTGGCCCACGCGCCCAAGCGGGGCGACATCGTGGTGTTCAAGGAACCGCGCGACGGGCGCACCGACATCATCAAGCGGCTGATCGGCCTGCCCGGCGACCACATCCAGGTCGTGGGCGGGGTGCTGCAGATCAACGGCCGCGCCGTGCCGCGCCAGAAGTTGGGCCTTTCCAGCGAGGACGGGGCCTTCGGCGCCTTCGCCGTCACCCGCTACCGCGAGACCCTGCCCAATGGCCGGCGCTATCAGGTGAACAGCTATGGGGCCAACACCCCCGCTGGGGACACCGGCGTCTATGTCGTGCCCGCCGGCTGCTATTTCCTGCTGGGCGACAACCGGGACAACTCCGCCGACAGCCGCTTCGACCCCGGCAAGACCGCGCCCGGCCAGTCCGCCTGCCCCTGGAACCCGGTCCTGGACCGATACCTGCCGGCCCAGGAGGGCGCGGGCTTCGTACCGTTCGAGGACCTGGTCGGCCGGGCGGACATGGTGCTGCTGTCCTGGAAACCCGGCGCCTCGCTGCTCAAGCCCTGGACCGTGCCGACCGGCCTGCGCTGGGACCGCAGCTTCCACGCCATCAACGCCCGCGCGAGCTGACGGCGGCGATCGCGACCGTGCCCGACGCCCAGCGCTTCTTCATCGTCACCGGCGGTCCGGGCTCGGGCAAGAGCACCCTGATCGACGCCTTGGCCGCCAAGGGGTTCGCGCACATGCCGGAGGCCGGCCGCGCGATCATCAAGGACCAGGTCGCCATAGGCGGGACCTCCCTGCCCTGGTCCGACCGCATGGCCTACGCCGAGCTGATGCTGAGCTGGGAGATGCGGTCCCACCAGGCGGCGCGGGCGCTCGCCGGGCCGGTGCTGTTTGATCGCGGCGCACCCGACGTGCTCGGCTACCTGAAGCTTATCGGCGCGCCGGCGCTGGCCCACGTACAGCGGGCCGCCAGCAACCTGCGCTACAACCCGCGCGTCTTCCTCGCCCCGCCCTGGCCGGAGATCTTCACCCAGGACGCCGAGCGCAAGCAATCGGTGGAAGAGGCCGAGGCGACCTGCCGGGTCATGATCGAGGTCTATTCCGAACTCGGCTACGAACTTGTCCACCTGCCCCTGGCCTCGGTCGCCGAGCGCGTCCGGTTCGTCCGCAAGACCCTCAGTTCAGGACCAGCGCGTCCGAGCTGATGTGGTAGCCGACCAGCTGGGGCGACACTCCATCGTTCAGCCGGTAGACGAAGGTCTCGCTCCCCTGCCCGGACGCAAAGGTGGTGTCGAAACGGATGGTCATGAAGTGACCGCCGGTGGCGTAGTTGTCGTTCCAGCCGCTCTGCTTGGTCTGCCGCGTCGGGCCGAGCTTGCGATGCACGGCGGCCAGGAACTGGGTGAACCGCGCCTGGGTGCTGGCGTGCTTGAGGTCGTCGGAGCTGGCGCTGTAGATCTGGTCGAACTGTTCGGCGTCCAGCATCCGGTGGAAGCCGTCCACGGCCTGGGTCGTGGCGGTCGTGTCCCGCCCGGCCGAACAGCCCGCCAGCAGCCCCGATAATATCAGAACAGCCCACCGAGTCTTCATCGGAACACGCTACCCCGCTCCGGCAGGGAGTCAACGCCCGCGTGTATTAACGCCAATCACCCGGACTCAGGCCGCCGCGGGATCGATGGCCGCCGCTGTACGCGCGGTTCTGGCCCTGCCGCCCAGCCTGTCCCGCAGCTTCAGGAAGGGCCGCTCGACCAGCCAGTACAGCGCCGCCCCGAGCACCAGCGCGGCGAACAGGGCGACCCCGAACGCCGCACAGGGATAATGCGCAAGGCTGGCCGACAGGTGGACCTGCACCAGGTGGAAGACGATCTTGTGGCTGAGGTAGAGGCTGTAGGCTCCCATCGCCAGCGACCTCGCGCCCGGGACGGCGTAGCGCCCGATGACGCTGCGTTCCGAGGCGCCGGCGGCGACGATCAGCGACAGGCTGCCGGCCAGCAGCGGGTAGGCGAAGATGGCGGGAACCAGCTCGGTCGCCTCCCCGCCGAAGACGCGGATCGACAGGGCGACCCCGCCGATCCCGGCGACCAGCATCAGGTTGGCGCGCCGCAGGATCGCGGTCCACAGCCGCGGCCGGAACACGCGCAGGGCGGCGACCATAGCCCCGCCTAGCAGATCGTCCAGCCGCGTCCAGGTCGGATAATAGATGTACTTCAGATAGGCCAAGCTGAAGCCGGACTTGACGCCGCCCACCTCGTGCGGGCCGACGAAGTGTAGCCAGATCCCCCACCGCAGCAGCATGCCGAGGACCAGCACCGCCACGGCCGCGGCGATCACCTTCCACGCCCTTGGCCGCAGCGCCAGCAGCGCCACCACCATGGGAAACACCAGGTAGAACTGCTCCTCCACGCAGAGCGACCAGACGTGGGAGAAGGTCTTGGGCCGGGAGATGTCGAGCGCCAGGTTGGCGGTGAAGCTGAGGAAGCGCCAGAGCGGCTGGATGTCGGGCCATTCGCGCAGGCCGGGCCACAGGAAATAGACCGCCACCACCACCAGATAGGCCGGCAGGGTCCTGAGCGCCCGGCGCAGATAGAAGCCCCCGAAGTCGAGCCGCTCCCCGCGCGCCAGGGGACGGAAAAGCTGGCCGCCGATCAGATAGCCGCTGAGGACGAAGAACAGGTCCACGCCCATCCAGCCGAACGCCACCACCGGCGCGGCGGCGCCCGGTTTCGGCACGAGGTCGAAGAGGGTGGCGTGATACAGCAGCACCCAGCTGATGGCGGCGGCCCGCAGCAGGTCGAGCCCCGGCAGCCGGCCGCTCCCGTGATCGCCTGGAACAGTCCCGGGCTCGCTCCGTGCAGTCATCCGCGATCTCCCGGACCGCTTCGCATCTCGACGCGCGTCCAGCATCGGGAGCTATAGCCGCGGCCCGGCAAGGTTGTAAGGCGGCGCCCCGGGCTTGCGGGTGCGGCGAAGAAGACATCCCCGGCGGTCCCGGTGTAGCCTCCGCCCATGACCGCCTTCATCGCCCTGCTGCGCGCCGTCAATGTCGGCGGAACCGGCAAGCTGCCCATGGCCGAGCTCAAGACGATGTGCGACGCGGCCGGCCTCCGCGGCGTGCGGACCTACATCGCCAGCGGCAACGTGGTGTTCGAAAGCGACGCCGCCGAGGCCGAGGTCAAGGCGGCCATCGAGAGCCGGCTGCACGCCTTCTCCGGCAAGCCGGTCGGGGTGCTGGTCCGCACCGCCGCGGAGATGGCCGCGGTCCTGGCCCGCAACCCGTTCCCCGATGCGCCAGGCAATCGGGTGACGGCGCTGTTCCTCGACGGGCCGCCGCCATCCGACACCCTGGAAACCCTCTCCGGCCAGGACCCGGAGGAGGAGGTGCGCCTTGGCCTGCGCGAGATCTACGTCCGCTATGGCGCAGGCATGGCCCACTCCAAGCTCAAGATCCCCGCCGCCAGGACCGGCACCGCCCGCAACATGAACACCGTCGCCAAGCTCGCGGAGATGGCGGCGGGATAGGAACTTCTCCTCCCCTGCGAAGCGGGGGAGGAGCTTTCTTACGCCGCCTGGGCCTTGGCGATCGCGGCGTCCAGGTCGGCCAGCGGGTGGAAACCCGGTTGCAGCGACTTGCCGTTGATCACGAAGGTCGGGGTGGAATCCACGTTGTCGCGCTTTGAATTGGCCTCGACGCGGGTGCTCAGCGCCTTCAGGGCCGTATCGTCGCTGACGCAGGTGTTGAACTGGGCCTCAGTGAAGCCCGCGCTCTTGGCGATGTTGAGCAGCACGCCGTGCGGATCGTCGAACAGGCCGGGCTGGCTGCGATAGACCGCATCCACGATAGCGAAATACTTGTCCTTGCCGGCGCAGCGCGCCAGCAGGAAGCCCGAGGCGGCGGTGACGACTTCGGTGTTGTCGCCCACCAGCATCTCGCGATAGATGAAATTCACCTTGTTGGTGTCGATATACTTGGCCTTGAAGGCCGGGAACACCTCCTTGTACCAATGGCCGCAGACCGGGCAGGCGACGGAGGCGTATTCCACCACCGTGACCTTCGCATTGGGGTTTCCGAGCCGCATGTCGTCCGGCATCGGGGCCGCCGACTTGCTCGCACCCTGTCCGCACGCCGCCAGCGCGGGCGCGAGCAGCCCCAGGGTCACAAGGCGTCTGCTGACAATCGATACCGACATTAGGAACACGCTCCAGGCGATCGCGGGAAGCCCAGCTATAGCATAGCTCCCGCGGCGGCTGTCCAATCCGGCCTGGACCTCGGGCGCGCCCTCCCCGCTCCTGTGGGCAAGGCGACACAGGCCGATGAGGCGCCCCGCGCGGCGGCCGGTCCAGCCACGCCCCCGAGGCCACCCGCCTGGCGGGGGTAACCATCGGATTCTCCTAAGGATGGAAAGCGTTGCGACCGCTTTCGAGCCCGGAACTTTGGCGGCATGCGCCCGGTTTGGTCCCGAAACAAATGGGAGCGACAATGTTGAATCTGACGAACGTCACGGCGTCCCTGTGCCTGATCGCCGCCGGCGGCCTGGCGTTCCTCTCGTTCTTCCTGTCGCACTGAGCCCTCTCATCCCCCCTCAAAGTCGAGGATGGAACTCCTTCGCCGGGCGGCCCGGATCAGAGGCTTATCGCCCGGCTGCGCACCAGTCGCCGCGCCGTCGCTTGCCTTCCGTAGAGAATCGGAAATCGGCCCCAACCAATACCGTATACAGAATTAAGACCAATTACGGCTGAACCGGGGGGAGGAATCGCCTCAATACAATCACAAACTGAACGTGGTGCTGTTAATCGACTGTCACAGCTCCGTACTATTCAACGCCCGCCACTAAACCAATCCGCCAAAAAGGCGGAAACTCAAAGATCGGGCCTCCCCCTATGACCAAGATGATCAACCTGTTGAGTTCCATGGCCACCCTCGCCATGGCAGCGACCGCCATCTCGGCGATCGCCCCCGCGGCCCAGGCCGCCGAAGTCCACATCCAGATCACCGACCTCGACCTGTCCAACCCGACCGACGCGGCCCGCTTCCAGCAGCGGATCGACGCGGCGGCCTCGCGCCTATGCAACGTCGTGGGCGCGTCGCTGGACAACCGGGAATCCTGCCGCGCCGCCGTCCGCGAGGAAGCTGTGGACAAGCTGGGCGGCGTCCAGCAGCGCAACCTGCAACTGGCTATGGCTCGCACCGTGCGCAGCGAGCGTCAGTCCGCCGGCTTCTGATCCCGCTGGGTTTGGTGGGGACGGCTTGCGCCGTCCCCATTCCCACCGAAGATTGCAGATCCCTGTTGCAAGAAGAGGGCTTTCAGGCCGCCGCTTTTGCGGCGTATGCTCCAATCAAGCTGGCCCTCGCCCGAACATTCGGGACGCTCGAGATCCGGGCATGGAAGGAGCCGGCGCGGAAGGAAGAGACCCTTATGCGCAGAAGCGTCTACGCGCTTGATCCCGAAACTGGAACCGCCATGGCCTCATTGCCCGCAGCTGTGGTGATGGGGTGGCCAGTCCTGTCGGACGCCGAGATCATCAGCTTCACCAAGTCCGAATTCGTCACCCTGCAGATGCTCAGCCGCGAAGACCTCGACCGGGTCCATTTCGAGGTGCGGGAGGGGTAGAGCGTGACAGCCGCAAGTGGATGCCGGTTGCGGCGCCCGTCACGCTCCAATGATCCGATTCAGAGCCTTTTTATCCGGCTTCGAATGAGTCCGCTCGAACCGGAAAGGCTCTGATCTTATGTCCGGCTGCTGATGGGTTTGGCGAAGGCGTAACGTTCGCCGCGCCGTCGGCCCGATCAGCCGCAATTCAGCAACGTATGGGCAAGGGCAAGCCCTAATGCGGCCCCGCGCGGGGACCAGAGAGATCGCGCCCCGACCCCTGGGGCGTTTCCCCCTCTGACTGGCCCCGCTCCGGCGGGGCCTTCTTTTTGCGCCCCACCGACCGCGCACCGGTAGGAAGACGCCGCAAAAGCGCCGCTGTCCCGCGCCCCCATGGGCTGAAAGCGCAACATTGCACCAGCGGGACGATCATGGCCCTGGCGACGACGACGCCTGCGTTCGGAGCCCGTCCACACCTGCGAAGGGGGCGTGAAAGGCTAGGTCCACTACCAATGCACCCTGAAGTTCGGGGTCGGAGCCCCCGGGGACGATGCATTGCCCCGGTATCAATTGAGGGGGATGCGGCGACGCCCGGAAACGCTTAGCCTCCGGCATGCGTACGGGCGGGGAGGCGCGATTTGGAGACCCAGGCGGGGAGCTGCGAGCGTTGTGGCCGGGCCTGCCTTGCAGGCGAGCGGCGTCCTCGCGAACGGATCGACCAGGAGCGGCTCGACTACAAGGAGGCCTTCGCGGCGGAAAATCAGCGTCCGCGTGGGCGAATGCATTGGTTCGCCCCAGCCCGGCGCGATCCCGGGGTCGTCCTGACCACCCCGCGCTATCGCTATGTCCGGCGGGTCTATAACCTCTGCCCCGAGTGCGACGAGACCCTGGCGGCGGGCGAAACCCGATCGATCGTCGTCCAGCGACGGGGCGCGAAGATCGTCGGCTGGGGGGTGCTGGCGGTCGCCGGGACCCTGCTGATCCTGCAGTTCGTCTGGCCTGGGTTCTACGCCGCGCTGGGCCTGGAGGAGAGCGGTCCGCTCAAGCCCTACGCCAAGACCTACATCCCGCCCAGCTCGACACCCTACAAGCCCCCCTTCGACCCGGCCGTCCCCGCCGAAAGCGGGAAGTAGACGCCGCTCAACCTTAAGCCACGTCACTCGCCTTGCCCGCGAGAGGAGATTGGCTCAGTCTCCCCCGTCTGCCAGGGAGACCGGGGTGGCGTTCTACATCATCACCTACGAGATCAGGTCGAAGGAGCACGACCACACCAAGCTGTACGAGCAGCTGTTCAACTGGCGGGCCAGCCATCTGCAGAACTCGGTGTGGCTGGCGACGCTCGACCTGCCGGCGAGTGAGATCCGCAACACCCTGATCGCCCAGACCCATCCGGAAGACACGGTCTGCGTGGTCGAGATAAAGCCTGCGTCCAACTGGGCGACGCGCAACGCGCGACCGGACGGCGTGCAGTTCCTGAAGAGCACGATCCACCCCTAGAGACAGAGCCCGGCAGTGCCGGGACGCGGAAGCGATCCCGCGCCCCGGACGCCTCAGAACGCCGCCGCGGCGACGGACATCGGATTGTACTTGTTCGGGCCCTCCGCCGTCTGCAGCGCCAGGAGCACCAGCAGGATCAGGCCGCCGACGAATGGCACGAAGCTGATGAGGATCCACCACCCCGACCGGCCGCTATCGTGCAGCCGCCGCGCCATCACCGCGTAATAGGGCACCAGCGTGCCCAGGATCAGCGCGAAGAACAGCAGATCGATCAGCAGCGCCAGCACCGAGTGCGCGAACACGAAGATGAATACAGAGCATATGAGGTAGGCGGCGAAGTTGACCAGGAAGAACGTCCAGAATTCCCTCCGGCCCGCCACACCGTCGAACACCGCGTACTTCTTCAAGGTCGCGGTGTAGCTGTCGATTATATCCTGCAAAGAAACCTCCCCCGAGATGAATGGGCGCCGCGCGACCGCATGCCCAATCTGGGTCCGGACAACGGGCTCCACACGATCAGGTAGCATGGAACCGGAACAAAACCGAATGGCCCGCGTCAGGCGGATGCGCCCGTGCGGTAGCGCTCGATGCTTTCCCGCAACTGGGGCAGGGGCGCGTCCCAGCCATCCCCGATCACCGCCGAATAGCCGTAGACTGTGCGCCAGAGCGCCTCGGCCAACCGGTGCTGCGGCTCGACTCCCGCACGCAGGCGCAGGCCGAGGCAGGTCATCAACGGTGGCGTGTGCGGCTCGAATTCGTCGACCTGCTGGATGTCCTTCCACCTGTAGGTCCAGCTGTACTGCAGCGCGTCGAGCCGGACGCCGTCGGGGTCCAGGCTCAGCGTCGGCCGGTGCAGCCAGAACCCCATCTCGGCGAACACCAGCAGGAAGACCACCGTCGCCTGGACGTAGGCCCAGAAAGTCAGATGACCGTGCGCCGTCATCCGGAACTTCATATCCATGAACAGGATAAGCCCCAGGCCGAGCGCCAGGATCTGCCCCTGGGATCTCCAGCTCCGCCGATAGGTCTGAGTCTTTGTTTCCATAACCGCCTCCAGCTCACTCAAAAGTTGAGCGAGTCGCGATTCGCGGCAAGGTTCGCGGTTGGCGCGGCCGCCAATGCCTTCTCCCCTTGCGGGAGAAGGAGGGGACCCAGCTTTGCTGGGGAGGATGAGGGGTCGACGAACGCTTGCTGCTGTTGACCGCAGTGCGACCCCTCACCTTCCCATCGCAAGCGATGGGCCCCTTCCTCTCCCGCAGGGGGAGAGGGAATTACGCCCCTCAGGCCGCGCGCAGTTCGCCGGCGGCGGCCAGGGCCGCGTCGAGGGCCTGGGTGCGGTGCTCGGGGCTCAGCTGGATCCCCTCGGCCACGATGAACTCCAGGTCCGAGACGCCCATGAAGCCGAACACGGTGCGCAGATAGGACTGCGCGTGCTCGGCCGAGGCCGCCGGCGCGCCCGGCCCATAAAGGCCGCCGCGCGAGATCGCCACGATCACCCGCTTGCCGGCGGCCAGCCCCTCGACCCCTTCGGGGCCGTAGCGGAAGGTCTTGCCCGGAACCAGAATGCGGTCGATCCAGGCCTTGAGCTGGCTGGAGACGGTGAAGTTGTACATGGGAGCGCTGACCACCACCACGTCGGCGGCCAGGAAGGCCTCCAGCGCGGCGGAACTTTCGACCGAGGCCTCCGAACCGCCGCCGCCGGCCATGGCGGAAAGCGGATGCTCGGCGGCGATATTGTCGACGGCCAGGTGCGGCAGGGGCTCGGCGGCCAGGTCTCGATAGATCACCTCAAGTCCCGGACTCTCCCGCCGCAACCGCTCGACCACCGCGGCGGCGATGGGGCGGCTGGCGGAATGGGCGCCGAGGATGCTGGAATCGATGTGGAGCAGTTTCATGGATCACCCAGTATACATTTGTGACTTGGGCTATGTCTGTCACTGCTATAGATCCCGCAAGAAGGCACATTCCTGATACCGGAGCACACCGAAGTGACCGTCCAGCCGCTGGAAATCCGGCCCAAGGCCGGCCCCGAGGCCACCCACGCCGAGTGCCGCAAGGTCGGCCAGGTGCTGGCGCGCGTGGGCGACAAGTGGACGGTGCTGGTGGTGATGCTGCTGCGCGACGGCCCGCGCCGCTTCAACGAACTCAAGCGGATGGTCGAGGGGGTTTCCCAGCGGATGCTGACCCTGACCCTGCGGGGACTGGAGCGGGACGGCATGGTCAGCCGCACGGTGTTCCCGACCATCCCGCCGCGGGTCGACTACGCGCTGACCCCGCTCGGCTATTCCCTCAGCGAGCCGGTCCAGGCCCTCGGCCTGTGGGCCATGGCCCACCTCGACGAGATCGACGCGGCCCGCCAGCAGTTCGACGAACGGGCGGAAGCGGAACGGTAGCGGTCGTCGCTCAGGCCGCGTTCATCGTCGCCGGGTCAAACTGGCGGGGATGCAAGACCGCGACACCCTCCGCCAACAGCTCGAACTCATCGACCGCCAGATCGAGGCCGCCGAAGCGGAGCTGGATGTCCTGCGGATGACCCGGCGCCAGTTGGAGGCCGAAGCCGAGCTTCGCAAGCTGTTCGCCAATACGGTGGGCTTCGTCGGCGAGGGTTGAGCCCCGCATCCCCTACGGAACCGACACTCCCGCCCTGGTCAGCAGCTTGCCCTCGTCGGCGCGCCAGCCGCCGCCCAGGACCTTGTAGAGCGAGACCAGGTCGGTCGCGAGCTGGCCCTGGTCCTGGGCCAGCTCGTTGCGAGCGCTCAGCAGGGTCTGCTGGGCGCTCAGCACGTTGATGAAGGTGACCAGGCCCACGCCGTACTGCTGGCGCGCGATCAGTTCGGAGTTCTCCGCCGCCGCCACCGAGGCCTTCTGGGCCACGATGCGCCGCTGGTCGGCCTGGTAGCGCGACAGCGCGTCCTCCACGTTCTGCAGCGCCCCCAGGATCGACTTGCGATAGGCGAAATAGGCCTCGTCCTGCTCGGCGCGGGCGTTGCGGATGTTGGCGCGGATCTGGCCGCCCTGGAAGATCGGCCACTGGATCACGCCCGCCCCGATGGAGCTGGCGCTGTTGGCGTTGAACACCCCGGTGAAGGTGTTGCTGGCGAAGGGGGCGATCGCCAGGATGTTGAACTTGGGATACAGGCCGGCCACCTGCATCCCGACCTGGGCGGTGGAAGCGGCGAGCCGCCGCTCGGCCTCGCGCACGTCCGGACGCCGGCGCAGCAGGTCCGAGGGCAGGCCCACCGGCAGCTGTTCCGGCACGCCGGGCAGGGCCTGGCCGCCGGAGTTCGACAGCTCGGCCTCCAGCGCCTCGGGCTCCTCGCCCAACAGCACGCCGATGGCGTGGATCTCGGCGCGGGCCTGGGCCTCCAACTCGGGGATGGAGGCGATCACCGCCTGGACCTGGGCCTCCTGCTGGTTGACGTTCAGCCGGGTGACGAAGCCGGTCTGGGCCTGCTGGTGGATGATGGTGAAGGTGTCCCTCTGGCGCGCGACCTCCTGCTCGGCGATGGCGATGCGCAGCTGGAGCGCGCGGAGCGTCAGGTAGTCGCTGGCGACCTCGGAGGTGAGCGAGACCTCGCCGTCGCGCTTGGCCCACACAGCCGCCTCGGTGCTGGCCCGCGCCGCTTCCACCCCGCGCCGCCCCCCGCCGAACAGGTCGAGCTCCCAGGTGGCGTCGAAGGACACCGCGAAGCTGTTGATGTGGGAGGGCGCGCCCCCTCCCCCGCCGGCCCCACCGGCAGTGGCGGCCCCCCGCTCGCCGAGCAGGCCGGCCAGGGGCGAGGTGCTGGCGTTGTCGTTCAGGCGCGCGGTGCTGAAATTGGCTCCGGCGTGGGGCAGGTCCTTGGCGCCCTGGACCACCTCCTGCTCGCGCGCCGCGCGGATGCGGGCGTAGTCGGTCTGCAGGTCGAGGTTGCCCTTCAGCGCCCGCTCGATCAGGCCGTCCAGCACCGGATCGCCGAAGCCGGTCCACCAGGCGGCGATCTGGGCCTCGTCCTGGGGCGCGGACAGGGTCTGGCCCAATGGGCTGGACGCCTTGTCGCCCGTGTCGGCGAAGGCTGGCGGGGTCGGCGTCTCGGGCCGGTGGTAGTCCGGCCCCACCGTGCAGGCCGCGCAGGCCAGCGCCAGGCAGGCGGAGGCGACCAGGCCAGAACGGATCATGGGACGGACCGGGGGGCGGATCGGGGGGCGGATCATGCGCCCGCCTCCGCCGGCGGCCTGGTCCTGCCCGGCCCTTGCAGCAGCAACAGCAGCGGCAGGCAGCCCAGGGTGATCAGCATCAGCAGGTGGAAGGCGTCGATGTAGGACAGCATGGCCGCCTGCTGGGTCAGCTTGCCATAGAGCTGGCCCAGGGCCTGCTGGGGCGCGAAGGCCGAGGGCTGGCCGTTGTCCTGCAGCACACGGGCGATGTTGTCGACGCCGCGGGTGTAGTCCGGGTTCAGCGGATTGAGGGTCTCGACATAGCGGGCCTGGTGGAACTGCTGGCGCTGGGCCGTCAGGGTCTGGACCATCGAGATGCCGATCGAGCCGCCCAGGTTACGCATCACGTTCATCAGCGCCGAGGCCTGGTTGCTCTCCTCGGGCTTCAGCCCGACGTAGGCGATCGCGGTGATCGGTACGAACATGAACGGCAGGCCCAGCGCCTGGAACGCCCGCGCCCGCGCCGCCACGCTGAACGACATCTCGGTGTTCAGGTGGCTCATGTTCCACAGGGCCGCGGACTGGATCAGCAACGAGAAGCCGATCAGCAGGCGGGGGTCGACCTTGCCGCCGAGGACGCCCGCGACCGGCATCATGACCATGATGGCCACGCCCCCCATGGTCAGCGCCAGGCCGGCGTCGGTGGCGGTGTAGCCCAGCACCTGCTGCAACAGCTGGGGGATGAACTGGGTGGTGCCGAAGATCAGCAGCCCCACCACCATCAGCAGCAGCGAGGCGACCGCGAAGTTGCGCTGGAAGAACAGCCGGATCTTCACCACCGGGTCCTTGCGGGTCAGCTCCCACGGGATGAAGGCGGCGATGGACAGCACGCAGATGATCGAGGTGGCCTGAATCACCGGGCTGGAGAACCAGTCCAGCCGCTGGCCGCGGTCCAGCGTGATCTCAAGCGCGCCCAGGAACAGGGCGGCGAGCGCGAAACCGGGGAAGTCGAACTTCAGCCCGTCGCGCGTCAGCTGCTTGCGCCGCTCCACCACCGCGGGCGGCTCGTCCACGAACAGGTGGACCAGCACCAGCGACAGCACGCCGACCGGGATGTTGATCAGGAACACCCAGTGCCAGTCGAAATTATCGGTCAGCCAGCCGCCGAGCGTGGGGCCGATGGTCGGCCCGGCCACCACCACGATCCCGTAGGCGGCGAAGGCCAGCGAGCGCTTGGCCGGCGGGAAGGTGTCCACCAGCATCGACTGCTCCACCGGCGCCAGGCCGCCGCCGCCGATCCCCTGGAGGATCCGCGCCAGGATCAGCGAGGTCAGGTCCTGGCAGATGCCGCAAAGGAAGGAGGCGAAGGTGAACAGGAAGACCGAGAACATGTAGTAGCGCTTGCGCCCCACCACGTCGGCCAGCCAGCCGCTGATCGGCGTGATCGCCGCCTGGGCCACCAGGAAGGTAGTCAGCACCCAGGTCGCCTCGTCGTAGCTCGACCCCGTGGTGCCGGCGATGTGGTCCAGGGCGACGTTGGCGATGGAGCTGTCCAGCGTCGTCATGAAGGTAGCGATCGAGATCACCGACAGGATCGCCCAGGGATTGCGCCCCCCGGCGACCGAACGGGCGGGGGTCCAGCCGCCTGACGCCGCTGCGCCGGCCTCGGCCACGCCTAACGGACCCGGACCTTGGGATCGACCGACAGGCC